>NZ_JBSGCE010000022.1:0-154399 GCF_053601695.1 Nonomuraea sp. NPDC004702
GCGCTGATCGCCTCGCCGCTCGCGCCGGTCCTGGCCGAACGCGTCGGCGCCCGGGTGGTGCTGGCGGGCGGCCCGCCGTCACCCCAGCTCGCGCAGCCTGGCCGCGGCCGACTCCGGCGGGATCTCGTTGACGAAGACGTCCATGAGCAGCTCGGAGCCGGCCAGGTGCTTGAGCTTGGCGGGTGTCCTGCGCACCGTGAACAGCTCCAGGTGCAGGGCGAACTCCTCCCGGTCGGAGATCGGTGCCTGGATCCAGGAGGAGATGTAGGGCGCCGGGCCGGCGGCGCCGAACAGCCGGTCGAAGCGGCTCAGCAGGTCGAGGTAGACGCCGGGGAACTCGGCCCGGGCGGCGTCGTCCAGCCCGGTCAGATCAGGCACCCGGCGGCGCGGGTACAGGTGCACCTCGTAGGGCCAGTGCGCGGCGTACGGCACGAACGCCGTCCAGTGCTCGGCCTCGACGACCAGGCGCCTGCCGTCGGACGACTCCTCGGCCACCAGGTCGTCGAAGAGGTTCCGGCCGGTCGCGGACCGGTGCCCGGCCACCGCCGCCAGCACCCGCCGGGTCCGCGGGGTGACGAACGGGTAGGCGTAGATCTGCCCGTGCGGGTGGACCAGGCTCATGCCGGTCTCTTTGCCGCGGTCCTCGAACAGGAACACCTGCTCGACGCCGGGCAGGTGCGACAGCTCGGCGGTGCGGTCGGTCCACACGTCGAGGACGAGCGAGACCTGTTCAGCGGGCAGGTCCGCGAAGGAGCGGTCGTGGTCGGCGCTGAAACACACCACCTCGCAGCGGCCCGCCCCGGGCGCCGCCCGCCACGCCTGGCCGGGCCGGCGCAGCGCGTGCAGGCGCTCGCGGGCGCTTTCTGCGTCGCCGTCGCCGGCCAGGGCCGGGAAGCGGTTCTCGAAGACGGCCACCTCGTAGTCGTCGGCCATGATCTCGCTGTTGCCCTCCGGGGACGGGCACAGCGGGCATTCCTCGGTCGGCGGGTGGTGGGTGCGTCCCTGCCGGTGGGCGGCGATCAGGACCCACTCCTCGCGCAGCGCGTCGTAGCGGATCTCGGTCGTCCTGGCCGGGGCGGTGGCCGGACGCGGGTCCACCGGGTCCCTGACCACGTCGTCGCGGGTGTCGTAGTAGATCAGCTCGCGGCCGTCGGGCAGCTTGGTCGTCGTCTTCCTCATCCGCGCACGCTCCCTTCGGCGGCGGGCCGGGACTGCGGCAGCCCGGCCAGGCTCTCGATCAGCGCGACCGCGCGCCGCGGCCCGTCGTGTCTGCGGTACTCCTCCTGCAACTGGCGGGCGCGGCGGCGGTAGGAGTCCGTGGCGAGCACCGTGCTGACCGCGCGGCGCAGCGCGTCGGCCGACAGGTTGCGGCGGCTGAGCCCGATGCCCACGCCTGCCCAGTCGACGCGGGCCGCGACCTCGTGCTTCTCCTCGGTGGCCGGCGCGACCACGAGCGGGACCCCGTGCGACAGCGCCGTGTTGACCCCGCCGTAGCCGCCGTTGGTGATCATGACGTCCACTCGGGGCAGCAGTTCGAAGTGCGGGACGAACCGCTCCAGCCGCACGTTGGCCGGCAGGGGGCCGAGGTCGAGCGTGTCCGGGGGGACACCCGTGGTCGCCACCACCGTCACGTCCAGGCCGGCCAGCGCCTTGAGGCCCGGCGTCAGCAGCCGGCCGGCGTCGTTGGCCACCGTGCCCTGGGTGAGGTGGACGACCGGGCGGCGCCCGTCCAGCTCGTCCCACCAGGCGGGCGGCTGGAACCCCTGGGGCGGCGGGCCGACGAAGGGCCCGACGAAGTGGGTCTGCGGCAGCATGTCGGTGCGGGGGTACTCGAAGGAGGGCACCGTCCCCATCAGGTACAGGTCGGGTGGGTGGACGATGTTCTCGAACGGGCCGGCGCCGATCGGTCTCAGCCCGGCCCGCGAGCGGGTCACGTCGGCGTCTCTGCGCACCTCCCGCAGGGGTTTCAGCAGCGTGCGGGAGAGCACCTTGAGCGCCCTGTTGCGCAGCCGGCCGGCCGGCGAGGCGGCAGGGGGCAGGCCCAGTCCGAGCGGAGCGGTGTCGCGGCTGCCGAAGATGTAGATGGAGGTGGCCACCCAGGCGATCGGGATGCCGCGCCGTTCGGCGGCGAAGTTGGCGCCGAAGATCGTCTCACCGGAGACGATCACGTCGGCGGGGAACTCGTCCAGGATCTCCAGGATGTCGACCATCTGACCGTAGGCGGCGCGGAAGAAGATGTCGCGGAAGGCCGCGACCATGCTCCGCACGCCGGTCAGCCCCGCGTGGTGCGGGAACGCCTCCTCCCTGGTCCTGCCGCCCCAGTCGTGCCCGCGCGACATGGGCACGAACACGGCCCCGGCGGCCTCGACCTTGGGACGGAAGGCCCGTCCCGTGTACCAGCGCACCTCGTGGCCGGCGCGGACGAGCGCGCGCGCCACCTCCACCATCCCGTTCACGTGACCTTCGCCCGGCGTGGTGGCGACGAGGATCCGTCCCATCGGCTCACGTCCCTTCTCGTCTCGTGGAAGTCCGCGTGTCGCGGAAGTCCACGTCTAGCCCTCGGCGGTGGAACTTCCCTCGAACGGGCCGGCGCCGTTTGACCGGATCTCAAGCGCGATTGCGGACAGTGGCCCCCGAGGCGCCGAACGGCCTCACCTCCCCAACGCCCTGGAGTAGCCGTGCCGAAGGAAAACGCCGAATGGCAGATCATGACGACTGTCGCGGGCATCGGAGTGATCCTGCTGGTCGCGACCATGGTCGTCGTCGTCGTCCGATCAATGCGGCAGCCGGCGGTGATCGGCGAGATCCTGGCGGGCGTCATCCTGGGGCCCAGCGTGCTGGGCCTGTTCCCCGGGGACCTGACGGGGCTCCTCTTCCCCGCCGAGCTGCGGCCGCAGTTGTCGGTCGTGGCGCAGATCGGGGTCCTGCTCTTCCTGTTCGTCGTCGGCTGGGAGTTCACCCCCGCCACCATCCGCGGCCACCGGCGCAGCACGGGCCTGATCTGGCTGTCGTCGATCGTGACCCCGATGCTGCTCGGCGTGGCGATGGCCTGGCTGCTGTACCCGCGCTACGGCGTCGTGGACGGCCGCCAGGTGGGGCTGCTCGGCTTCACGCTCTACCTCAGCGTGGCCATGTCCGTGACGGCCTTCCCGGTGCTGGCCAGGATCATCTCCGAGTACCGGCTGCAGAGCAGCCGGGTAGGCGTGCTCGCCCTCGCGCTGGCCGCCGCCGACGACGTGTTCGCCTGGTGCGTGCTGGCCGCGGTCGTCGCCCTGGTCACCACCAGCGGCTCGGCGGCGCTCATCTCGGTACTGGCCTGGTCGGTGATCTACGTCGTGGCCATGTTCTGGGTGGTGCGGCCGCTGCTGGCCTGGGCGTTCCAGCGGATGAGCGCGGCCCAGCCGTGGCCGGTCATGGTCACCGCCGCGGGGGTCCTGCTGTCGGCCTACGTGACCTCGGTGATCGGCATCCACGCCATCTTCGGGGCCTTCATGTTCGGTCTGGTGATGCCGCGCTCCCTGGCGCCCGCGCTGCGCGCGGCGGTGCAGGTCCCGCTCGAACGCGTCGGCCAGCTGCTGATGCCGGTCTTCTTCGTGGTCACCGGGCTCTCGGTCGACCTGACGACGATCACCGGGATGACGCTGCTGATCACCGTCGGCATCGTGGTGGCGGCCTGCCTGGGCAAGCTGGGCGGGGTCACCGTGGCCGCCCGGCTCAGCGGGCTCAGCCCCAGCGGCTCACTGGTGCTGGGCCTGCTGATGAACACCCGGGGCCTGACCGAGCTCGTGGTGCTCAACGTCGGTCTCGGGCTGGGCCTGCTCAGCACCGAGCTGTTCAGCGCCATGGTCGTCATGGCCGTGGTCACCACGGCGATGGCCGCCCCGTTGCTCTCCCTGACCCTGCGGTCCTCGGCCGCCGTGTCGTCCCGGCCGGATCTGCGTCAGGACGCCGGTCCGGCGGCGCCGGCCCTGCCCACCCACTGATGGAGACGAGAGATGGTGGACTTCGGTTGGAACGCCGAGCAATCGGCCCGCTACGAGCACCTGCTGACCCGGCTGCGCCAGGTGTGCAAGGACTCGCACACCGAGCACCCCCTGGGGGGCCGGCGACGGCACTGGCGCTGCCTCGGGGAGCTGGGCGTGCTCGGCTCCTGCGTGCCCGCCGAGCACGGCGGGCAGGGGCTCGGTGCCCTCGACACGGCCCGGGTGTTCGAGGCGGCCGGGCGGGGCTGCCGCCACACCGGGCTGGTGTTCGGCGCGAGTGCGCACCTGTTCGCCTGCACGATGCCGATCGCCGAGTTCGGCGGGCCCGGCCTGCGCGCCGGGTTCCTGCCGCGCCTGTGCTCGGGCGAGGCGATCGCCGGCAACGCCATGACCGAGACCGAGGCCGGGTCGGACGTCTCGCGCCTGGCCACGAGCGCCCGCCGGGCGCCGGGCGGCTGGGTGCTCAACGGGAAGAAGTCGTTCGTCAGCAACGGGCCCGTCGCCGACGTGCTGCTCGTCTACGCCACCACCGACCCGCGGGCCGGCTACCTCGGGCAGACCGCCTTCGTTGTGGACGCCGGCTCCCCGGGCGTCCGGCTCGGCCCGACGATGCGGAAGATGGGCCTGGACGACTGCGTGGCCTGCGCGGTCCACTTCGAGGACTGCTTCGTCCCCGACGAGCGGGTGCTGGGCGAGCCGGGGCAGGGCGGCCCGATCTTCCAGCGCTCCATGGAATGGGAGCGGGCCTGCCTGTTCGCTGGTTACCTGGGGCTCGCCGACCGCCTGCTGGACCGGGTCAAGGAGCACGCCCGCGCCCGGCGGCAGTACGGCGCGCCCATCTCGCGGCTGCAGGCCGTCTCCCACCGCATAGCGGACATGGCCACCCAGGTCGAGAGCGCCCGCCTGCTGCTGTACCGCGCGTGCTGGCAACTGGATCGGGGCGAGCCGGCGGACCTGGCGATCGCCATGTCCAAGCTGGCCGTCTCCGAAGGGGTGCTGCACAGCGCCCTGGACGCCGTGAGGCTCTTCGGGGCCCGCGGCTACCTGTCCGAGGACGGCATCGAGGCGGCGCTCCGCGACACCGTGCCCGCAGTGATCTTCTCCGGCACCTCCGACATCCAGCGACAGCTCATCGCGAGGGAACTCCACCTGTGAAACTCCATCGGCTGCTCATCGAAAGCGCGCGGCGCACGCCTGAGGCCGTCGCCGTGCACGACCACGACGGCCCGGTGACCTACCGCGCCCTGGACGAACTGTCCGATCTCTACCTGTCCGCCCTGCGCCGGCGCGGCGTCGGCCGGGGCGATCGCGTCGTCATCTGGACCGGCAAGCACGTCCAGGCGATCGCGGTGATGCAGGCGGTGCTGCGCCTGGGCGCCGTCTACGTCCCGGTCGCCGGCGCCAACCCGGCGGCCCGGGTCGCCAGGATCGTCCGCGACGCCGCGCCCGCGCTGGTCGTCACCGACGAGGACGCTCCCGGACGGCTCCCCGCCGGGCACGGCCTGCCGCTCGTCCCCTGGCCGGAGCTGGCCGCCGGCGGCGACGCCGACGCCGGCGGCGGCCGGGGCGAGCTCTCCGCAGGGGGCGACGATCCCGCCTACATCCTTTACACCTCAGGCTCGACCGGCACGCCCAAGGGGGTGTGCCTGAGCCACCGCAACGCGCTCGCGTTCGTCGAGTGGGCGGTGCGGGAAGTCCGGGTGGGGGCCGGTGACCGGCTCTCCAACCATGCGCCGTTCAACTTCGATCTGTCGGTTTTCGATCTGTATGCCGCTTTCGCGACGGGGGCCTCGGTCCACCTCGTGCCTCCGGCGAGCGCCTACGCCCCGCACCAGCTCACGGACTTCCTCCACGAGCGCGCCATCACCGTCTGGTACTCCGTCCCCTCCGTCCTGACCCTGATGTGCCGCGAAGGGGGCCTGCTGGACCGGGAGCCGCCGCCGGGGTTGCGCGCCTGCGTCTTCGCCGGAGAGCCGTTCCCCCTGCAGCACGTGCGGGCGCTGCGCAAACACTGGCCCGGCGTCCGGCTGCTCAACTGGTACGGGCCGACGGAGACCAACGTCTGCACCTCCTACGAGGTGAGCGACGCGGACCTGGACCGCGACCGGCCGCTGCCCATCGGGCGCGCCTGCGCCGGGGACACGGTCACGCTGTCGTCCCCGGACGACGACGGAGTCGGGGAGATCGTCGTCGAGGGGCCGACCGTGATGCTGGGCTACTGGGGCGGCGAGAGGTTGACGGGCCCCTATCGGACGGGCGACTTCGGCCGTCTGGACGCCGACGGCGAGCTGCATTACGTCGGGCGGCGCGACCACCTGGTCAAGGTCCGCGGCAACCGGGTCGAGCTGGGCGAGATCGAGACGGCCCTGGGAGGGCTCGGCTCCGTCGCCGAGGTCGCCGTGCTGGCCGCCGGGGAGGGGGATCACGCGCGCCTGTACGCGTTCGTCGTCCCTGCGCCCGGCCGGCGCCCCTCCCTCTTGGAGGTCAAGCGTCACTGCGCGGGGCTGCTGCCCCCCTACATGAACGTCGACCGCCTGCGGCTGCTGGAGACGCTGCCCAGGACCCCGAACGGGAAGACCGACCGAGCTCTGCTGCTGGCCATGACGGAGGAGGGCGGCCCTCGATGAGCGGATGGGAGATGTTGCCGATGGCCCTGGCCGGACCCGAGCCGTGCGCGACGCACGTGTTCCCGATGAACGGCGCCACCCAGGAGCGCGCCGAGGAGCGATTGCCGTCGGTGGACGCCGACACCTTCCGCACGGTCATGGGCTCCTTCGCCAGCGGCGTCTGCGTGGTCACCACCACCGGCGGCGACGGATCACCGCGCGGGTTCACCTGCTCGGCGGTGTGCAGCGTGTCCGCCGACCCGCCGCTGCTGCTGTCGTGCGTGAGCAACAAGAGCGGCACGCTCACCGCCGTGCTGGCCAGGGGCAGGTTCGCGGTGAACATGCTGGACCATCGGGCCAGGCGGGTCTCCCAGGTCTTCGCCTCCCCGGTCCCGGACAAGTTCGACCGGGTGCGCTGGGACCGCGGCCCGGTCAGCGGGATGCCGGTGCTGGCCGACGTCGTCGCCTACGCCGAGTGCGAGCTGGAGCGGGCGGTGACCACGGGCGACCACACGCTGCTGGTGGGCCGGCTGGTCGGCGGAAACCTGCGGTCCCACCGCCACCCCCTGGCCTACTGGCGCGGCGGCTACGCCGAAGTCCTGCGCTGAGGTCCTGCGCTGAGCTCCTGCGCCGGGCCAGGCGAAAGACGCCGGGCCGGCTCCCTCGGGCAGGGAGCCGGCCCGGCGCATTTCCGTGCCCTTCTCAGTGCATCGCGTTTCAGTGCATCGCGGGAGGCGGCACGTTGGTGAGGTTCTCCTTGGTCATCATCGTCCGGAACTCGGCGGGCGCCACGGTCTTCGACCACAACAGCATGCGCAGCCGTCGCGCCGTGGAGAAGTGGTAGTAACGGGCGTCCGGATCGGCGAACCGGTAGACCGGCGGCACGAACGGCGCCCGGCGCAGCAGTGTGAACAGGCGGCCGGCGCAGGCGCTCGCCGAGCGCGTGCCGGCCTCGACCTCGGCCAGCTCTCCGAGCGCCCGGTCCAGCAGCCCGGGCAGCCCGTCAGGCGGGCGGAACCAGAACGCGTCGTCCCCGAAGCGCTCCACCTCCTCCCAGCGCCCCAGCGCCAGGCACCGGTTGCGGGCGCTCTTGAGCGACAGGGCCGAGAGCATCGACCACAGCAGCCACACCCGCGAGTAGGCGTTCCACAGCCGGAAGTCGGTGGTGGCGGTGCGGGCGCCGGCGAGCAGCCGGTCGTTGAAGTCGACCAGCCGCTCCTGGAACAGCGCCGCGCGCCGCAGCGCCGGTGTCGACCAGTCGTCGCGCCGCGCCGCCTCGACCAGCGCCGGCGCCAGCGCGTGGACCATCTCGGCCGTCATGGTGACGTCGCGTGACAGGAACAGGTCGTTGCGGCTGAAGGTGCGGTCGAACAGGAACCACCCCTCGCCGAACGCCGGTCCCGCCGTGCGCTGCCAGACCCGGGCGGCGGTCCACGGCCGGGCGGCGACGGCGTCCTTGAACGAGCGGGCCAGGGTGGGAAAGCGGCGCACCAGCTCGCGGAATGCCTGCTCGGGCTCGCCCGGCAGGTCCGCGTACCGCCCCGGGTCCAGGCTGAGCACCACGCTGGTCAACGGGTTGACCGGGTCCTCGCCGTTGCCGAAGTGGGCCAGCTGGAGCCACCCGCCGGGGAACAGGTGGCTGATCGTGCCCATGGACCAGTCGGTGGCGCTGACGTAGTCCGCCTGCCGCACGCACTGCTCGAACGGCCGCACCCCGTACATGTGCGTGGCCAGCACCCGCGACCGGGAGAGCAGTTTCGGCGCCGCGTCCTCGGCCCCCAGCCGTCGTACCAGCGGGGAGCCCGCGCCGCTGCCGTCCACGACGAACCGGGCGCGGTGCAGGGAGCCGTCGGCCAGCAGCACGTCGGCGCCGCCGGCGCCGACGCGCACGTCCGCGACCGCGGGACGGTGCGGCACGACCACCGCGCCGTAGCGCCGGGCGATCGTCCAGGCGTGCTGGTCGACGTGCGGGCGATACAGGTGCCACTCGGCGTGCTCGCCCGGGACGTTGAACTGCACGGCCTGTTCGGGGACCTGCTGGCGGCCCTCGCTGTGGTGCAGGAAGCCCAGGCTGCGTTTGATCCCGCTGGAGCGCCGGATCTCCGACGGCAGCGCGCTGGTCAGCCCGAAGGCGGCGAGCTCGGGGATGTCGAAGCGGCGGGCGAGAGTGAAGAAGACCTCCGCCGTGTACGGCACCGTCGTCTCCCCGGCGAACTCCTCCTGCCCGGGGGCGGCGTCCACGAGGAGGACGCGCACTCCCTGCTTGGCCAGGATCGCCGCGAGCACGGCGCAGCCCAGGTGGGTGCCGAGGACGGCGACGTCGAATGGGGTGCTGGGAGTTTCCACGGTCATCGCGAGTTGCCTCCGGTGGTCAGAACAGCTTGCGTCCCTTGAGGAAGCGGGACTTCAACGCCGCCTTCCCGGTCTCGATCATGAGCGTGCCCAGCTCGGGGTCGGCCTCGGTCTTCGCCCAGCGCGCCATCTTGAAGAACGTCTTGGGGCCGGGGCTGATGAAACGCACGTCCCGCTCGGCGAAGCCGAAGTGCTTGGGCCAGAAGTCGGCGCGGTGCATCTGGTCGTACAGGTCGTCGGCCGCCTCGCGCGGGCTGAGGTGGCCGGCCTCGACCGCGTCCACCTGTTCGACCATGCTGTCGTAGGCCTTGGCGAAGCCGTCGTTGAAGCCCCAGTAGTGCCCGAGGTGCGGCGCCTTCTCCAGTTCCCTGAAGTGCTTGTCGTCGCCGTCCTGCGCGAACCGGCTGAGCGCGCGCTGGATCTGGTAGCAGCCGGCGTTCGCGCCCCAGGCCCAGAAGCGGAACACCGCGGTCCACAGGTCGTACTCGCGCCAGGAGATGAAGGCGGCGTTGACCAGCGAGTCGTTGTAGTCGAACAGCTTCTGCTGCAGGCGCTCGACGAACGCGAAGCGCTCGGCGGAGAAGTCGTCCTCCTTGATCGCGGCCAGCAGCCGCCAGGCCAGCGCGTGCACCGCCTCGGCGGTGTTCGACAGGCCGCGGGAGAACAGCGGGTCGATGAAGCCGGCCGCGTGCGAGAGCAGGAACCAGCGGTCGCCGGCGCAGCGGCTGGAGGAGTACTGCAGCCGCGGCGTGGACACCCACTCGCGCACCGCCTTGGCCCCCTCGAACTGCCGGGCGATGTCGGGGTAGGGCGCGGCGAGCGCGTAGAAGTCCTCCTCGGGGGTCAGGTGCTCGGGCTTGGGGTAGGTCCGGGGGTCGACGGTCATGCCCACGCTGCACAGCGGGTTGGTCGACCACTTGTTGTTGTCGAAGGCGATCACCCACGCCCAGCCACGCTCGAACATGTGGTGGACGGTGCCCTCGTACCAGGGGAACGGCGGCCGGTTCTCCTTGCCGTGCCGGAACAGGTCGTCGGTCGGAGTGACGTCGAGCATGTGGTTCCAGACCGAGCGCGAATGGTGCTTGAGCCGGCACGGGTTCTCCCGCAGGCCGAACTTGTCCGCCACCGGGGAACGGAAGCCGCTGGCGTCCACCAGGTAGCGGGCCCGGTACTGCGCGTCCGGGCCGGTGACGGTGACGCCGGAGTCGTCGAAGTCGATCTGCTCGACCCGGAAATTCTGCCTCGCCCGGCAGCCGTACTTGATCGCGACGTGGAACAGGTAGGCGTCGGTGTCCTGGCGGAAGTAGTGTGCGGCCTCGTTGAGCAGGTTCTTCGGCGTGTTGAACTCGTTGGTCTCGCGCGGGTTCTGCGGCTGACCCTCATGGTGCAGCAGGAACCCGAAGTGCCGCTTCACGCCGAACCGCTCCCCGAGCGTCTTCCTGGTCTGCGTGAAGGTGGCCAGCGCCTTGATCTCCGGGACGTCGTAGCGGTCGGCCAGGGCGCGCAGGTAGAGCAGGGTGTAGGGGATCGTGGACTCCCCGACCGCGAACCTGGGGTGCGAGGCGGCGTCCACCAGGAGGACCTTCGCGCCGTGCCGGGCCAGGATCGCGCCCAGCAACGTGCCGGCGATGCCCGATCCCAGGATCGCGACGTCGTAGAAGGTCTTCTCCATGCTGCTGTTTCTCATCGTGGCGATTCCTCTTCTCGGTGGGCGGACGTCAGTGGCGAGGGCTGAGCCGGGTGCGGACCACGCCCGCGATGGCCCCGCGGATGACCGCGCCGATGTGCGGCGGGGCCTGGGTCCTGCCCCAGCGGGCGGCGGCCAGCATCTTGGGCGGCGTGGCGTGGAAGAAGTGGTTGGCCGGGTCACCGAGGTTGAAGACCGGCGGGATGTAGTCGGCGTCCTCGATGTGGTGGAAGATCTTGGCGGCGGCGGCCGACGGGCTCAGCGAGCCGTTCTCCACGGCCAGGCACAGCTCGCGGGTGAGCGGGCCGAACCGGTTGAACTGGTCGCTGATGGGGAACGGGGAGCCAGGATGGTCGCTCTGCTCCAGCTCGCGGAAGAGGCCGTCGTCGCCG
Source organism: Nonomuraea sp. NPDC004702 (assembly GCF_053601695.1). Classification (NCBI taxonomy): domain Bacteria; kingdom Bacillati; phylum Actinomycetota; class Actinomycetes; order Streptosporangiales; family Streptosporangiaceae; genus Nonomuraea; species Nonomuraea sp. NPDC004702. The sequence goes on from NZ_JBSGCE010000022.1 coordinate 11,021, forward strand.
GTGCGCAGGAACGCGGTGTGGGCGTTCTCCAGGACCAGCGTGCCCAGCACGGTGCCGATCTTCCAGGTGCGGTAGACGGCGTTCCACAGCTCGTAGTCCCTGAACCCGACGAAGGAGCTGTAGACCAGGTCGTCATGGACGTCGAAGAGGCCCTGCTGCAGCGTCTCGACGTAGGAGAAGCGCTCGGTGGACCAGTCGTCCTCGCGGGCGGCCGCGATCAGCCGCCAGGCCAGGGCGTTGACCACGTCCAGGGTGTTGGTGAGCCCGCGCGAGTACAGGGCGTCGATGAAGCCGGCCGCGTGCGAGGTGAGGCAGAAGCGGTCGCCGACCAGGCGCTTGGCGGAGTACTGCAGCCGGCCGGTCGACACCCACGGGCGGGTGGCGACGGCGTCGGTGAACTGCCAGGCGATCTCGGGGAAGCGCTTGAGGAAGCCGTCGAACTCCCGCTGGGGGTCCGGCTCCTCCTGGGGGAAGCGCCGGGGGTCGAGCGTGAGCCCCACGCTGCACAGCGGGTTGGTCGAGCCGGGGTGGTTGTCGAAGGGGATGACCCAGAGCCAGCCGCCGTCGAAGACGTGGTGGAGCGTGCCGTTGTGCCAGGGGCTGGGCTGGCGGTGCAGCGCTGCCGCCGGGGCCGCGTCGAACGGGCGCACCCCGATCATGTGGGTGAACAGGCTGCGGGAGTGGTGGCGGGCGCGGGTGGGGTTCTCGCGCAGGTCGAAGCGGTCGGCCAGCGGCGAGCGGAAGCCGCCGGCGTCCACCACGTACTTGGCGCGGAAGCGTTCCCCGCCCGCCGCGCGCAGCTCGACCCCGGCGTCGGGGTCGATGTCCACCTCCTCGATACGGGTGCCGGGCCGGGGGTGGGCGCCGTGGCGGACGGCGACGGCGAACAGGTAGGCGTCGGTGTCCTGGCGGTAGAGGTGGGACTCGGTGCGCAGGGCGGTGGGAATCTTGAGCTGGTTGATCTCCTCCGGGTTCTGCGGGCGCCCTTCGCGGTGGTAGACGAACCCGAAGTTCTGCTTAATACCGGAATTTCGCGAAATATGACGCTGTATGCCTTTGAAGCTGGCTAATGCCCCGATCTCCGGCACGCGGTAGCGGTCGGCGATGATCCGCGTCATGGCGGAGGTGTAGGGAATGGTCGACTCCCCCACCGCGAATCGCGGATGGGTGCCCTGATCGACCAGCAGCACCTCCACCCCGTTGCGGGCCAGGACGGCGGCGAGCATCGAGCCCGCCATCCCGCTGCCCAGGATCGCCACGTCGTACTGGCCGGACGTCTTGCCGCGCCTGGTCCCTGTCACCTGTCGTCACTCCCAACCTCGGTAGCGGACACGTCGAACGCGTGGTGCTGTGCTGCCTGCCGGAGCAGGAGCGTGTCCCACTCGGCGGCGTCGGTGGCGAAGAAGTCCTTGGCGGGGCAGTCGATCCGCAGGTCTCGCCGCACCCGCTTGATCAGCTCCATCACCATCAGCGAGTCGATGCCCAGGTCGAGCAGGCGGAACTCGGTGTCGAGCCGCGACCGCTCCAGGCCGAGGATCTGCGCGAGCTGGTCACGCAGGTAGCCGGAGACGACGGCCGGCCGCTCGTCCGGCGGGCAGCCGCGCAGCTCCGCCAGCACCGGTGCCGCCTCGCCCGCCGGCTCCTCGGCCGCCTGGGCCGCCTCGACCTGCTCCAGCACGGGCTTGGGGCCGCGGATCTCCAGCGTCGCCTTGTAGGTGGGCCAGTCCGCCGCGCACACCACCGGCTGGACCCGGTCCGCCCCCAGCAAGGCGCCCAGCAGCCGGAGCCCCTGCCCGGCGGGCAGCGCCCGCAGCCCGCTGGCGGCCAGAAACGAGCGGACGTCCGCCCCGTACAGCTTGGACGGCAGCTCCCACTGCCCCCAGTCCACGCTCAGACCGGGCAACCCGCGCGCGCGGCGGTCCTGGGCCAGGCCGTCGAGAAAGGCGTTGGCGGCGGCGTAACCGGCCAGGTAGAGAGAGCCCCAGGCGGCAGCTATGGAGGAGAAGCCGAGAAAGAAGTCCAGCTCCGACTCCCGGGTGGCGCGGTGCAGCGCCCACCCGCCCAGCACCTTGGGCCGCCAGACCGCCGCGTAGCCCGCCCGGTCCACCTCGGCGAGAACCTGGGGTCTGGACACGCCGGCCGCGTGGACCACGCCGCGCAGCGGCACGCCGCCGGCCTCCAGGCGGGCCACGGCCGCGCGGACCGCGGCGGCGTCGGCCACGTCCGCCGCCTCGACGGTGACCTCGGCGCCGAGCGCCTCCAGGGCTCGCACCACGGCGATCCGCTCGGTCTGCGCCGCCGCCAGGCCAGGGTCGTCCCAGCGCTCCCGGTCCGGCAGCGCCGTCCGGCCGAGCAGCACCAGCCGCCGAGCGCCGTGCCCGGCCAGCCATCGGGCCACCGTGACGCCGATTCCGCCGAACGCCCCGGTGACCAGGTAGGCCCCGTCGGCGCGGATGGGCGGCGCCGCCTGGAGCCGCTCGGCCGGCAAGGGTCGCCGGACCAGCCGGCACACCAGCGCCCGGGCCTCACGCAGGGCGATCTGGTCCTCCGCGCTGTGCACGAGTGCGTCGAGCAGGCGCCCGGTCCCGTCGGCCGGTCCGGCCGGGTCCAGGTCCACGGCGCCGCCCCACAAGCCCGGATGTTCCAGCGCGATCACCCGGCCCAGCCCCCATAGCCCGGCGGCCGCCGCCCGGTGCTGCCGCCGGCCGGGGGCGGCGGGCACCGCGCCGCGCGTGACCAGGTGCACGGTGACGCCCGGCCGCTCGCGCAGCGCCTGGACGACCTCGACGGCCAGCAGCTCGGCTTGGTCGCGGAAGGCCACCAGCGCGTCCTCGTCGGCCTCGTCCAGGTCGGGCGCGTCGAGCCCGGTGAGGACGACGACCCGGTGCGGCCGCGCCTCGGCGAGCAGCCCCGCCACGCCCACCCCGGGCGCGTGGCGGACCAGCCGCGGGCGTCCGCCTTGCTCGCGCACCTGCTCGGCCAGCCGCTCGGCGACGCCGTGGCCGTCGCGGAACAGGAGCCAGCGCTCACCGTCGAGGCCGCCCGCCGCGGGCAGGGGCGCCTCCTGCCAGTCCAGCTCGAACACCAGCTCGGCAGGGTCGCGCCAGCGCGCGGCGGCCTGTTCGCCCGGCTGCGCCGTCCGCAGCCCGGTGACCCGGCCGCTCACGCGACCGCCGGCGGTGCGGAACTCGGCCTCGGCGCTCCGCCTGCGTACTCGCACGCTCGCCACGGGCGGGCCCGGGTCCCAGGCCAGTGTCTCGAATCCGGCCGGCGTGGCCGTCTCCGCGCCGCTCAGCGCCACGGCGGCGGCCACCAGCGGATGACGCTCACCGGCCGGCACCACCACGTCTTCGTCGCCGTCGATCCCGTCGCTCTCCCTGACCGCGCCGCCGTGGAGCACGCCGCGCGCGTGCAGGCGCCAGGGGGCCGACGCCGCCGCCTCGCCGTCGTCGCGGCCCCTGACGGTGAACGCGGCCGGGCCGTCGCCGTCCCGCTCGACCGTGACCTGAAGGGTCTGACCGGCGGCCACCGGCTCGGCCAGCTCCACAGCGGCGGCCCGGTGCCAAACGCCGCCGAACGCATCCGCCGCGGCCTGCCTGGCCAGCTCGACCAGCCGCTCCAGCCCCGCCTCGGCGTCCGCGGCGACCTCATAGGTGGGGAGCGCGACCGGCAGCCGGACGCCGGGGCCCGATGCGCCGGGCCGCCCGCGCATGACCGGGGCGCCCGGCTCCACCTCCGTGAACCAGTGCCGCGTCCGGTCCCACACGTGGGTGGGCAGCGGCACCCGATCGAACCCGGCTCCCCCGTGGACGGCGGCCCAGTCCACCGCGACGCCCCGCAGGTGCAGGGCGCCCAGCGCGGCGATCGTGCGCCGCCGTCCGTCATGGTTCTTGCGCAGGGACGGCAGCCAGAGGCAGCCGGGATCGTCCAGGGCCCGGGCGCCGAGGCCGAGCAGCACCGGCTGCGGGCCGATCTCCAGGAAGGTGCGCAGGCCGTCGCGGTGCAGCCGGCGGATCCCGTCGTGGAAGCGGACCGGCGCGAGCGCGTGCCGCACCCAGTACTCCGGGTCGCGCTGCTCCTCACCCCACTCGTCGCCGGTCACGTTCGACAGCAGCCGGATCTCCGGTTCGTGATGCCTGACGCCTCTGGCCACCGCGCGCAGGTCGTCCAGCATCGGCTTCAGCAGCGGCGAGTGGAAGGCGTGGGACACCTTCAGCAGGCGGTGCTTGACCCCCTCGGCCGCCAGTGCGTCGGTGATCCGGGCGACCTCGCGGGCCGGGCCCGCGATGACGGTGTCGGCGGGGCCGTTGACCGCCGCCACCGAGACCAGCTCCTCGAACCCCTGGATCGCCCGCAGCGCCCGCTCCTCGTCGCAGACCAGGGTCGCCATGACGCCACCCGCGGGAAGGGCCTGCATGAGCCGGCCGCGGGCGGCGACGAGCTCGACCGCGTCGGGCAGACTGAGCACCCCGGCCACGCAAGCCGCGGTGATCTCCCCGACGCTGTGCCCCATGACGACGGCGGGCCGCACCCCCCAGGACATCCACAGCCGCGACAGCGCGTACTCGACGGCGAACAGCGCCGGCTGGGTGTTGCCGGTCAGGTGGATCGGGGAGCCCGCGTCGTCCGGCAGGTCGAGCAGCGCGGCCAACGGCTGGTCGAGCAGCGGGTCCATCAGCTCGGCGACGCGCTCGATCGCCTCCCGGTAGGCCGGCTCGGCGCGCAGATCCTCGCCCATGCGCCCGTACTGGGCGCCCTGGCCGGTGAACAGCCAGGCCAGGCCGCGGTTGCGGTGCGGCGCGAGCGCAACGCCCGTCCAGCCGTCGTCGTGCTCGCCGCGGCCGAACGTCTCCAGCGCCCGCGCCAGCTCCGCGGACGAGTCGCCGACGACGGCCAGCCCCTTGGCCATCCTGCCGCGCCCGCTCTGGCTGGTGCGGCAGACGTCCTCGATCGACCCGGTGCCCGGCGTCCTGAGCCAGGAGGCGTACGCCTTGGCCAGCTCGCGCAGGCTGCCCTCGGTGCGCGCCGACAGCGTCAGCACGCCGTGCTCGCGCCGCGGCCCGGACGCCTGGGCGGGCACCGGACGCGGCGGCGGCTCGGTGACCACGGCGTGGGCGTTGGTCCCGCTGGCGCCGAAGCTGCTGATCCCGCCCGCGCGCACGCCGCCGCGCACCGGCCACGGCCGTCCCTCGTCGGCGACGCGGACGTGCAGCCCTGACCAGTCCACGTTCGGGTTGGGGTCGGTGAAGTGCAGATGCGGCGGGATCTCCCGGTGGTGCAGGGACAGCACCACCTTGAGCAGCCCGGCGACGCCCGCGGCGGCCTCCAGGTGGCCGATGTTCGTCTTGACCGAGCCGACCAGGAGCGGGGCGGCGCGGCTGTGCGCCTGCCCGATGACCGCCTGCAGCGCGCGCAGCTCGATCGGGTCGCCGAGCGCGGTTCCCGTGCCGTGGGCCTCCACGTAGTCGATGTCGGCCGGGGTCAGGCCGGCCTGCTTGAGCGCGTCCCTGATGACGGCCTGCTGGGAGGCCGGATTGGGCACCGTCATGCCGCTGCTGCGCCCGTCGTGCGCGACGGCGGTGCCGCGGATGACCGCCAGCACGTGGTCACGGTCCCGCTCTGCGTCGGAGAGCCGCTTGAGCACCACGATGCCGGCGCCCTCGCCGCGCCCGTACCCGTCGGCGGCGGCGTCGAAGGTCTTGCACCGCCCGTCGGGCGCCAGCCCGCGGAACTTGCTGAGCAGCACGAACGAGTACGGGCTGAGCATGAGGTTGACGCCGCCCGCCAGCGCCATGTCGCACTCGCCGAGCCGCAGCGCCTGGCACGCGTCGTGCAGCGCCACCAGGGACGACGAGCAGGCGGTGTCCACGACCTGGCTCGGCCCCATCAGCCCGAGGACGAACGAGATCCGGCCGGCGGTGAAGCTGGGCTCGCCCATGAGCTGGTAGGCGTCCACGTCGGCGGGGTCGCCGCGCTCCTGCCGCAGCCGGACGTAGTCGGTGGTGCTCACCCCGAGGAACACGCCGGTGGCGCTGCCGGTGAGGGAGTCCGGCGCGTACCCCGCGTGCTCAAGGGCCTCCCAGGCGACCTCCAGGGCGAGCCGCTGCTGGGGGTCCATGCCGATGGCCTCGCGCGGGGAGATGCCGAAGACCTCGGGCTCGAACCGGTCCACCTGGTCGACGAAACAGCCGTGGCGCACGTAGGTGGTGCCGGGCCGGTCGGGGTCGGGGTCGTACCAGGCCGCCAGGTCGGCGCGGCCGGCGGGGAACTCGCTCACCGCGTCGGTTCCGTCGCTCAGCAGCTTCCAGAACGAGTCGGGCCCGTCGACGCCGCCGGGCAGGCGGCAGCCCGCCCCGACGACGGCGATCGGCTCCGGCGCGGACCCGCCTGCGGCGAGCCTGCCCTCCAGCTGTTCGATCACCCGCAACGCCTCGATGAGCCGGGCGCGAAGGTCGGCCTGTGTCATTCGTCGCTTCCCTTCGACGAGATCGGGTAGTGACCCGAGTCAACGTGCGGCTGCTCAAAGATGGCTTGAACCCCCGCGACCGGGGCCTCGGCCGATCGCAGCCGGGCCGAGGAGCCGGCGAGCACGTCCGCGACCCGGGCGGCGAGCGCGTCGTCGCTCAGCGCGGCGAGCTCGTCCACGGCGTCGTCCACGGTGTCGTCCACAGCCGGCGCCTCGTCCAGGCCGGCGACGATGAACTGGGCGAAGGAGCGGGGGGTGGGGCATTCGAAGAGGACGGTGTTGGGCAGGTCGATGCCGAGCGCCGCCTCGGTGGCGAGCTTGAGCCGCAGTGACAGGACCGAGTCCATGCCCATGTCGAAGAAGCCCTGGTCAGGATCGATGTCGTCGGCCCCGCCGAGCACCTCGGCGACCAGGTCGAGCAGCGGTGGCAGCAGCGCCTCCACCCGCGCCGGCGCGGGCGTGGCCCGGATGCGGCGCAGCAGCGCGGTCTCCACGGGCGGCCCCGGCTCCGATCCGCTGCCGGGCGGCCCGTCTGCACGCGGTCCGGCGGCCGGCGGCGGTGGCGTCTCGACGGCCTCCACCCAGTGCCGCGTGCGCTGCCACGGGTAGGCGGGCAGGGAGAGCACCCGCGGACGGGCAGGAGCCAGCCGCCCCCACTCAAAGCGCGCCCCCCGCACGTGCAGGGCGGCCAGCACATCGAGCGCCTCCGCCCCGCCGTCGGCCCCGACCCCACCGCCGGCTCCGGTGGCGGTTGGGGCTCCTGGATGGGCTGCCTCGCCGGTCAGGCTGACCGCGCACCCGTGCTCACCGAGGTCGAGCACCAGCTCGAACCCGGCGGCGGCGGCCAGGTCGGGGAAGGAGGCGACGCCGCCGGCGCGCGGCGGCGTCCCCTCGGCGAACGCCCGGGCCAGCTCCGCGACGGTGAGCTCACCGGCCGCGAAGGCCGCCAGGTAGGGACCGACGTCCGGAGGCGCAGCCACGGCGGCGGGCACCACGCCCAGCGCCCGCCACAGGCGAACGGCCGCCACGTGCCGAGCCAGCACCTCGATTCCCGCCGGCGACTCCGCCCCGGTCCCCGGCGCCGTCCCCGGCGCGTTTCCGGGGGCGGTTCGCGGCGGGTTTCCGGGGGCGGTTCGCGGCGGGTTTCCGGAGGCGGTTCGCGGCGCGGCCACGGTGCGTAGTTCGGTCTCGGTGCGCTCCAGGATGCGCGTCGCGTCGATGCCCGGCAGCTCCCGCGTGACCTCGGCGAACCACTGCCGGCTCGGCGGGCTGGCACGGTGGTGGAACAGGACGGGGCGCTCCTCCCCCGCGGGCACGTGCCCGCGGTGCGGCCCCGCGCCCAGCGCCTCGGCCAGCTCCCGGACGGTCCGTCCCACCACGGCGATCCGGTGCTCGTGGTGGATCCGTCGGGCGACGGAGGTCCAGCACAGGTCCGCGCGGTCCGCCTCCGGCGTGGCGGCCAGCCGCTCGCGCAGCCGCGAGACGGCCTCCTCCAGCGCGGGCGCCGTCCGGGCCGAGACCGCCAGCAGCGCCGGGCCGGTCCCGGCGGCCGTGGACCTCTCGCCGGCGGGCGGCGGCTCCTGGACGAGGACATGGGCATTCGTACCGGTGAACCCGAAGGCGCTCACCCCGGCGACACGCGTGCCGGACGCCCTTGGCCAGGGCACCTGCTCGGTGGTGACGCGCAACGGGAGCCGGTCCCAGGCGAGCTGCCGCGTCGGCACCTCGCAGTGCAGGTGGGCGGGGATCACCTCGCGGTCGAAGGCGAGCAGGACCTTGATCAGGCCGATGACCCCGGCGGCGGCCTCCAGATGACCGATGTTGGTCTTGACCGACCCGACGAGCAGCGACCGTTCCGCGGTGCCCTCCGGGCGGAGCGCGGCGGCCAGGGCCCGCAGTTCGATGGCGTCGCCGAGCCTGGTTCCGGTGCCGTGCGCCTCGACGTAGCCGACGTCCGCGGCCCGCAGCCCCGCCTGGCGCAGCGCATCGCCGATGACCTCCTCCTGGGCGGCACCGCTGGGCACGGTCAGTCCGCCGCTGGCGCCGTCCTGGTTGACCGCGCTGCCGCGGATGAGGCCGAACACGCGGTCGCCGTCGCGCAGCGCGTCGGACAGGCGCTTCAGCACGACCACACCCGCGCCCTCGCCCCGGCCGTAGCCGTCGGCGGCGTCGTCGAACGTCTTGCACCTGCCGTCCCTGGACAGCGCGCCGCCGGCCGACATGGCACGGAAGATCGTCGGCGTGGCCATCACGTTCGCCCCGCCCGCGACGGCGACCCCGCTCTCGCCCAGCCGCAGGCTCTGGCAGGCCAGGTGCACCGCGGTGAGCGAGGAGGAGCAGGCGGTGTCGACGGCCAGGCTCGGCCCGCGCAGCCCCAGCAGGTACGACAGCCGCCCGGCCGCCCCGGAGAAGGAGTTGCCGGTCCCGTAGTACAGGTCGACCTCGGCGCCGCCGCCCAGCAGGAGCTGCTGGTAGTCGGTGGAGTTGAGGCCGACGAACACCCCCGTGCGGCTGTCGCGCAGCTCTCGCAGGGTGAGGCCGGCGTGTTCGAGTGCCTCCCAAGCGGTCTCCAGGAAAAGCCGCTGCTGCGGGTCCATGCTGCGCGCCTCCCGGGCCGAGACCCGGAAGAAGCCGTGGTCGAAGCCGTCCACCGCGTCGAGGAAGCCGCCGCGCGTGGTGGCGACGGCTCCCTCGGCGAACAGGCGCTCGGCGTCCCAGCGCCCGGGCGGGACGGGTCCGGTCGCGTCCCGGCCGTCGCTCAGCAGGGACCAGAAGGCGTCGCTGTCCTGCGCGCCGGGGACCCGGCAGGCGAACCCGACGACCGCGACGGGGTCATCACCGGTCCACGCTCCATCCGCCGCCTGTGACGCCGTTCCGGACGCGACACCCGACGCGCCGCCCGACGGGCCGGGTGTGGTCCTCGCCGTAGCGGTCCGCGGTCCCGCCACCGCGGCGCTCTCCCGTTCCGGTGCCGACGTGGCGGTCGCCGGTTGCGTCGCCGATCGCGACAGGTGCTCGGTCAGCGCGGCGAGGGTGGCGTGGGAGAGTACGTCGGCGGCGTCCAGCGGCCGGCCCGTCACCCGGGTCAGCCCTTCGGCGAGCTCCGCCGCGCCGACCGAGTCGAGTCCCAGCTCGACCAGCCCGCGCCGTTCGGGGAAGCGCGTGCCTTCGGGGTGGCCGAGCACCCGCGCGAGCAACGCGTGCGCGGCGGCCCGCACGTCCGCCGCCTGTGACGCCGTTCCGGACGCGGCACCGGAGGCCGCCTCGGGGACGGCCTCGGGCCCGGCCACCGGCGCCGTCCCGGAGGCGACACCGGACGGTCCGGGTCCTGGGCCCGCCAGGGCGGGAGAGGGCGCGGACTGCGTTCCCCGCTCCACCCCCGCCAGCCAGTGACGATCGTCGGCCCAGCGCGGCGGCGGCAGGCTCACCGCGCGGACCGGCCCGTTCCAGACCCGGGCCCAGTCGACGGCCACGCCCGCGACGTGCAGCCGTGCCCGCGACCGGGCCAGCATCGCGGGGCCGCTCTCGCCGCGCACCAGCGAGCCCACCACGATCCCGCGCCGGCCGCGTCTGGCCAGCGCGTCGCGGACCGGGCGGGACAGCACCGGATGCGCCCCGATCTCCACGAACGCGGCGTCACGCTCGGCCAGCAGACGATCGATCGCGGGCCAGAACAGAACGGGCCGGCACAGGTTGCGCTCCCAGTACTCGGCGTCCGGCACGCCACCCGACGTCCCCGGATCGACCGTGGACAGGAAGGGGATCGCCGGCGCGGACGCGGCCAGGTCGGCCGTCGCCTGCCTGAGCCGCCGGCCGTAGGGCCGCATCAGAGGTCCGTGCGAGGGGTACTCGACCGACAGAGCGACGGCCCCGACCTTCTCCCGCTGCCAGTCGCGCACGGCCCGTGCGACGTCCTCGGCCGGGCCGCTGACGACGACCGAGCGCGGGCCGTTCACCGCCGCGACCGACACCTCCGGGGCGCGCCGGGCCAGCCACTCCCGGGCGGCGTCGGCGCCCAGGTCGACCGAGGCCATGGCGCCGCTCCCCTTGGCCTGCTCCAGCACCGTGCTGCGCTCGACGATCAGCCGCGCGGCCACCGGCAGCGACAGCGCCCCGGCCACGCACGCCGCCGCGATCTCGCCCATGCTGTGCCCGACGACCGCCGCCGGCCGCACTCCCCAGGAGCGCCACAGCCCGGCCAGGGCGAGCTGGAGCGCGAACAGCGCCGGTTGTCCGGTCGCGGTCGCCTGCAACCGGGCGGGGTCCGGGTCGCGCAGCACGTCCACCACCGACCAGCCGCTGTGCGCGCGTAGTTCGGCGTCGCACTCGTCGAGGATGTCGCGGAAGACGGGATTGTCGTCGTAGACGTCCATGCCGGCCCTCGGCCATTGCGCGCCGTGCCCGGAGAAGGCGTACACCACGGGGGCCTCGGCGAGCCGCGCCGCGCCGGTCATCACCGCGCTGTTCCTGTCGCCGCCGCGGAAGTCCGTCAGCCCGCCGCGCACCTGCGCCGCGTCGGCCCCGACGACGGCCAGCCGGTGCTCGCGGTGGGTACGGCGGGCCGCGGCGGCCCCGGCCGTCCCGTCCAGATCGGCGTCGTCGCGCAGCAGGTCCAGGTAGTCGTCCGCGAGCTCGCGCAGCCCTTCGGCGGTGGAGGCCGAGATCAGCAGGGTCGCCGGGCCGGCGGGCGCGGACGGCGACGCCGGCTCGGCGGGGCTCGCCGCGCCGACCACGACGTGCACGTTCGTCCCCGACAGGCCGAAGGAGCTGACGCCCGCCACCCCGGGCCCGCGCAGCGGGACGTTCTCCTTGGGCACCTCAAGCCCGCTGTCGGCCCAGTCGATCATCGGGGTCGGGGTGTCGAAGTGGATCTGCCGCGGCACGACGCGGTGCTGGACCACCAGCAGGGCCTTCAGCAGGCCGGCCACGCCCGCGGTCGCGTCCAGATGCCCGAAGTTGGCCTTGAGCGAGCCGACGAGCAGCCGGTCCCCGGCGGCCCTGCCGCTGCCCAGGACGGCGGCCAGGGCCGACAGTTCCAGCGGATCGCCCAGGGGCGTGCCGGTGCCGTGCGCCTCCACAAAGCCCGGCACGCCGGCGTCCACGCCGGCCGAGGCCAGCGCGGCGCGCAGGAGGTCCTGCTGGGCCACCGCGCTCGGCACGGTCAGGCCCGCGCTGCGCCCGTCGTGGTTGACGGCACTGCCGAGGATGACGCCGTAGATCTGGTCGTGGTCACGCACCGCGTCGGCGTACCGCTTGAGCACCACGACCGCGCACCCCTCGCCGCGGACGATGCCGTCGCCCCGCGCGTCGAACGGCCGGCACCGCCCGCTCGGCGAGAACGCCTGGACCTTGCTCATGAAGATCGACAGCTCCGGCGTCAGCAGCGCGTTGACGCCGCCGGCCAGCGCGGTGTCCACCTCACCGTCGCGCAGAGCGCGGCAGGCCAGATGGACGGCGGTCAGCGAGGAGGAGCAGGCGGTGTTGACCGTCATGCACGGCCCGCGCAGGCCGAAGACGTAGGCGATCCGGCCGGCCGCGAAGCTGAACTCCTTGCCGGTGGCGAAGTGCGGCCCGATCGCCGCGGCGCCTGCGGTCTTGGTGTGCAGCAGGAGGTAGTCGGAGCCGAGCATTCCCAGGTGGACGCTGGTCCGGCTGCCCTCCCACCGCTGCATCGGCACGCCGGCGTCCTCCATCGCCTCGGCGGTCACCTCCAGCAGCACCCGCTGCTGCGGGTCCATCTCGGCCGCCTCGCGCGGGGAGATGCCGAAGAAGGCGGCGTCGAACCTGTCGATGTCCGGCAGGAAACCGCCCTGGTCGGAGGTGATCGCGCCCGGCCGTCCGCGATCGGCGTGGTGGAAGCCACTGCCCCAGCGGTCGGCGGGCACCCGCTGCAGGACGTCCTTCCCGTCGCGGAGCGCGCGCCAGAACGCCTGCGGCGTCCGCACCCCGCCGGGGAAGCGGCATCCGACTCCGACCACCGCGACGTCATCGGGTCTCGGCTGCGTCGCGTATCCGGGCATCCGGGCTCCTCTCCGACCGGCGGGCTTCCGGTCGAGTCAGGGATGTTCTTATGCTGAAAGGGAGTGCGCAGATGTCGTTGACCGTCTCCCAGGCCGCTAGGGCGAGACTTGAACGCGCGGCGGCCGTGGGCGCCTGAAGGAAAGGACCACCACGGTGGATCTGCGTGCTGTCTCGAACCCGGCCGCGCCTGTCCCGGCCTCGGCCACGCCCCGGCTGACGCTCTACTGCCTGCCCCACGCGGGCGGGGGCGCCGCCCACTTCCATCGCTGGCGGGCCGTCCTGCCCGACGTCGAAGTCGTCCCGCTGGAACTGCCCGGCCACGGCGGCCGGCTGGCGGAGCCGGTGGTGACGGACCTGGACGCGCTCGTCGAGCTGCTGGTGGGCGAGCTGTCGGCCGCGCCGTTCGCGCTGCTCGGGCACAGCTTCGGGGCGCTGGCCGCCTACGAGCTGGCCAGGCGCGCCCGCGCGGCGGGCAATCCGCCCGCGGTGCTCATCGTCTGCGGGCGCAACGGGCCGGACACCCCGCCGGTCGAGAGCCGTCTGCACACGCTGCCGGACGATGAGCTGCTGGCCCGGCTGCGGCGCCTGGGCGGGATCCCCGACGAGGTGGCCGGGCAGGCGGATCTGCTCCGGCTCTACCTACCCGCGATCCGCGCCGACCTGGCCATGGCGCACGAGCACCGCGGGGCTGCCGGCCCGGCGCTCGACATCCCCGTCGCGGCCTTCGGGGCCAGGGACGACGTGCTGACCGAGCCCCGCCTGCTGGCCGCGTGGGCGCGGCAGACCACCGGGCCGTTCGAGCTGACGCTGCTACCGGGGTCGCATTTCTTCCTGCACGCACCGGCCTTCGTCGCCGCCCTGCGCGACCGGCTTGGGCGGCTGCCGGCCGCCGCGTAGCCCACTGGCAGCCGCGTAGGTCGCCGCGTGGCCTCCCGTGGCCGCCGCCCAAGCAAGACTCCAGCCGGACGTCCGAGCATGGCCGGCATGGAGCAGACACATCCGGACCTTCAGCGGGCGCCGGCCGGCGCCGTCGACCGCTCGCGGATCAACGCCGCGATCACCGATTACGTCAAGGTTCAGTTCCTCGACGAGGCCGAGCCGCTGTCCGAGCTCGACCAGGAGACCCCGCTGCTGGAGTGGGGGATCCTCACCAGCCTGAACACCACCATGCTGCTCAGTTTCATCCGCAGCGAGCTGGGGGTGCCCGTTCCGCTCACCCACATCACCTGGCGGAACTTCCAGAACGTGCGGGCCATCACGGACATGGTCTGCGAACTGTCCGCCCAGAACGCCTGACCCGGGTCGCCTCAAGAGGAAGGAAGAGCACGTGGACGCCGTTTTCGACATCGGCATCATCGGCGGTGGCCCGGGAGGCGCGACGGCCGCCGCGTATCTGGCCAAGGCAGGTCTTTCCGTCGCCGTCTTCGAACGCGAGACGTTCCCCCGGGAGCACGTCGGGGAGTCCCTGGTCCCCGCGACCACTCCGGTGCTGATCGAAACGGGCTGCATGGAGAAGGTCGAGCAGGCGGGATTCCCGCGCAAGTACGGCGCGGCGTGGACCTCGACCGAGCAGCGGGACATCGACCAGATGGGCTTCCGCAACCTGACCAACGGCTTCCGCTCGGCAGAGGTGCTCTTCGCCGAACGCGACCAGTTGGGGGTCGACCGCGACTACACCTTCCACGTCGACCGGGGGCTGTTCGACCAGATCCTGCTGAAGAACGCCGAGAGCCTGGGCGCGAACGTCTTCCAGGGGGTTTCGGTGGGCGAGGTCGACTTCTCCGCGGAGCTGCCGGTCATGCACGTCCGGCTCGGCCGCCTGACCACGCCCGTACCGGTGCGCATGGTGGTGGACGCCAGCGGCCGGCGCACCCACCTCGGCAACCAGCTCAGGACGAAGGTCGTCGACCCGGTCTTCAACCAGTACGCCGTGCACACCTGGTTCGACGGGCTGGACCGCGGCGCGCTGACGGTGAACAAGGAGCAGTCCGACTTCATCTTCATCCACTTCCTGCCCGTGGCCGACACCTGGGTCTGGCAGATCCCCATCACCGACACCATCACCTCGGTCGGTGTGGTGAGCCAGCGCTCGCGCCTGCGCTCCTTCGACGGCGACCGGGAGAAGTTCTTCTGGGGCACCGTCGCCAGCCACCCCGGCCTGCTCGACGTGCTGAAGAACGCCGAGCAGGTCAGGCCGCTGAAGGCCGAGGGCGACTACAGCTACGGCATGAAGCAGATCATCGGCGACCGGCACGTGCTCATCGGCGACGCGGCGCGCTTCGTCGACCCGATCTTCTCCAGCGGCGTGAGCGTGGCGCTCAACAGCGCCCGTCTGGCCTCGCAGGACATCATCGCCGCTGCCGAGGCGGGCGACTTCGGCCGGCACCGGTTCACCACCTACGAGTCCACCCTGCGCCGCGCCATGCGTAACTGGTACGAGTTCATCTCCATGTACTACCGGCTCAACATCCTGTTCACCGCCTTCGTCCAGGACGACCGCTACCGCATCGACGTGCTGAAGATGCTGCAGGGCGACGTGTACGAGGACGAGCCCGAGATCCTCGCCACGATGCGCGAGGTCGTGCGGACCGTGGAGGCGGACCCGCACCACCTCTGGCATCCCTACCTGGGTAACCTCCGGGCCCCCGCCGCGGCGCCCGGATTCTGAGCCGCCCGGGGTCCTGAGCGCGCCCGTGGGCCGCCCCGCGAGCGGCCCGTGACGGCCGTCAGCCGTCGGCGCGGTTCCACCGGCGCTGCTCGCGCAGCGCGCCAGGACGTCGGCTTCCGAATCCACATCACCGTGGGCCCCTGCCTGTTGTCGGTCCCGCGCCCTGAATGCCTCGTGACCAAGGGGCGAGGAGTACACGCTGTGGGCGATGTTCAAGCCACCTGCGGACGTGCGAGCCGTCACCGTACAGATCCCGGCTTCGAACCATCCCCGACTTGCCCATCCGATGACATCGCGTGGTGCACGGCGGAGTTTCTGCCTCCATGCGAAAGAAGATCTATGGCGTCACGAAGGTCATTCGTCCCCCGGGATCCCAGCCGCACATTGCCCAGGTCCAGCATCTGGGCTTCATTGTTCGCAGTCCCACCAACGCCCCTTCAGGGCGAACAGCCCTCGTCACCGAATCGGCGTCAAGATCGCCTTTGTAGTCCAGATCCGGTCCGCTCCTCCCCCGCAGGCCCATCTGCCGCTCGCCGCCGTCGGCGGCTTCTCTGCCAGCGGGTATACGGATTCGAATATCGGTCGTCCCGTGATATCGATATTGGACAGTTCAGATGTCGCGTGATCTCCTCTGCGCATGAAGAAGGCAATCCCCCAGGCCCTCCGTTCCGGGCTGGGCGTCATCGTTTTCACCTCACTCCCCCTCCTCTGTGCTCCCTCGTACGCGGCCACCGCCTCAGCCGGCGCCGCCACTGTGGCTGTCGAGGTGCGGCCGGGAACGACCGTGCGCGACGACCTGCGTACGGTGTTCGACACGGCCGGGGTGCGGGGCACGTTCGCGCTGCTGGACGTGTCGTCCAGGACGACGACCGTGGTGGACCGGCGGCGCGCGGAGACGCCGATGGTGCCCGCGTCCAGTTTCAAGGTCCCGCACGCGCTCGTCGCGTTGGAGACGGGCGTGGTCAAGAGCCCCGACGAGGTGATCCCCTGGGACGGCACGCCGCAGCCGTATCCCGAGTGGGAGAAGGACATGACCATGCGGGAGGCCGTGCGCATCTCCAACGCGGCGGCGTTCCAGGTGATCGCCCGCCGCATCGGCCTCACGCGCGAACGTCAGTGGCTGCACCGGCTTGGCTACGGCAACCAGCAGACCGGGACCGTGGTCGACCGGTTCTGGCTGGACGGCCCGCTGAAGATCTCGGCGGTGGAGCAGACCCGGTTCATGGAACGGCTGGCCACCCAGCGCCTGCCCGCCTCCCGCGCGAACCAGCGTGCCGTCCAGGACCTGATCCTGATGGAGAAGAAGAACGGGTACACCCTGTACGCCAAGTCAGGCTGGCAGAACGCCCCCAACCCCGGCACCGGCTGGTGGACGGGCTGGGTCGAGCGCGGCGGACGCCTGTACACCTTCGCACTGAACATGGACATCGCCAAGGATGCCGACGCCGCCAAGCGCGCCACGCTCGCCCGTCAACTGCTGTACCGGCTGAACATCCTGCCCGCGGCGTGATCGTCTCCCCCGCGGACCACGGTGACCGTCGCACGGTCACCGTGGTCGTCACCGTTCAGGCGGCCATCTCGCTGGGCTACTTCGCGGCCATGGCGCACGTCGTCCTGCACCTGCGAGCCGACCTCGGACTGGCCGCCGGAGGGATCGGCCTGGTGCTGGCGCTGCGCAATCTCGTGCAGCACACGCTCTCCCTGCCGGTCGGCGTGCTGGTGGACGTACTCGGCCCGGTACGGATGGGCATTCTGGCGTGCCTGCTGCGCGCGGCCGGGTTCGCCCTGCTGGGCACTGTGTCCAGCCTGCCCTGGCTGATCGTCGCCGTGGTGCTGCTGGGCACGGGCGGGGCGCTGTTCCACCCGGCGGCGCAGTCGCTGCTGGCCGGGCTCGCCGAACGGCGAAGGGCGCGCGGATACGCGGCGTACGCGATGACGTTGCAGGTTGCGGCGGTGGCCGGCCCGGTGCTCGGGCTGGCGCTGCTGAACGTCGGCTACTGGCTGGTGGCATTGACGGCTACAGCGCTGTGGGGCGTGGCGGCGTTCCTGTTCTCACTCCTGCGGCACGTCCCGCGCGTACGGGTGCCGCACGGAGTCGTCTCCGGGGTGCGAACGGTACTGCGGGACCGGGTCTTCATCGGGTTCGCGGCCGTGTCGGCACCCGCCATGCTGCTGACCGACCAGTCATCGGTGGTCGTACCGCTCGGCGGCGCGGACGCGACAGCGGTCACCGTGTTCTCCTGCGTGCTCGCCATGGTGTCGGCCGCGGTCCAGCCGTGGTGCGCGGTACCCGGGCGCGCCGACCGACCGCACGTGCTGCGCGCGGGACTGCTGTTCGCCGCGGGCGGCCATCTGCTGCTGGCAACCGGCGCGGGCGCCGGGCTGCCAGGCCTGGCGCTGGTGGCCGTGCTGCACGGGCTCGCCGACGGGCTGCTACAGCCGGCGGTGTTCCAGACGATCGCCCGGCTCGCCCCGCCGACGCGTTTCGGGGCGTACCTGGGCGTGCAGACGTTCCTGTCGGGCCTGGTCGCGTTCGCCGGTGGCATCGCGGTGGGCGGGTTGTTCGACCGGGGACCAGGCGGCGCGACGGCGGCGCTGGTCATCCTGACGTTGACCGCCTGCGCCGCGGCGGCCTGCGTCCGTCCGCTGCCTGAGCAGGCGATCGATTTCCCCAGCTGCGCCGAAGAGCTCGGGGACGGTGTCCGCGACGCGACGAGGTCGTGACCGGCGGGACCGTCGCCATCGCGCCCATGGCCCGGTCGGCGAACCTTTGACTGGCGGACCTCTCATGATCGGCCGGTCAGCTCTCTGGCTCGCCGCCGGGCCCAGCAGTTCCCGCAGGTCAGCAGCACCACCGTTGGTCGCTCCCGGGACCCCTTGACGATGGGCGTGAGGTGGCGCTGGGCCGGCTTCTGGCGTAGTACCCGCGGCGTACACGGCTCCCGCTCGGCTGCGGGCGCTTCCCGGCCAGGAGTCGCCCGAGGTGTTCGTCGACCGAGCTGCCGCGCCGGCTTGGTTCGACGCTGAACGCCTCAAACCTGGTCGCCGCCACCACGCCCACCAGACTGGTCGTCTCTGCGCCGTCATCACACCCCTGATGGAGTGCTTCCAGGTGTGTCGCCCGGAGCCGGGCGACCGGCGCGGCGAAGGTCAGGCGCTGGGCAACCTCGGCCGCCAAGTAGCCGTTCGCTAGCCGGCGTCCCTTCGAGTGACCCAGAGGTTCCCCTGGCTCAGCACCCAGACCTCGTGGGTGCCGGGACGCTGCGACAGCCGCATGCCCAGCCCGACATCCTCCTCCGTATCGGGTAGCTTGATCGGCTCGTGACGCCGGCCGGTGACGTGTTCGAGGGTGGTGTCGTCGAGGGAGGTGAGCCAGACGCCACCCTGCCCATCCGGGGCGAGGTCGGCCTCCCTGTCCGGCAGTGCCACCTTGCCCGTGTGCCATGACCAGGCCGAGCCGTTCCAATGGGCCAGGACCTGCCGCCCGGGCTCCGACTCGTCGCTCGCGTTCCAGGTCCAGTAGGCGGCCACCCAGACGTCATCAGGCCCGGTCGCGACCATGCCGTCGCACGCGAGCCAGGCCCTCGGCTCCCCCTTCGCATGAGGCAGTGCCAGGTCGGGAACGCGCTGCCAGCGCCCGCGATCCCATCGTGCGAGCTGGATGCGATGTGCACCCTGGACTCCCGCCGCCCAGAGCGCGCCTCCCTGCCCTCGCGCGAGCACGTCAGCCTCCGCCACCGGTGTGTGAGCGGAGAGCTTCCCCTTGGTCAGCCGAACGGTTCTCCCCCGGGAGTCGATGAACCACGGATCGGTGCCGCTGACGGTCAGCGCCTCGGCCTCCTCCGCCGGGTCCTCCGTTCGGACGGTCCGCGCCTCCCAGCCGCTGCCGTTCCATCGAGCCACGCAGGACACGTGGTCATCCTTCTCCAGTCGCGTGCCGTACACCCACAGGCTGCCGTCCTCGGTCACGTCGACCTTGGACAGGTGGTCCGAGCACCTCTGCGGCGGAGCGACCACGTGCCACGTACCCGCGTCGTACCGCCACACCTTCCCCCGGCGCTCGGTGTCGGTCGTGACCAGGCACCCCTGCTCCTTGTCCAGATAGGGCTTCACCGGCACCTCGGCCGTGCCGACCACCCATACCGTCCCGTCCCGCTTGACCGCCAGGTCGTTGGGAAACCCGTCCTTGACGGCCTTGGCGAGTTGCCAGTCATCGATGTGATCGGTGTAGGCGGTCTTCTCCGGCCCCGTGGGCGGCAGCCGGCCGTCACAGATGGGGGTGGATGTCGGCTTGGCCGGGACGGTCGGGGACGGTGGGGCCGCCGCCGGCGTGGCCGAGCAGCCGCAGAGGAGGATCGACACCACTGCCAGCACGGCCGCACGCAAGGATCCGGGCATCGGGCCACCCTACGCCCAAGATGGACAATCTTCACGCGGCCTCCATCGAGCCGCCCGCGCCTTCGCCGAGTCCGGCGCCGCGGTCCCCCTCGCCGACATCAACGAGACCTCGACATGATCCGCCACCTGGAGCTGGAGATCGTCGCCGGTCCGCCACGGTGTCCGGCGCGGTGAGGGCGGGCCGCTGGTCGGTGACGCTCAAGCTCCTGCAGAAACGGCCGCGGGCCACTGCCAGGAGCCCGCCTCCTGCCGCCGCACAGGGACAACACTTATAGTGATGAACATTAAGCGCTTCGTAAGCATGGGCCAGATGCGGCTTCATCGGGAGCGGTGAGCCGCGTTGCCGCGCGTGTCGCCGGTCGGCATACATCCAGGGAGTGATGTGCCCGCCCGCCGGAAGGGTGTGCGCAGGACAGCTACACCCGGGAGAAAGGGATCATCCGTGAATCGTGCACTGATCGTCGTCGATGTGCAGAAGGACTTCTGCGAGGGCGGCAGCGTTCCGGTGAAGGGTGGCGCGGATCGGGCCGCCGCCATCACCGAGCTGGTCCAGCGCGCCGATGGGCAGTACGCCTTCGTCGTCGCCACCCGCGACCACCACATCGATCCGGGCGCGCACTTCTCCGACACCCCCGACTTCCAGGACTCGTTCCCCGTGCATTGCGTCGTCGGCAGCGAGGGAGGCGAGTTCCATCCGGAGTTCGCGCCCGCCGTCGCCTCCGGGCACGTCGACGAGGTGTTCTACAAGGGCGCTCACTCCGCCTCCAAGAGCGGTTTCGAGGGCTTGACCGAGGAAGGCGAGACGCTGTCCGCCTGGCTGAAGGCGCGTGACGTCACCGACCTCGATGTCGTCGGCATCGCGACCGACCACTGCGTCAAGGCCACCGCGCTGGACGGAGCGCGCGCGGGCTTCACGGTTCAGGTCCTGCTCGACTACACCGCCGGCGTCGCCGCCGACACCACGCGCACCGCGTTGGACGAGCTGCGCCGGGCCGGTGTCGCGCTGAGCGGCGAGCCCGTCGTCGCCTGAGCACGCCGGCCCGGCGTGCTCGTCGGCGGCTTGCGGATCCAGTCCACGCAGGAGTACTGCCACACGGGCGGGGACGGCCACGGGTCGATTGGCGATCATCCGGAGTCGAGCCGCTCGCACCGACTCTGCGGACGATCTGACTGACCCGTGGCCATCGCCGCGATCAGGCACAGCATCACGTCGGCAGTGGACCGTCCCCCGAGTGGTGAAGGCCGCGGCGTCAGTCGGTCACATGAGTCGCGTGGTCAATCACACGGTCCGCGTCGAGCGGCGCGGACGACGAAGCCGAAGTCGTCGGCGACCTGGCCCGGGGCGAGCTCTTGGCGTGCACCGCCGTAGCCGAACCAGTTGTAGAAGCACCAGGGGTCGTTGCTGTAGTTGGCCGCCCGGACGATGGGCGGGATGATGTCGGCCTCGTCGTCGTAGAGGACCCTGAGGTTGTCGTCCACGTCGTAGGCGCAGACGCCCAGCACGGGCGGGCAGGCGAAGTCGGCTGCGGCTGGTGCTGCGACTGGTTGAGCGGACGCGGCGGCCGGTTGTGCGATGCCGGCGGCCAGGGCGAGGGTCAGGGCGCCGGCCAGGGGCGCGAAGGTGGCCGCAGTACGGCGGATGATGTTCAAGGCGGATGACCTCCTCAGGTCATGGGGGAAGGCGTTCACCCCTGCAAGGGGGGCGGACCGGGCGGCGGGACCTCGGCGCGCCGGTGGTGGGACAGGGCGCGGCAGCGGGTGGGCCGGCGGGCCGGCGGTGTGGGCAGCGGCGCGTTCGCGCGCCAGAGAATGGGGTGACCTCAGCTCGCGCGACCCAGCGCGTGGCGTCAGGCCGCACCTCTTGGCCGGACGGCGGGTCACCGCCAAGCGGCGATGGGAGGATCGAGGAAGGGAGTGTTACCACCGGCCGGGACGAACCCGACAGGCCGGCTGGAGCAGCCGGGGTCGAGGTACAGCAGCCGGGAGAATCTGGTGTTGTTGACGGCCGATTCCGCATGAGCCTCGGGCGTGGCGATGCACGGACGCGAGCCGGAGACGGGGCGGACGACCTGCCGCTCGCCTTCGAATTCGGGCTCGCTCCAGAAGCAGACCGCGTCGTCGGGGCAGCGCGGGTCAGCAGCGTGAAGGGCGCGGGCTGCGGCGGGCGCGGCGGTGGCGAGGGTGGCGCCGGCGGCCAGGACCGCAAGCAAGGCGAGGGAACGCATGGGGATCTCCTGTCGGTGGTGGGACTCCGCTATCTCATTACCCTCACCCTCCGTGTTCTTTAACGTACTCACAGTGAGGAACTTGTCGCCGTGACTCCGAGGAACACTCGCCTGGAAGTCGCATCCCGATATCAGCGAAAGGCTCGAGTGTCGAAGAGCGGTGACGATGGCGGGGGCACTCCGGCTCCGGAGGTGGCCGCCGCACCAGGGGTCGGGGCCGTAAGTGGCTGAGGTGAAAGCCTGATCACCTCGTCCGCCATCGACCCGGGAGAAGCCGGGCGAACCAGGGCCACGGGTCAACTCAGGCGAGCCGGGCGGGGCAGCACATTGCGTTGGGAGCGACCTACAGTATGGGCGTGACCCAGCACGAAGCTGACCCGGCGGTCCATGACGTTCCCTTTCCGGCTGAGCGAGTGTGTGAGTGCGGGGAACGGTACCGTGTCGCCTCGCGCGGGGCAGGGGGGCCGTTTCACTTCCGGACGATGACGCTGGAGGCAGGACCGGACCACAGCGTAAGGATCACCGGTCACTGGCGTTCGGGGGATTGGCGTCCCGGGGAGGCACTTGAACTTCGGCGTCGGGATGGCTTCAGGCTCCTGATCACGGGCGCTCGGATGGAGCCGACCACCACCGCCGGGAGCGAGCTCCGCGGGCAGCGCATTCTCCTGGTGCCACGACACCGGTCACTGCAAGCTCGCGGTTGCATCTGGGCGGCGCCCTCACATGATCAGCTGCCCTGTCTGTACGTGCAATGATCAAGGAAGGCCGAACCGCGCCTGACCAGAACCGGAGCACGCCATGGGACGCTTGCGCCGAAGTCTTCCAAGCCGGCTACGGCCAATGACCGTTCTGCTTCAGGAGCCGTTTCGCGGCGTGCTGGATGGCTTGGGAACGGGACCGGCCAACAGCGATCTCCTTGAGGAGTCCGGCGAAGAGCTCCACTTCGTCAGCCATCATCCACGCCAGCGCTCGTGAGATCCAATACTCGGTCGGCCACGAAAGCCCGCACTGGATGACCGCCCGCAGGACCTCGGCGATGTCTGGCCCATCGGGGCCAAGCGCCTTCCCGGCGAGCCTCTCCACCTCGTCCCGAGGCCTCTCCAGCAGCGGTAGGAGCGCCACCCTCGACACGGCGAAGCCGGCATCCACCCCAGCATTTCGCGATTCGACATTCCAGGTGGTCCCGTTGATGAGCAGCAGCCATGGACCATCCGGCTTCACGGCCAGAACCCTGCGTACGGACTCAGCCTCCATGTCCGTCAGCTTGGCACGTCGTCCAGCAAGATCCGGAACATGCCCGGAGCGATCCAGGGAACGTACCGCGTACCGGCCGTCGTGCGCGGCGGCGAGATCCTGATCTTCCTGTCCATCTTCAAGGTCAGATACCCGTGGCCGCCCGGACTGGCGCACCGGGAGCCGGCCCACCCGTAGACGGCCGGATCGTACGGGCGGCGGAGCGGCCGATGCGAAGCCCGGCGAGGGCGATGAGCAGCATCGCGACCGAGCACCAGGCCGCCCAGTCGCCCAGGTCGGCGTAGACGGTCGAGGCGCCCTGCTGCGGCACCGCCGCGAACACTGTGGTCACGCCGGGCCTGCCGCTGCGGCCTTCGGCCAGCACCCGTCCCCGGGTGTCGCTCACCGTGAGCAGGCCCTGGCGGGCCGCGCGCGCCACCGACAACCCGCTCTCCACCCCGCGGACCACCGCCATGCGGCTGTGCAGCCAGGCGTCGTCGTCGAAGTCCCAGGCGGGGGCGAGCAGCGTCGTCGTGCCGGCCTGGCGGTACTGCCGTACCAGCCAGGGGAAGTCCAGGTCCTTGCAGACGATCAGGCCCGTCGTGGTCGGGCCGAGCAGGGTCAGCGCGCGTCCGGGCGTGAACTCAGACTCCAGCCCGGGAATCATGTGGTGTTTGTCGTAGCGGGCCCCGGACGGGTAGGCCAGCGCGCTGTTGGTCCGCGTCGCGCCGGCGCCGAGCGCGACGCCGGCGACGACCGTCACGCCCGGCCTGGCCAGCGGCAGGCGGGCGGTGGCCGCGTCGAACGTCTTCTCCGGCAGCACCGCGATCTCGGCGCCGCGGGCGGCGGCCGCGTCGACGGCCCGGCGGTAGCGCCGGAGCAGGTCGCGCCCCTGCGGGGAGTCCAGTGCCACGGTGTCGCTCGGGTCGTCGGTGGAGATCAGCGCGACCTCGCGGCGCTGCCCGCCGTCCTGGCCGGTGCCGAGCCGCGCGAAGCCGTACGCCAGGGCCAGCGCCACCATCGCGCCCGCGGTCACCGCGACGGAGAGCCGGCGGGTCGCGCCCGGCGCGAGAAGCGCGGCCACGGCGGCGGGCACGAGCAGGAGCAGGAAGGTGATCCCCCAGACGCCGGCGACGGAGGCCGTCTGCAGGACGGGTAACACGTCGGCCTGCGTATAGGCCAGGCTCCACCAGGCGCCGTGTGGTCCGGCCAGCGCCATCAGGTATTCGACGCCGACCCACGATGCCGGTACGGCGAGCACGGCCGACAGCGTCCGCCGCCTGGCCAGCAGCGAACGGTGCAGCAGCACGCCGAGGCCGTACAGCAGCGCCGGCCCGGCGAGCAGGCCGGCCGCCACCGGGACGGGCGTCTCCAGCGTCGCGGTGAAGTACGGCCACCACTGCAACTGCCCGCCGAGCCAGGCGAGGGCGCCCGCGGCGAAGGCCGCGCCTCCCCCCACGCGGGGGGCGGCGAGCAGCACGGGCAAGGGGGCCAGCCACGTCAGCCAGGCCACGGGGTGCGGGCCGGTGCCGAAGTGCAGCAGGACGGCCGAGGCGAGGGCCGCGGCGAGCGCGATCAGGACACGTTTCATGACGACGATGCTGCTCGCGGCCGCCCTGGTGGCGCGTCAGTCGTGAGTGTGATCTCCGATGTCACTCTCACCGGCGACCACGAGGCCGCATTCGTAGGCGAACACCGCCGCCTGCACCCTGTCCCGCAGGTCCAGCTTGGTCAGGATGCGGCTGACGTGCGTCTTGACCGTGTGCTCGGTGACCACGAGCGCGGCGGCGATCTCGGCGTTGGACAGTCCGCGGGCGACCAGCCTGAGCGTTTCACGCTCTCGCTCGGTGAGCGCCGCCAGCCGTCCCGCCAGCCGCGGCATCGGGCCGTGAGCCGGCCTTCTGACCAGGTCCTCCAGCAGCCTGCGGGTGGCGGCGGGGGCCAGCAACGCCTCGCCGGCGGCCACGGTGCGCACCGCGTGCGCCAGCTCGTCGCGGCGGATGTCCTTGAGCAGGAAGCCGCTGGCGCCGGCGCGGACGGCGTCGTAGACGTACTCGTCCAGGTCGAACATGGTCAGGACGAGCACCTTGGCGGCGGTGGTCGCGCAGATCTCCCTGGTGGCCTCGATGCCGTTCCTGCCCGGCATCCGCACGTCCATCAGGACCACGTCCGGACGCAGCCGCCCGGCCAGCGCGATCGCCTCGTCGCCGTCCGCCGCCTCGCCCACCACCAGCATGTCCGGCTGAGCGCCGAGGATCAGGCCGAACCCGGCGCGGAAGAGATCCTGGTCGTCGGCGATGAGCACGCGCAGCATGCGCGCTATTCAAGCGGAAGGACGGCTCTGACGAGGAATCCCCCGTCCTGTCCCGGTCCCGCGGTGAGCGTCCCGCCGTAGGCGGTCGCCCGTTCCCGCATGCCGATCAGGCCGTAGCCGCCGCCGTCGCGACGTGGCCCGCCGCCGTCGTCGGCGATCTCGACCACCAGTTCCCGCGCGGTCCAGCGCAGGTGCAGCCGGACGTTGCGCACCCCGGCGTGTTTGCGCACGTTGGTGAGGGCTTCCTGGACGATCCGGTAGACGGCGGCTTCCAGGCTGCCCGATGTCCGCCGCCGCTCGCCCTCCACGGTCATGACCACGTCCAGGCCGCTGCGTCCGGCCAGTGAGGCGAGTCCGTCCAGGCTCGGCTGGGCGGGCCCGGGGTCCTCCCCCGCCGGGCCGTCCGACGCGCGCAGCGCGGTGAGCAGGCCGCGCAGCTCGGTGAGCGCTCCCCTGCCGGTGTCGGCGATCGCGTCGAAGACGGCCTCGGCCCTGGGCGCGTCGCTCCGTACGACCACGGGCCCCGCCTCGGCCTGGACGACCATCAGCCCGACGGCGTGCGTGATGATGTCGTGCATGTCACGAGCGATCCGCGCTCGTTCCTCCGCCACCGCGGCGATGTGCTGCTGTTCGCGGCGACGGGCCCGTTCGGCCAGTTCCGCGGCACGTGAGCGGTTCGCGCGGGCGCTGGTGCCCAGCGCGTAGGCGGCCACGAAGGCGGTGCCGATCAGGCGGAAGATCTCGCTGTCCTCCCCGGGCAGCGCCAGGGAGACGCCGACGATGACGGCGATCGCCGGGATCGCGGCCAGTCGCTTCCACGTGGGACTGAGGTCGGCGATGGTGTACACGGCGACCAGTGGCCCGAACGGGAGGAACGGCTTCTCCCATAAGACCATGACGGTCATCGCGGCGCCGACGAGCAGCGCCACGGCCATGGGCGCGCGCCTGCGCCAGTGGACGGGCGCGGAGGCGAGCGCGCCCAGGGCGACGATCCACCACGCCTTCGGACTCGGCACCAGCAGCGGACCGAGGGTGGCCGCGGTGGTGACCGCCGCGATCGCGACGTCGCCCCTACGACCGGAGAACCTGGCAGTCCAGAGCCTCAGAACCCCGCCGGCGCGCCCCACGCTGGTCATCCGCTCCTCCGAGGGTGTCGCTGCCGGCATGCGGAAAACCGGGTCGGGCGGGTCAGCCGCGCTTGGTGCGCCAGCGGGAGGTGCGGAAGCCGTCGGAGCGCTCCAGGAGGTAGGTCAGCCTGGCGGCCGTCTGGCGTACGCCGTCGTCGTGGCGGTGTCGTTTGTCGGGGGCGAGGCGGGAGCGCAGGTCGAGGATGTGGGCCAGCTCGCCGGCGACCTCCGAGACCAGCCGGTAGCGGATGCCGAAGGAGTGCAGGTCGCCGTGCACGTCGTCGACCAGGTCCTCGTCCACCTGTCGCTGGAGCGGTTTGAGCTTGGTGAGCAGCTGGGCGTCCATGCCGGCGACGGGCGCCCGGCGGCGGGTGTCGTCGGCCGGCACCGCCACCAGGGCGCGGATCCGGACGAATGCCAGCGCCCGCTCGGTGTCCGGGGTGGTGGGGTGTTCGGCGAGGTCCAGCAGGCGCCGCAGGGTCTCCTGCGTTTTGTCGTCGAACATGAGGACAAGTCTATGCACTCCAGCTCAGGCGCTCTCCTGTGTCCGGATGGCGCGGCGGAGGCCGTCAGGGATGGAACATGGGCGGACGGGCGGCGGTGAACTGGTGGAGGGCGTTCGCCACCGCGTGGACGAGCGGCGCCTGGGAGGCGTCCCAGACGAGGTTGAGACCGCTGTGGCTGCGGAGCAGCAGCCTGCCGTACAGCAGGACGGGCAGGCGGGCGTTGTCGTTGAACCGGCGGTCGGGGCCGCCGTTGACGTTGACGTAGCGCCAGGTGGAGTCCACGACCGTGCCGTCGCGGGGCACCGGGCCTGCTTCGATGAAGCGCGCGTGCTCCATGGCGACCTGGAGGTGCTGGTAGGCCAGGTCGGCGACGTGGCGGCCGTCCCGGAACAGGATCCGGTCGGGGAGGAAGTGCACCGACAGGCTGCCCGCGGTCAGGGTCGGGACGGCGACGTTGGTGACCAGGATCCGCGGTCCGGCCAGCCGGGCCGAGGCGTTCAGCCGGCGCAGCAGACTGGACGCGCCGGCGTTCACCTTGAACTGGTAGGTGCTGGTGACCGCGCCGGACGCGGTGATCAGCCAGAAGCCGTGGGCCTGCTGGAGGCCGGTGACCGCGTTGACGAGGTGATCGAAGCGCCGGGCGGCCTCGTCGGTCACGTCGTACATGACGACCACCGCGCGAGCCGCCCGGTCGCGCAACGCCACCCAGAGCACGCCGGGCAGCCCGACAGCGAGAACGACCAGGCCGAAGCGTCCGGTCACCAGCCCCGCGAGGAGCAGGGCGGCCAGGGCGAACGGCCAGTACGGCCGGCGTCCGGCGGCCCTCTGCAACTGCTGCACGACGTCGCTCGGCTGCGCCGGGACCAGGCTGACGACGTCGTGCATGACCACGTCACGGCCGGGCGCGGTGGTGCGACTAGAAACCCACGATGGGGAATCCGCCGGTCCTGGGTCCCCGTTACCTGCGCCGGGCGATGGAGAGGTCCGCGCCGGAGCGGCGGGCCGTCAGGCTTTCCGAGGGAGCCCCGTCATCGACCGGGTCCGGCCGATGGTCGATGACGGGGCGAGGTGCTACTTCAGCACGTCCGCGGCGACAGGCGACTGGTTGCCCTGCGCGTCGACCGCGACGACCTCCGCGCGGTACCTGGCGCCGTCGCGCTGGACCGGGACCGGAATGTCCATGGAGGCGGCGGCGGGCACCACGTCGAAGCGGTTGGCGACCTTGGTGGTGAGCACCTCGGCACCGTTGTCGGCGCGGGTGACGCGCACCTTGTAGTGGTACACCAGCTCGTCGTCCCGGGCCTGTTCGATGCGCAGCGCGAGCCGGCCGTCCTTGCCGGTCTGGGCCGTCAGCGGGCGCGGGGACGTCCAGGCCGGGGCCGTGCGGTTGCGGTTGGCGTCGGTGTAGGTGAAGTTCTGCACGACCTGGGCGTCGGCGCCGGCCGTCCTGATCTCCCAGGACCTGCCGGCCAGCGTCCCGTCGCTCTGGAACGGGGGCTTCCAGTTCGCCGACCACTTCCCGCCGGTGTAGATGTCGTGGAGGTCGGCGTTGAGGTTGATGCGGTTGACGACGGTACGGCCCCGGTAGACCTCGACGGCCAGCCCCTGGGCGGTGGGGGTCTCGAAGCGGTTGGCCAGCTGCCCTTCCGCGTCGAGCATCTGGTACCCGTGGTCGATCTCGATGTAGGACGAGCTGCCGTCGTTGACCGCGGTGAAGTTCTTCTGGTGGATCGAGCGCGGGTCGTTCACGTTCAGGTGCGAATGGCCCGAGAAGTAGACGGCGCGCGGGAACTTCGACAGATCCTCGGTCAGACGCGGGTTGCTGGTCTGCTGGCCGTCCATCACGGTGCCCGGAGCCGGCCGGTGCCCCTGGACGATGATCGGCAGGTCGCGGTAGGCGGGGTCCGCGGAGATCTGCCCGAGTTGGTCACGCAGCCAGGTGGCCTGGGCCGCGGAGTAGTTCTCGGTGTTGACGGTGATCAGCGGAATGCCCTTGATGTCCGTGCGGTAGTACCCGTCGCCGGAGTCGGGGAACCACTCCTTGGGGTAGCCCGCACGGAGCTCGGCCAGGGTCGCGTCATGGTTTCCGTACGACATGAACACCTGGGTGGCGTTCATGCCCTTGCGCGCGAGGTTCTCCTTGAAGATGCGGGCGGTCAACTGGTGGTCCTTGCCGCGGCCGTCCCGGTTGTCGTTGATCATGTCGCCGTTGGAGAGGATGGCGTCCGGGGTGCCCAGAACCGACGCGATGGTGTCGAAGTAGGACGACCAGCGGTGGCGGTCGGCTTCGTAGTCGCCGATGTGAACGTCCGAGACGATCATCATGCGGGCGATCGGCTGCTCCCCCTCGCGAATGAGGTACCCCTCGGACTTGACGGCGCCGGGCTGGTTGCCCTTGAAGGCGCGTGCCGTCAGATTCGTGTCCTCGGTGATGCGGATGGGCTTGCCGGCGAAGGTCGGGCTGCTCTTGGTGGGAATGCTGCCGTCGGTGGTGTACCGGATCGTCTCGCCCTGCCTGGCCCGCAGCTCGACGGACACCGCCTGCTCGTAGCGACCGCCGTCGACACTGAAGGCCGGGGCCTGCGGCGTCCCGCTCGGGGCGGCCGACGCGCTCTGTGCCGGCGGGAAGAGCCCCAGACCGATGCCGACCGAGACGGCTGCGATGTGGCGCCAGGCGGCCGGTTCTCGGCGGACGGTGAAGTCGGCATGTCGCATGTGGTGCTCCCCGATCTTGTCGCGGCGCGCTGGGCGCCGCGACACGTGCTTCAAAAGTGAACGACTTGAACCTGGAGCACCAAGATGTACGGAACCGGCGACCTGCATGAAGTTCGCGCGACCTGCAAGGTAAGAACTGAGCACCCCTCACCGGGAGAGCGGTCTCGTTGGATGATCGGGGCCATGGATCTTGGCGTGGCTTTTCCGGAGCGGACGTTCCGCATGTGGATCTACGTACCGACGCATTCCAAGCTGCTGCTGCGCAGCGGTGTTGACACGTCCGGCACGACCACGATCGACATAGCCTTCGGGGATGTCTCGGCGGTCAGTCTTCCCGTGTCGATGGAGGGGCTGACGATCGAACGGCCGGATGCACAAGCCGTCAACGCCGTGACTGCCCAACTCGGCCCTCGCCATGACCTGGACAACCTTCTGATCGTCCGCGGGCGTGACTATCGGGGTTATGTGGTGGCGGGCATCGTCGAGACGGACGAGCACGAGCGCCGTCTGCGTGAGCGCGACAGGTGGGGCATCATCCCGCCGAGCTGACTCTGATCCTCCGGCCCCGGAGTCTCGCGCATCGCGTCCGTCCGCGCGTGCCACTGTCCTGCCTGGTCAGGAGTGGTTCCCGGGCGGTTACTCGGTGCCTTTGAAGTGCCGTCTTCCGCAGGGTCTTCGCGGCGGCGCAAGATGCCCTGGTCACCCAAGTCGTAAGGAGTGCCGTCGATGACCACGTCGTTCGCCGAGATCGAGAGCGAGTTCAACACCTATATCGGTGCCATCCGGTACGCCACGATGGTCACCGTCGACGCCAAGAACCGTCCCCGCACCCGCATCCTCATCCCCGTCTGGGAGAACGTGGACGGGCGGCCGCGCGGGTGGCTGGCCACCTACCGGACGCCGGTCAAGGCCGCCCACCTGGCAGGCAATCCGCACACCTCCTTCTCCTACTGGAAGCCCGGCAACAGCTCGGTCGCCATCGACGCCACGGCCGCCTGGGTCGACGACCTGGCGACCAAGCACCGCGTCTGGGACCTCTACCGGGCGACCAGCCCGCGCGGGGCCGGTTACGACCTCGGGGCCTTCTGGCGGTCGCCCGCCGACCCCGCGCTGCACGTCCTCCGCCTCGAACCCTGGCGCGTCCAGGTGATCCGCGGCACCGATCTCCGCAGCCGCATCTGGACGCCGCCGGAATGACCCGGCCGCGGAAGACCGCGGGTGGGGCCCCGGGCGACAGGGCCGCCCGCTCACCGGTCAGTCCTCGTCGGGGAAGACCAGTTCGTCGCGGGTCGCCACGAGTTCGGCGGGCGGCGGCTTGACGTCGATCGGGTCGCCCCAGCCGGAGAACCGCACGTCGGCGGTCGTGACTCGGCGGTCCTTGTCGTTCCAGAGCGAGTCGGGCTCGTCATAGCGCGTCTGGCACCTGCGGACGAGCTGGTCGGCGCCGAGCCACAGCCGCCACTTCACGGGCAATTTGCTGTAGCTCGCGTACGGTCCTGTGGGCTTCTGAAGGCCGGCCACCCACAGGCGCGGGTTCAGCCTGAACAGTGCGCCGATGGTGGTGCTGCCCTCGTAGAGGGTGGTGCGGGTGCCGTCGTAGACGCCGGCGGGCCTCTTGGCCGTGGTGGTGGCCAGCACGTGCCGGAGGGTGGCGGAATCGCTCAGCCTGATCTGCCCGCAGTCCAGGGCCAGGTCGTTCTTGCTGGTCGTCAGGATCCACGACTTCCCCGCGGGCAGGTAGTCGGGCCGGTCGGGACGCCAGAGGTACGCGCGGTCGGGGAAGACGATGTTCCGGGAGGCGCCGAGCAACGAGGACTTCGGGTAGCTGATGTCCGTGGCCGCGACCCGCCCGCCACCGAACTCGTGGACGGACCGCGCCCGGCTGGTCACTCGATCCTTCTTCGGCCCCCAGACGCTCCGGTACACCGAAGTCTCCCGAACCCCGTCATGACCGACGAGCTGCCGTTTCAGCGCCTCGACCGGACCGGGACGGGTGACCGCTTCGGCCCGCGGGCCGAAGACCGAGATCGAGGCCGAGGCCGTCAGCACGAGAGCCGCCCCGATCGTCCATCGCCCCTTGCTCATACGCTCCCCGCTCGGTCGCATGCCGTCCGGAACGGAGGGCGTGGAAGATGATCGCGCAGGAAGATCTCGACGCCGTCACGACGGACGTCCGAGCCGGGCGTCAGGCCGCCGCGTCGTGGGCGGCGGACCTCAGCCCGGGTCCGCAGCGTGGGCGAAGGCCGCGGACCGGTCCCGGAGCAGGGCGGCGAGCTCGGGAGAGTCGACCACCTCGAAGGGCCATCGCAGCCAGAGCAGGCCGCCGGCGAGCACCTCAAGGCGTACGTCCGCGATCCGCCAGTGTGTCGCCGCCTGGCCGGTGGCGGTGGTCGTCGGGGCGAAGTCGGTGGCGAAGCCGCCCATGTACGCCTGCACCTGCTCGATCGGGGCGTGGATGAGGATCGTCGCCGTGTGCCGGCGGGGCGGAGCGCCGAGCCGGCTGGTGACGAACGCGACCGGGTCGCCCCCGGGGACCTCTTCGGGCTCGAAGCGCACGCCCGTCGCCGACGCCGCCGTGATCCGGTCGACGCGCAGCACCCGCCAGCCGCGGTCGAGGTCGCGGCAGACGAGGAACCACCGGGTCTGCCGGGGCACCAGGGCGGCGGGCTCGACGTGGCACGGGGACTCCCGTCCGGTGTCGGCGCCCTCGGTGCTCATCACGCGCAGCCGGACCCGCTCGGCGTCCCGGCACGCCAGCGCCAGGACCGCCAGCACGCCGGCGTTCAGCGGCGCCGGATAGGCGCCGGCCACGGCGTTCGGCGTGCTGCCGAAGGCGACCGAGGAGCGCAGCGCCCGCACCCGCCGGCGCACCGCCGGCGGCATCACCTGCTCCATCTTGGCCAGGGCGGTGAGCGCCACCTCGCCGCCGCCGGCCGCGCCGCCGGCGGCCGACGAGGCGAGGGCGGCGGCCACGGCGAGCGCCTCGTCCGGGGTGAACACCAGGGGCGGCAGGTCGCTGCCCGTGGACAGCCGGTAGCCGCCGTCGGGGCCGCGGCGCGCCTCGACGTGGTAGCCGAGGCGCCGCAGCCGCTCGACGTCCCGCCGGAGGGTGCGGCCGTCGACGCCGAGGCGGCCGGCGAGCTCGCCGCCGCTCCAGGACCGGCGGGCCTGCAGCAACTCCAGCAGGCGCAGCGCCCGCCCGGTCGTGGTCTGGTCCGGCATACCCGCCGAGCCTAGTAGAAGTGGACAGGAAATGACCTAAAAGCTCCCTAGGTTGGAGTTCGGGCCGGATGGACCGGCACCGTTTCCCCTGAGGTGAGTCATCTTGAGCATCCTTGTCACCGGCGCGACCGGCGCCGTCGGCCGTCACCTCGTCACGACGCTGCTCGCCCGCGGCGCCGCCGTGCGCGCGCTGAGCCGCAAGCCCGATGACGCGGGCCTGCCGGCCGGGGTCGAGGTCGTGGCCGGCGACCTGGCCGACGCCGCCACGCTCGGGCCGGAGGTGTTCGCCGGCGTCGATCGTGCCTTCGTCTTCCCCGCCGAGGGGGTGGGGGCGTTCGTCGCCGCGGCCACCGCCCGCGGCGTCCACCGCTTCACCGTGTTGTCCTCCCTCGCCGCCGCGAAGGAGTTCCGGCGCGACCACGGCTCGGCGAGCCAGCTCCACCACGCGGCGGTCGAGTCCGCCGTGACCTCCCGGGCCGACGCCTGGACGATCCTGCGTCCCGGCACGTTCGCCGGCAACCTGCTCTCCTGGGCCTGGCAGATCCGCTCCGGCGCACCGATCCGGGCGCCCTACCTCGCGTCGGCGCAGGCCCCGATCCACGAGTACGACATCGCCGAGGCCGCCGCCGAGACCCTGCTCTCCGACGATCACCTGGGAACGGCGATCCCGCTCACCGGCCCGCAGGCCCTGACCCGCGCCGAGCAGGTGGCGATCATCGGCGAGACCCTGGGCCTGGAGATCCCGCTGGTGGAGATCACGCCGGCGGAGTTCCGCGCGGAGACCGGGCGGTTCATTCCCGAGCCCGTGCTGAAGATGCTGCTCGACTACTGGCACGACACCCTCACCGTGCCCGACGTGCCGCGTCCGGTGACCGCGGTGACCGGACGGCCGGGCCGCACGCTCGCGGAGTGGGTCGCCGACCACCGCGCGGACTTCACGGCCGGCTGAGCCTCACGCCGGCGGTGCGGGATCGTCGAAGATCATGGTGTGGCCGAGCGGCCAGCCGGGGTCGCCGGTGCGGGCGAAGCGCACCCAGGCGGCGTGCATCGCGTCGGCCAGCGCCTGCGGCGCGCCCGGTCCCGCCGTGCGGGCGACGCCGGGCGCGTCCAGCACGTCGAAGACGAAGGGCAGGTCGAGGTTGTGCACCGCGCCCACGCGTCCGCCGCCGGCCGGGCTCTCGACCGGCGACTCCCAGCGGAACTCGTAGCCGTAGGCGGGCCTGGCCTCGCGGATCCAGCGCGTCTCGCGGGTGAACAGGTGCCGGGTGACGGCGCGCCCGACCCGCTCGGCGGGGGTGAGGCCGGGTTCGTCCACCTGGACGCCGAGGTGGTCGAGCGCCGCCCGCGCGGCGGCCTCGTCGAGCCCGGCGGCCATGCCCCTGACGAACACGTCGGCTTCCTGGGACGTGCAGCCGACCAGCAGCGGAAGGCGCCCGCCCGCGCCCGCGCGCAGGGCGTCCAGCGGGACGGCCGGGATCAGGTCGCCGTCGACGACCGGCTTGACCGGCACCGAGTCGTTCAGCCCGCCGGAGCCGCCGGTCAGCGGCGGCGGCTGTGCGGCGACGAGCGCCTCGGGGGGCAGCGCGGCGAAGGACGACCTGGTCGGGGCGATCCCGAGGCGGGCGGCCAGCGCCCTGGCGTGGTCGCGCGCCTCCTGCTCGCCGGCGACCAGGGTGGCCGAGCCGCTCATCACGATCGCGCGCCGGAACAGCCCTTCGGCGCGCGGCATGGTGAGCAGGGTCGCGACGGCCGCGGCGCCCGCCGACTGCCCGGCGACCGTCACGTTGCCGGGGTCGCCGCCGAAGGCCGCGATGTTGTCGCGCACCCACTCCAGCGCGGCCAGCCAGTCGAGCACGCCCCGGTTGAGCGGGGCGTCGTCCAGGGCGAGGAAGCCCTCGAAGCCGAGCCGGTAGTTGACGGCCACGCAGACCACGCCGTCGCGGGCGAAGCGGTGGCCCTGGTGCCAGGCGGCCCCGTTGCCGCCGATGGAGAACGCGCCGCCGTGGATCCAGACCAGGACGGGCAGCCCCGTCTCGCCGGCGCCGGGGGTGCGCACGTCGAGGTTGAGGCAGTCCTCGCCGGTCTCGAAGACGTCGGGCGCGTACAGGCCGATGTCCGCGCCGGCCGCCTGCGGGGCGGCGGGGCCGCGCGTGACGGCGGGCCGCACGCCGTCCCACGGCGGCGGCGGGACGGGCGCGCCGAAGCGGTGCTCGCCGAAGGGCGGGGCGGCGTACGGCACGCCGAGGAAGGCGAGCCCGCCCTCCTCGGCCCTGCCCTCCACCAGCCCGGACATGGTACGGACGATCATGCGCGACGCCATCCGGCCGTCCCTTCGACGATTCTCACGGCCGCCCGGGTGAGCGGTTCGAGGCCGTCCTCGTACACCTTGTCGAGGGTGTCGGCCGAGTCGAACAGGTACATGGGGGCCGACAGGAAGTGCACCAGCGGCACCCCTTCGGGGTGGAAGAAGGCTCCGTCGGTGGGCGGCATCGGGGAGAAGGCGTCCGGCGGCAGCACGAACGAGCGTCTCAGGTCCTCCGCGACGAGGGCCGCCGCCACCAGGCTCTCCAGCTCCGGCTTCCGGGTGGTGAACCACCAGCCGGGTTCGGGGTCGCCGGTGGGGACCAGCTCGCCGTCCACGGCCACGCACCGGCGGGCGGCGTGCTCCAGGTGGAGCTGGAGCACGACGTCGCCGAGCAGGCCGCGGTGCTCTTCGATGAAGGCCCGGGTGCCGGCCGCGTGCGCCATGTGCCCCGCGGTCAGCAGGAAGAGCAGGTTGTGCGGCCGGTCCCGCTCGGGCACGGCCGCCCAGTACCGGGCGGCGGCCAGCACCAGCGCGATCCCCGAGGCGTCCTCGACGGCCGAGGCCCAGGGCGCGTCGTGGTGCGAGCCGATGATCACCCACTGGTCGGAGCGGCCGGGCAGCGTGCCGATCACGTTGTGCGAGACGGCCGGGCCGGTCTCCGACTCGACGGTGAGCGTGCCCGTGCAGGGGCCCGCGTCGACCAGGTCGAGCACCCGCCGCGAGTCGCCGCCCGACAACCAGACGGCCGGCAGGTCGCGGTGCACGGCGTCGTAGGGCACGTAGTAGTCGCGGGTCTCCCACGGCACGCCGGTCAGCGCGCCCGCGAACGCGGCGGCGGCGCCGTCGATCACGCCCTGGAGCACGTCGAGGTGGTCGAGCTGGAACGGCAGCGTCTGGACCAGGTCGTCGAAGACGCCCTCGGGGTCGTGCACGGCCGTCGCCAGGTCCCTGACGTAGGACTGCGGCAGCTCGGTGAAGGCGTACTCGGGCACGACGATCGCGCCCGGCACGACCTCGCGGCTGACCGGCGCGGTCACGGTCGCCTTCGGCGTGGTGTACGGCAGCGCGGACGCCGCCACCCGCACGACCTTCGACGGGTCGGCGTCCAGGCGCACCACCAGGGACGCCGTCACCGGCCGCCAGACGGGCAGCTCGACCGGCGCGAGCCGTACGTCGCGCAGCCCGAACCCGGCGAGGCGCTCGGCGGCCCACGCGGCGGTCCAGTCGTCGGCCGGATAGCCGGGCCGCCGGACGCCGCGCGCGGTGACGGTCTCGATCCACTCCATCATCCGGGCGGCGCCGGGGATCAGGTCCGGGATCATCGTTTCACGCCTCCGAAGGTGAGCCCCGCCACGTAGTAGCGCTGCAGCGCGACCATGAGAATGAACGGCGGCACGGCGGTGACCAGCGCCGCGGTGGTGGTCAGGTGGTAGGTGACGCCGACCTCGCTCTGGAAGTTGGCCAGCCCCACCGGCAGCGGCCACAGCTCCTGCTCGTTGGCCACGATCAGCGGCCACAGCAGGTTGTCCCACTGCGCCAGGAAGTGCACCAGGAACAGGGTGATGAGCGCGGGCCGCAGCAGCGGCACGGCGATGCGCGCGAAGATGCGGAACTCCCCCGCGCCGTCGACCCGCGCGGCCAGCAGCAGCTCCTTCGGGATGCCGAGGGCGAACTGGCGCACCAGGAAGACGCCGAACGCGCTGATCATGCCCGGCACCATCATGCCCTGGAACGTGTTGACCCAGCCGAGCTCCTTCACGATGAGGAAGACCGGGATGACCATGACCATCGGGGTGAGCGCGAGCGTGCCGACCACCAGCGCGAACAGGACGCGGCGGCCGGGGAAGGACAGGTGGGCCATCGCGTGCCCGGCGGCGGCCGAGAAGAGCACGTCCAGGACGCCGGTGCCGACGCACAGGATCAGGCTGTTGCGCAGGTACGTGGGCAGGTTGCCCGCGCCGAACAGCACCCCGATGTTCTCGGGCAGGTGGAAGCCGTTGAAGACCAGCCCGCGCAGGTCGGTGTCGTCCGGCGCCGAGGCGACGACGACCATGGCGTAGACCGGCAGCAGCATGAACCCGACCGCGACGATCAGCCAGACGGCGCGCAGCACCTTCATTCGTCGCCGCCCTTCAGGAACGCGAACTGCAGCGCCGAGACGATCACCATGGCGACGAGCAGCACCATGCCCATGGCGGCGGCGTAGCCCATGTGCTCGTAGGGGAAGGCGTTGGCCCAGATGTAGTACGGCAGCACCTGGGTGGCGTCGGCGGGCCCGCCGCCGGTGAGCAGGAAGGCGGGCACGAACGCCTGCATCGATCCGGCGACCGAGATGACCAGGACGAACAGCAGCGTCCTGCGCAGCAGCGGGAGCGTGATGCGGGTGAACGTGGTGACCGGCCCGGAGCCGTCGATGGCGGCGGCCTCGTACACCTCGCCGGGCAGCGCCTGCAGGCCGGCGGTCAGGATGATCACGAACAGCCCCATGCTCTTCCAGACGACCATCACGACCAGGGCCCAGATGGCCAGGCCGGAGCTGGTCAGCCAGGACTGCGGGGGGATCCCGGCCAGGCCGAGGAGGGTGTTGGCCAGGCCGCGGTCGGAGTAGATGATCACCCAGACCATGGACGTGGCGGCGAGCGGCATCACGGCCGGGATCATGACGAGCGCCCTGAGCCAGCGGTTGAGCCGTCCCGGCCTGCTCAGCGGCACGGCCACCAGCAGGGCCAGCACGATCGTCGGGACGACCGTGCAGACCGTGTAGACGACGGTGATCCACGCCGAGTTGAGGAAGCCGGGGTCGGCGAACATGCGCTCGTAGTTGGCCAGGCTGATCCAGTTGGGCGTCCCGGCCATCTCGTAGTCGGTGAAGCTGAGATAGATCGCGGACAGGAACGGGACCAGCCAGAACACCACGAAGAAGACGGCCACCGGCAGGGTCAGCGCCACGCCCGCCGTGGCCTGGGGCCGGGCCCTGACCCTGCCGAGCACGCTCACCGGGCCGTGCGGACGGGCTCCGACTCCGCCGAGCACGCTCACAGGACCGGTCGCACGGTGGCGTCGAAGGTCGCCGCGGCCTGGGCCGGGGTGGCCTTGCCGTGGGCGACGGAGTCCACGGCGCCGGACGCGGCCTTGGCCAGTTCGAGCGCGCCGGGGATGATCGGGCCGAAGTCGACGTGCGGCAGGCTGCCGGCGACGATCTCCATGATCTCGGACTTGCCGCGCGGCCCGGCCTCGCGCCAGCCCTTGGTCGGGATGATGATGCCGTTGTCGAGGTTGGCGGCCACCGACGGGGCGCCCTGGAGGTAGTTGACCAGGTGCCAGGCGGTGAACTGGTTGGGCGAGTCCTTGGCCACGCCCCAGCCCCACGTGTAGGCGGGGACGACGGACGGCCCGCCGTCCCAGGTGGGCATGGGGGCGACGCCGTACTGCTTGCCGAAGGTGAGCTTGTCCTTGCCCAGCTTCTCCAGCGCGGGGCCGAGGAAGGCGCCGCTGACGACCATGGCCGCCTGGCCGGAGTAGAACAGGCCGAGCGCGCCCAGCGGGTTGGAGAGCTTGGGGTTGCCGATGCCCGACATGTACGTCAGGGCGGCGATGCCCTGCTCGGTGGCCAGCGACGCCTTGCCGCCGCCCGCCGCGACGAGCTCGCCGCCCTTGCCGCGGACGAGGGCGGTCAGCGTCATGAGGGCCCACTGCGGATCGCCGTAGAGCCACTGCAGGCCGACCCGCGCCCGGTCGGCCGAGGTCAGCTTGGCGCTGTACTCGGCGATCTCCTCCCAGGTCGCCGGGGGCTTGTCGGGGTCGAGCCCGGCCTGCTCGAACCGGTCCTTGCGGTAGTAGAGCAGGCAGGGGTTGAAGTCGATGGGCACGCCGTAGGGCACGTCCTGGTAGGTGAGCGGGGCGGTCGTGCCCGGCTCGTAGTTCGTCAAGGGCAGGGCCTTGGTGTCGACGGGGGCGAGCCGCTGCTTCTTGGCGTGGGCGGGGAAGCTCCAGTGGCCGATCTTGAAGACGTCGGGCGGGGCGCCGCCGCTGAAGGCGGTCAGCAGTTTGGCGTCGAGCTGGCCCACGGGCAGGTAGAGCAGCTTGACGTCCACCTTGAACTCGGCGATGTAGCGGTGCACGAGCTCCTGGAACTGCTGGCCGGTGTCCTGCGAGCCGTGCAGCCAGACGGTGACCTCGCCGTGCGGCCCGGCGGCCGCGGCCTGCTGCCGGGGCTGGTCCTTGCCGCATCCGGCGAGCAGGGTGAGCGCGCCGGCGGCGAGGAGCCCACGCCGCGTCAGATCCGCCATGGTGGTTCTCCTAGGTGAGGTTCTTGAGCGCCTGGTTCTGCCAGGCGGTGTTGGTGGGGAGCTCGGGGGCGCCGCCGGCGAACGCCCCGCGGGCCTGGGCGTCGGCCTGGAGCCGGTACCTCAGCCAGGCGGTCACGTAGCCGAGGAAGGCCCCGCCGGTGTTCTGGATGTCGTTGTGTCCCGCGCCCTTGAGCAGCGCCCGGCCCGCTCCGGCGGTGGCCTGGTCGTAGTAGCCCTGCACGGTCGCGGCCGAGGAGATCAGCCAGTCGTCGGCGCCGCTGAGGAAGAGCACCGGGCAGGTCAGGGCGGCCACCGAGAACTCGTCCCCGGGGCTGGCCATCCACTGCGCGGGCACGGCGATCGGCACGACGGTCTTGATCAGCCCGGCGGAGTGGTTGGCCGCGTTGACGACCCCGCCCGCGCCCTGGGAGTGGCCGACGGCGCCGACCTGGGCGGTGTTCAGCTTGCCGTGGAAGACGCTGGCGGGGTCGGCGTCCAGGCCCACGAGGTGCTGGGCGGCGGCGAGGATCTCGGCGCCGGTGCCCGTGGTGGTGTCGGTGGAGGCGACCACCGCGAAGCCCCAGGAGGCCAGGTGGTTGAGCAGCCCCGGATAGTTGTCGGGGGTGGCCCACGAGCCGTTGCCCCACGTGACGATCGGGTGGGTGACGCCGCCCGCGCCTAGGTTCGAGGGGTAGTAGAGCCGGTGGCCGCCCGAGGTGCCGGTGGCGACCGGCCACGGACCCGTCGCCTTGTAGATGGTCTCGATGGTGGAGGCGGCGTCGGCCGCGGTGGTCCACGACAGGAATCCGGCCGACACGAGGCCGAGCGCCCCTGCCCGCAACGCCTGCCGACGAGTGATGTTCTCCATGGTCACCTCGTGGGATATTTGGAGACGTGAACGTCTCCTAAGAGAGGGAAGTACGATCGGTGAGCGATGTCAAGAGATGAACAGAAGGAAGTTCCGGCGGTTCGGCCGCTTCCCCGGGGCCGGCACGGGCTCTCCCCCGACACGGTGCGCGAGTCGCAGCGCGACCGCCTCGTGGAGGCCATGCTCCGGCTGGTCGCCAGGCGCGGCTACGCCGCCACGAGCGTGCCCGACGTGATCGCCGCCGCGCGGGTCTCGCGCAACGCCTTCTACGCCCAGTTCGCCGACAAGGAGGCGTGCTTCCTCGCCGGCTGCGAGCGCGACCTGCCCGAGATGATCGACTCGATCCGGGCGGCCGCGTCCGAGGCGGGCGACCGCTGGCGCACGGCGCTGCGACTGGGCCTGGCCGCCTACCTGCGGTGGTGGCAGGAGCGCCCGGAGTACGCGCAGGCCTACTTCGTGGAGTTGCCGAGGGCGGGCGAGCGGGCCGTCGAGCAGCGCGACACCGCCTACCGGCCCTTTCTGGACATGCTGGCGGCGCTGGCCGCGCGGGCCAGGCTGGAGGACCCCTCGCTGCCGCCGCTGCGCGCCGCGATCCCCCGGCTGATCGTCTACGGCACCACCGAGTTCATCGCCTCGGAGGTGCGCGCGGGCCGCGCCGCCACGCTGACGTCGTCGGCGGACGACCTCTACCACTACGCGGTCGCCCTGCTCGCCGGCCCCGATCACGGCATCGGGACCACCCCTTCCGCCTGAACCCGCCAGCCCTCGGGGAAACAGCCCGATGCCGCCATGTGGGCGACGGCGGCCAGCAGGCCGCCGTTGCCCGGCAGGTAGAGGGGCAGCAGGCCGGGCCACTGGTGGTTGTGGCCGCTGGGCAGGTACGTGTTCTTCGGGGCGTCCATCAGCAGCGCGTCCACGGCGGTGCCGGGCTCGCCGAGCCGGGCCGCGCACATGGCGAGCATCGGGAAGTCCCAGCCCCAGGCGCTGTCCCAGTCCCAGTCGGCGAGCACGTCGTGCAGGGTGGCCCGCATGGTCTCGGGGTCGATCAGCGGGGTGGGCGGCACGAACCCGAGCGCGCCGGTCATCGAGGGATGGTCGGTCCTGACCGTGTACGGCTCCACGCCGATGGCCGCGTACACGCCGTCGCGCACCAGCGGCCGGGCCAGGCCGTCCAGCACCCGCGCCCACTCCGGGTCGGGATCGAGGCCGAGCAGGCCCCGCCACCGCTGGGCCGTCGCCAGCCCCCACCACCAGTAGGCCAGCTCGAACGCGGGGTCGCGCACCGTCCTCCTGGACTCGTGGTAGGACTCCTGCGCCGGCACCAGCGGCGGCCCCAGGTGCCCGCCGGCCGCGAAGGACGCCATGAACTCGGCCGTCTCGAACACCAGGTCCCGGTACTCCTCCAGCGCCCCCGGACGAATCCGGCGGAGCAGCTCGGCGAAGGAGATCAGGTGCGGCTGCTGCCAGACGATGAAGGCGCCGATCTCGCTCGGGCTCTCCCTGCCCTCCGGCCCCACCTGCTTGGGCCAGCGGGCGCCCCGGAACCCCTGCCGCGCGGCCGTGGCCCTGGCCCGCGGCAGGATCGAGCGGTACCACGGCAGGCTCCGCTCCAGCAGCTCCGGCCGGCCCCACAGGGCGAAGTGGGCGGCGTGCCACCAGTGCATCTCCAGGTGGAACTTGCCGCTCCAGGAGTTGACGGCCAGCCCGGTCTCCTGCGGCGGGGTGGTGCCCGCGCAGTTGACCGCGGTGAGGTACTGCGAGAGCACGACCCGGCGTTCGAGCTCGGGCGCCCGCGGGTCGGCGCTGCCCTCGAAGCTGACCGCGCCGCCGCGCGTCCAGAACCGCTCCCAGTGGGCGGCGGCGGCCGTACGGACCTGGGAGAAGGACGGCAGGCCGGCGCCGACGGGGTGCCGGGCGAACTCGACGACGAGCTCCAGCTCCTCGCCCTCGATCAGGTACACGTGGGGGGCGGGCGAGGTGAACCGCGCCGCCCCCGTCCACTCGGCGGCCACGTGGTAGCCGTCCTGGTCCAGGACGCGGGTGAAGTCGCAGCGCGAGCCGCGCCGCGCGCACGTGGTGGTGTGCCGGTCGGGGCTGTCCCAGTCGGCGGTGGTGTGCCAGCCGTCGCTGGCGTAGGGGAAGGCGATCCTGATGCCCGTGCCGCCGGTGACGCGTACGGCCAGCAGGTCGCGCTCGGGATGACAGACCGTCTCCACCTCGTGCGGCCAGCCGCCCAGCTCGAAGGAGCTGGACAGCGTGCCGGTCCACAGGTCGAGGGTCTGCGCCGACCGGCCGAGCGGGGCGTCCTCGCCGGCGTCGAGGCCGATCCGGCCGAGGTGCAGGCGGTGCGGGTTGACGTGCAGCCAGCCGCCCGCCTCGGTGGCCGGATACAGGTCGGGATAGCCGACGCCGTCGTAGTCGGTGAGCGCGTCCTCCAGCACGTGGCCCTTGGGGTTGGGCATCGTGTGCCAGCCCCACTGCGCCTGCGTGCCGAGCGGCGCGAACGTCTGGAGCCCGGTGGCGTCGGCGGTGAAGGCGAACTCGCCGTTGCCGACGGTGAGCGGGCACCCGGCGTCGGCGACGTTGTGCCGGCGCACGAGTGCCCTTCGGTCTATGCTCACGCACACCCCGGCGTGCCGGAGGCGCGCTGCTGGCGCATGGTCGTCACGTCGCCCGCGACGGCCGACTGGGCCATCGGGCCGAGGTCGAGCACGACGTCGGTGAAGGCGAGCGACGCCTTGCGCATCACCGGCAGGTCGATCGCCTCGGCGCCGAACTGCGGCGAGAACAGCGTCTTGGGCGCGGCGATGGGCGCGATGACGGGCAGCAGGTGCTGGTTGTACGGCGTGCCCTCGCCGCCGAAGCTGCAGTGGTGCGGCACGGTGGCCAGGTCGGCCGCCGACAGGCCCTTGAGGATCGCGGTGCGCCGCACGTCCCAGTACTCGATGTGGCCCTTGACCAGCTCGCGCAGCGGCGTGCTCTCGCTGACGGGCACCCACAGCAGCTCGGTGAGGGTGGGGCTGGCGACGAGCTGCTTGCCCGGCAGGCCGTTCGGCCTGGCGACCGCGTCGTAGCGCTTGGCGCCGAGGTGTTCGAGCACGACGACGGAGGAGACCTTGCCCTGGTCGTACTCGGCGTCGAGCTGGGCGGCGAGCTGACCGGCGCCGCCCTCGCGGACGTCGGGACCGGTCAGGTGCTGGTAGAGGTGGCCGGTCACGAACGCGAACTGCACGGTCCGCGGACGGCACTCCACCGGCAGCGTCGACAGGTAACGGGCCATCTCGATCATGGTGAGCGGGCCGTTGTCCCACACCGGGCTCATGCCGTCGGTGTGGCTCTCCACGACGATCTTCTGGGCGCTGCCGCCGGGCAGCGTGGCGAGCAGGGTGCGGGTCGTCGTCGGCGTCCAGGCGGCGTTCACCGTCAGCGACGCCTGGACCGGCTGCCCGGCGGCCAGCGCGTCCTTGATCTGCTTGCCCTGGTCGGCGCCGACGTACGCGCCGGGCACGCCGTACGGCAGGCCCTCGTAGGGGGCGTACATGTCCTTGATCTGGGCGTGCGGGAGCTGGCTGACCTCGATCACGCCCAGCGCGCCCGCGGCGGCGGCCGCCTTGAGGTCGGCGTCGGCCGCGGCCGGGGCCTCCATCGACTCCGAGCCGAGCAGGTTGATCGTCATGCCCGGGTCGTACATGGAGTAGCCGAGGGTGGGCGGATAGAACAGCAGGTTGGGCACGCTGGTCCAGGGCAGGTCCCGGACGACGATCTTCCCGGCGGCGTTGGCGGCGGTGATGTTCGTCCCCGCGGCCAGGTGCACGAGCGGCGCCGAGACGCCGCCCGCGCCGGTGGAGGAGGAGAACGGCACGGGCGCCGCGACCTGCACGGACGTGCCGCCGACGGTCAGCCCGGTGCCGAGGTTGTCCCAGCGGTCGATGGCGTAGGGCAGGGAGGAGAG
This sequence comes from Nonomuraea sp. NPDC004702, assembly GCF_053601695.1. Lineage (NCBI taxonomy): Bacteria > Bacillati > Actinomycetota > Actinomycetes > Streptosporangiales > Streptosporangiaceae > Nonomuraea > Nonomuraea sp. NPDC004702. The sequence goes on from NZ_JBSGCE010000022.1 coordinate 55,330, forward strand.
CTGGAGGCCGGGGATGGCCGCCATCTCCTCCTCCAGCCAGTCGACGTAGCCGGCGTGCGCGGCCGAGCCGGTCGGCCTGGGCCCGAACGTTCCCTGCCGGGTGGCCAGGGCGCTCAGCCGGGCCTCGGAGGCGAACGCGGCCGGGTCCACCCTGACCGGGCACACCGTGGCGGACGCCTGGGCCAGGGCCGGTTGCGCGGGCGCGACCAGCGGGAGGAGAAGGGCGAGGAGAGCGAGTCGTCTCACGTGGGGGGTCCTTCCATCGAATCGTTTTAATGCATGGCCCGCGACAGTCCCCCGAGGCGCGGCCGAGTTCTCAGCGGCGGGGCGGTCCGGTGGTCCCGCGGACGATCAGCGTGGGCGACACCGACGACGCCACCGACCGGGTGCGTCCTTCGATGCGCTCGACGAGCAGGCGCGCGGCGGTCGCCCCGATCACCCGTCCGTCCTGGTCGACGCTGGTGAGCGAGATGCGCTTGAGCGAGGCGATGCCGATGTTGTCGTAACCGGCGACGGAGAGGTCCTCCGGCACCGACAGGCCGGCCTCGTCGGCGGCGCGCAGGACGCCGAGCGCCGCGATGTCGGCCCCGGCGAAGATCGCGGTGGGCCGGTCGTCGCGGGCGAGCAGTTCCCGCGCGCCCTCATAGCCGCCCTCCTCGGTGAAGGAGGTGGCCAGCACGTCGTCGGCGAGCCCGTGGGCGCGCATCGCCTGGCGGTAGCCTTCGGCGCGCACCATGTGCGGCAGTCCCTGGGCGCGGGCCCGCTCCAGGTGGGTGATGTGCGCGATGCGGGTGTGCCCGAGCCCGACCAGGTGGTCGACCACGAGCCGGGCCCCCATCACGTCGTCGTCGACGACCGCGTCGTGGCCCGCGGCGCCGCCGTGCCGGCCCACCACGACGACCGGGACGGCCGCCGCGATGGCGGCGAGTTCGGCGTCCGTCATGACCGGCGAGATCAGGATGAGCCCGTCCATGCTCCGGTCGATCATGGCGTCGGTCATCCTGGCCTGCGTCTTGGGCTCGATGCCGCCGGGCCCGAGCAGCACCTGGTACTCGGTGTCGCCCAGCCGGCCGGTGATGCCCTCGATGATGTCGGGGAAGAACGGGTTGCGGGTGTCGGAGAGCATGACGCCGAGGGTGTAGGTGCGTCCACGCAGGGCGCGGGCCGCGGCGTGCGGGCGGTAGCCCAGCTCGTCGATGGCCTGCCGCACCTTGGCCTGCATCTCCGCGCTCACGCCGTACGCGCCGCGCACCACCTTCGACACGGCGGCCGTGGAGACCCCGGCCCGCCTGGCCACGTCGGCGATCGTCACCCGTCCGCTCGTCACACGCCATCCTTTTGGGTTCTCGTAGAACGAACTACACACTTTGCTGGAAGCAGAGGCTAGCCCGCCACCACTGCTCAGGTCCACCCCTTGACGGAGGTTTCGATCTTGCCGTAGAACGTTCTACACATTCTCCCCCTCATGAACAGGAGCACGAGCGTGAGAGCACCAACTCGTCCGCTCGGCGCGGCGATAGGCGCCGTCCTCGCCCTGTCCCTCTCCGGCTGCGGATCCTCCGCCCCCGAGGGGACCGGTCAGGTGAAGCTGACCCTCTGGCACAACAGCGCGGACCCGGCGCCGCTGCTGGAGATGTACAAGAAGTTCGAGAAGCAGTCCGGCCACAAGATCGAGCTCGTGTCCATCCCGTCCGACGGTTTCGAGGACACCACCCAGACCAAGTGGGCCACCGGCGAGCGCCCGGACGTCCTGGAGTACCACGCGACGGTGAGCGGCCTGCTCGCCCTCAACCCGGCCGAGAACCTGCGCGACCTGACCGGCGAGGCGTACATCGCCCGGTCCGGCGACCTCTACCAGGCCGCCGGGGCCGTGGGCGGCAAGGTCTACGCCGCCATCACCGGTTTCCCCCAGGTCTTCGGCCTCTACTACAACAAGAAGGTCTTCACCAAGGCCGGGCTGACCCCGCCGGCGAACTTCACCGAGCTGGCCGCCGCCTGCCCCAAGCTCAAGGCCGCCGGCGTCACGCCGGTCTTCGAGTCGGGAGGCTCGATCTGGCCCGTGCAGATCCTGCCCATCCTCTACCTGGCCGGCGCCAACCAGGGCAACGCCTACGGCAAGGCCATCGCCGGCCACACCAGCACGCTGGCCGACCCCGGCTCGCCCTTCGTCGCCGGGCTGACCGCCTACGCCAAGCTGAAGGCCGACGGCTGCTTCAACAAGGACATCGTCACCGCCAAGTTCGAGGACTCGATGAAGGCCCTGGTGACCGGCGAGGCCGCCATGGTCGCCCAGCACTCCGACATGCTCCCGGCCCTGCTCGCGGCCGCCGGCGGCGACCAGAAGACCGTGGACGAGTCCGTCGGCTTCGTCGGCCTGTCCAGCGACAAGCCGCTGGTGACCTACGCGCCCGGCCCGATCGGCACGTTCTACCTGCCCAAGACCGGTGACCCGGCGCGGGAGAAGGCCGCGCTCGACTTCGTGCGCTTCATGACCGGCCCGGCCTACGCCGAGTACGTCGCCGCGGCCAAGACCTTCCCGGTGCTCAAGGGCGTGCCCGATCCGCAGGGCGTCTCCTCCGTGCTGCAGGACGTCAAGAAGGCGTACGACACCGGCGCCGTCATCGCCTTCAACTCCGACATCCCCGGCATGGGCGGGCTGGCCCAGCTCATGTCCGAGCTGATCGCCGGCCAGAAGGACCCGCAGAAGGCGGCGACCCAGCTCCAGGGCCAGGTCGAGCAGGCGGCCAAGGCGGCAGGGCTGCCCGGATGGTGATGCGGAACAGGGCGGCCTGGCTGCCGTGGGCGCTGCCCGCGATCGTGCTGGTCACGGTCTTCTTCGTCGCCCCGTTCCTGCTCAACGTGCGGTTCGCGTTCTCCTCCTGGACGAGCTTCCGGGCCGAGATCACCTGGAACGGGCTGGAGAACGTCCGCACGCTGATCGACCAGGACCTGCTGGCCAACGCGGTCACCGTGACCGTGCTGTACGCGATCCTGTGCATGGCGATCCAGAACACGGTCAGCCTCTCGCTGGCCCTGGCCCTCCAGCGGACCAGCGGGATCAACACCGTCTTCCGCTCGGCGTTCTTCCTGCCGACGCTCATCTCGCCGCTGGCCGCCGGGTACATCTGGCGCGGGCTGCTGGCCCCCGACGGGGCGATCAACTCCTTCCTCGGCATCGAGTGGGCGTGGCTGGGCGAACCGTCCACCGCGCTGGTGGTGGTCGCGTTCATCGACGCGTGGAAGTGGAGCGGGCTGATCACCCTGGTCTACATCGCAGGCCTCAACTCCATCCCGAAGTCGCTGCTGGAGTCGGCGACCGTGGACGGCGCCGGCCCGTGGACCCGGCTGCGGCGGGTGGTGTTCCCGATGCTCGCCCCCGCGCTGACCTTCAACGTGGCCGTCACGCTGGTGGGCGCGCTCAGCGCGTACGACGTGATCGCCGCCACCACCGGCGGCGGCCCCGGCGACCACACGCGGGCCCTGAACGTGGTGATGCGCCAGCAATGGGGCCAGGGCTTCTTCGGCTCGGCCAGCGCGCTGGGCTTCACCGTGACGCTGCTGGTGATCGCGACGGCCGTGCCCCTGGTGTGGTGGCTGCGGCGCAGGGAGGTGACGGGATGAGAGCGGCGCTCAAGTACGCGGCGCTGACGATCTTCGCGGTCCCGTGGGTGCTCGTGCCCGTCTGGCTGGTGGTCGTCAACTCCTTCAAGCCCGCGGGCGAGGCCGCCGAGCTGGGTCTCGGCCTGCCCAGGACCTGGGCGATCGCCGAGAACTACGGCATCGTGCTCGACCGGGGCGGCTACCTGACCGGGCTGCTCAACAGCCTCAAGGTGACCGTGCCGATCGTGATCGCGGTGGTGCTGCTCGGCGCGGCGGCGGCGTGGGCGTTCGGGCGCAGCCGGTCGCGGTGGCTGCAGGCCGCCTACTTCGTGATGGGGTTGTCGATCCTGCTGCCGCCGTCCATCATCCCGACCGTCTACCTGCTGCGCGCACTGTCGCTGGACGGCGGCTCGCTCGGCTACGTGCTGACGATGACCGGCTGCCGCCTGGGCGTCGTGATCTTCCTGGCCACCGGGTTCGTCCGGGCGTTCCCGCCGGACCTGGAGCAGGCCGCCGCCATCGACGGCGCCTCGCGTCCGCAGGTGTTCGTGCGCATCCTGCTGCCCCTCCTGCGGCCGGTGCTGTTCGTCGGCGGCGTGATCCTGATCATCAACGTCTGGAACGACTTCTTCTTCGCCCTCTTCCTGCTCCAGGGCAGCGCGAACGCCACGCTGCCGCTGAGCCTGTTCCAGTTCGCCTCCGGCACCCTGCAGAGCCTGAACTGGAACCTCGTCTTCGCCCACGTCCTGCTCACCACGCTGCCCCTGGTGGCGGTGTACGCCGTCGCGCAGAAGCGCGTCCTGGCCGGCCTCACGGAAGGTGCACTGAAGGGATGACCACGCACGACATCGCGCTCGACTGGGTCAGGCGCGAGATCAAGGAGGGGCGGCTGCCGTGCGCGGTGTTCGGCGCCGCGACCTCCGACGGGATCCAGGTGCTGGAGGCGTTCGGCACCCACGACGGCCGCGGGACCAGGACCGACGACCACTTCGCGCTGTTCTCGGTGACCAAGCCGCTGATGGGCCTGCTGGCCCTGCGCCAGGTCGAGCGCGGGCTGTTGTCGCTGCGCCGCCCGCTGCGGGACGTGCTGCCGAACTTCGCCCGGCCCGACGTGACGCTCTGGCACCTGCTGACCCACACCAGCGGCATCGCCGAGCAGACGCTGACGCCCGACGACCTGGTGGAGCACCTCCTCACCGCGCCGTCGCTGTTCGAGGCGGGCACCCTCAGCCACTACTCCAACCTGGCCTTCGCCGGGATCGCGGAGATGGTCCGCGACGTCACCGGCCGCGACGTGGCCGAGCTGGTCGACTCCGACCTGAACACGCTGGTGCCGGGCGGCGGGCGGATCACCTTCGACCCGGCGTGCGAGGCGGCCGAGGTGCACGGCCTCGAACTGCTCGGGCCCGGCTTCGACTTCGACGCGTTCGTCCGGCTCCGCCATCCGGCGGGCGCGCTGTTCTCCCGCGCCGAGGACCTGCTGGCGCTGGGCGGCGCGCTGCTGCGCGGCGACCGCGCGCTGATCCATCCGACCACCCTGACCGCCATGACGACCCCGCAGACGACGGGCCTGGTCAAGCTGCAGCCCGACCCGGTCAACGCCGGACAGGACTGGGGGCTCACCTGGAACCTGCGCCACTCGGCCCCCGGGCTGCTGGAACGACGGCTGTACGGGCACGGCGGCGCCTCGGGCTGCCAGTGGTGGATGTACCCGGAGCAGGACGCGTGCTTCGTGCTGCTGATCAACGTGATGGCGCCGAGCCTGTCCGGCGTCGACGTCGACGGCCTGCACAACGCCTTCACCACCGGGCTCGATGCGTGAACCGGGACTCGGGGGTGCTCGACGTGCAGGTCTCGGGCGCGCAGACGCCCTACATCCGGCCGGCTCCGCCCGGCGCGCGGGCGGGCCTGACGTGCGGTCTGGCGGATCCGGTGGGCGTGGACGAGCCGTCGCCCCGCCTGTCGTGGGACGCCCGGACGACCGCGGCGGCCGCCGTGGTGCTGTCCGCGGACGGGCGCGAGGTGTGGCGGTCCTCCGTGCCCGCCGGATCGTCCGGCGTGGACGTGCCGGACGAGCTGCTGACGCCGCTGACGCCGTACGCGTGGGAGGTGGAGGGGCTGGCGGCGGGCGCGTTCACCACGGGCCTGCGGGCGCGCGGCGCATGGGACGCCCCCTGGCTGCCGGGCGATCCCGAGGCCGGGGTGAGCCTGCGCGGGACGTTCACCTGGCGACCCGCCCCGGGACGCGCCTGGCTGGCCGCCACCGCGCTCGGCGTCTACCGGGCGCTGCTCAACGGCGCGCGGCTGGGCGAGGAGGAGCTGGCCCCCGGCTGGACCGACTACGGCCACCGCACGCGCTACCGGCTGCTGGAGCTCACGGATCTGCTGGTGCCCGGCGAGAACGAGCTGGAGCTGTGGCTGGCTCCCGGCTGGTACGCCGGTCACGTCGCTGGCGGCGGCCCGCGCCGCTACGGTGACCGGCCCGCCGTCAGCGCCCAGGTGCTCGTGCGGGACGACGACGGCCCGCGCCGCGTGTTCGCCACGGACGCCGCCTGGATCCGGCGGGACCTCGGCCGCCCGCGCGCCGACCTGGTGATGGGCGAGACCGTCCAGGCGCCCGCCGAGGGGACCGGCCCGGCCGGGACGACGTCCGCGCCGGAGATCCTGGTGGAGGCCGACCCCGCTCCCCCGGTCCGGGTGATCGGCGCGGTGCCCGCCGTGTCGGTGACCGAGCCCGCGCCGGGCGTGCAGGTGGCCGACTTCGGGCGGAACGTCGTCGGGCGCGTCCGGCTGCGCGTGGACGCGCCCGGGCCCGTGCGGATCGTCGTCCGGCACGGGGAGGAGCTGACCGCGGCCGGGCGGCTCTACACCGACAACCTGCGCACCGCCGACCAGCGTGACGAGTTCGTCCTCGACGCCGGATCACACGTCGTGGAGCCCGCCTTCACCCTGCACGGGTTCCGCTACGCGGAGGTCACCGGCTGGCCGGGCGCGCTGAGGCCGGACGACCTGGACGCGGTGCTGCTGTCGTCCGCGCTCGCCGTCACCGGCTCGCTGACCGTGAGCGATCCCGCCGTGCGGCAGCTCGTCGCCAACATCGGCGCGTCGGCGGACGGCAACCTGGTCAGCGTGCCGACCGACTGCCCCCAGCGCGACGAGCGGACCGGCTGGACGGCCGACATCTCGGTGTTCGGCTCGACGCTCAGCTTCCTGCGGCACACGCAGGCGTTCCTGTCCGGCTGGGTGACGACGCTGATCGACGGGCAGCGGGCCGACGGCGCCGTCCCGCACGTCGCGCCGGTGCTGCCCGAGTACGGCTACGACTCCCCCGTCTGGTCCGACGCGCTGGTCGAGGTGCCGTGGCTGCTGTGGCGGCGCTACGGCGACGACCGCACGTTGCGCCGCGCGTACGACCCGATGCGGCGGTGGGCCGCCTACTGCCTGGCGCAGTCCGACGACGGCCTCAGGCCGGGCCGGGCGCTGGGCGACTGGCTGGCCCCCGGCACGGTGGAGACGCCCAGAAGCCTCATCGCCACCGCCGCGCTGGCCCGCAGCCTCCGCCTGATCGCGCACGCGGCCGCCGTGCTCGGCGAGCCGCACGCCCCCGAGTACGACGAGGCCGCCGCCCGCGTGTCGGACGCCTTCCGCCGGGCCTTCCTCGACGGCCCGAGGCTGCGCACGCAGACGCAGACCGGTTACGCCGTCGCCCTGGCCTGGGATCTCGTCCGGCCGGAGGACCGCGCCGCGGCGGCGCGGGCGCTGGCCGAGCTGGTCCGCGCCGACGGGCACCGGCTCATGACGGGCTTCGTCGGCACCCCCCTGCTGCTGCCCGTGTTGTCGGAGACCGGCCACCACGACCTGGCGTGCCGGATCTTCAACCAGGAGGGTTACCCGTCGTGGCGCTACCAGCTCCGCGCCGGGGCGACGACCATGTGGGAACGCTGGGACGCCTGGCACCACCGGTACGGCCTGCAGACGCCGTCCATGAACTCCTTCAACCACTACGCCTACGGCTGCGTGGGCGACTGGCTGTTCCGGCACGTCGCCGGCCTGGGCGACGACCCGCGCGGGACGGGCGGCGGGTTCGGCGAGCTGCTGCTGCGTCCGGGGCCCGTCCCGCTGCTGCGGCAGGCGCACGCCCGCTACGCGAGCGCGTCGGGGGCCGTCGAGTCGGGCTGGCGGGCCGGGCCCGACGGGGTGCAGTTCACCTTCGCCGTCCCGGAGGGCGTGACCGCCCGCGCGGTGCTGCCCGTACGCGGCGCCTGGGACGGGATGACCGTCAACGGCACCTTCCTCATGGGCCTGAACGAGCAGCTGCCGACCACCAGGCTGGCCGACGGCGGCTGCGCCCTCGACCTGCCGCCGGGCCGCTGGTCCTTCACGGCCCCCGCCGCCGCCACGTCCCACCTGTTCCAGGAGTGGGACGACCTGGCCCGGTGAACGTCAGCCGGCGAGGTCGCCGAGCCAGCGCAGGGCGGTCAGGCTCGGCATGAAGCCGTACTCGCCGCCGCGCGTGACGACGAACCGGGGCAGGGACTCCAGGCGCCGCCGTACGGGACGCCGGGGGACGGTGAAGTCGCCGGAGCCGTCGGCGGAGCCGGTCACGGGATCCCTGGCCGGGCCCCCGCCGAAGAAGACGCCGTCGTTCAGCCATTCGGTCTGGACGAACTCGAACTGCCGCCCGAGATGGGCTCCGACGAAGGCGAACATCAGCCCCCGGTCGGCGCCGTCGTCGTCCAGGACGCCGTCGGGCAGCGGCGGCCCGTAGACGGTGCCGCGCCTGATCATGCGGTGCAGCCTCGGGACGCCGGCCACCGCCGCGTCCCGGGGGTTGGCCCGGCGGATGTGGCAGCCGCCGGGAGTGGTGAAGCCGGCGGGGTCGTCCTGCCGGTACAGGAAGGCGTTGCGGCGGGCGGCGTCGGCGCCGAGGGCCGGGTCGTCGCGCAGCGGGCTGAGCGCCAGCGGCGCGCCGCTGCGCCAGCGACCCATGATCTTCGCGGCCAGCAGCTCCTCGTCCTGCGGATCGGTGGCGTTGTCCCTGAGGTAGCGACGGAACAGCGCGACCCGCTGGTGCAGCTTGCGGATGGCCACGTAGGTGCCGTTGCGCCCCAGCTCGTCGGGCTGGGGTGCCTGGACGCCGCCCAGCTCGTCGGGCCGGCCGAGCACGAACTCGCCCGCCTTGAGCGGCGTCTCCAGGGGGTTGGACCCGGCGATGCCGCTGCCCTCGACGGCGGGATGGCTGACGCCGTCGCGGTAGCCGAAGGGCTCGGTCTCGGTGGGCAGGGCGTGGCAGTTCTGCCGCCAGACGGCCGTCACGCCCGGCAGTGCGTCGTAGGCGGGGCGGGCGCGTTCGATCGCGGCCTGCAGGCGCGCGTTGTCGGGCGCGAGCGCCGCCAGCACCACGTGCACGTCCGGGGTGCCGAGCGGACGCTCCCAGCGGTCGGGTCCGCTGTCCCCGGTGTCCCCCAGGGCGGCGGCGCGGGCGGCCATGCCCTGCCGGAACTCCCACGCGAACGTGTCCAGCGAGGCCTGCGGCACGCCGAGGGCCTTCAGCCCCTGGTAGGTGAGCGCGACGCTGACCCACGTCTCCCCCAGCGGGCTCACCGGGTCGGCCGCGGAGGTCACCACGGCGCTCACTCGCCGCATCAGCTCCCGGCCCTGGGCGCGGTCGTCGATGCGGAACAGCAGGTACGTCGCCGCGTACGGGGTCGGCCGCGCGCTGAGCACCCCGCGTTGGATGTCGTCCAGGTCGAGCGTGGCCGGAGTGTGTTCGTTCACCGGATGCCGCTCACGTGGCTCTGACGAGGTTGTTCCAGAAGGCGCGCAGGCTCTCGTCCACGCCGAACAGCGAGCTGAAGATCGTGGAGTCGGCGAGGATCACGTCCCCGGCCCGGTCGCCGCGCGGGGGCAGCCACAGGAACATGTTGAACTCGGTGTTCCCGGCCTCGACGAACGGGTGCGTCGGCCGGGTCAGGTCGATCGGCTGCCGGCCCAGCACCCGGACGGCGTCCGGGTCGTCGGTGGTCACGGCGTAGTGGGGCAGGTGCATGTGGAAGTTGAAGTGGGACACCCCTTCGAGCCACCCCTTGGCGTCCAGGTCCCTGGCGATGGACAGCGGGGCGTTCTGCCCGGTTCCCATCACGGCGGGACGCAGCCCGTACCGGTTCTCCACCGGCACCCCCAGGCCCGCCATCAGCGACCGGGTGTACCCGCCGAACCGCTGCTGGCGGGGCACGAGCGCGTCGCCGTGGTGGTGGTACTCGACGTCACGGACGGCCAGGTCGCCGGTCGCGCCGACGTCATGGTGCGGCCCGAGGGCCAGGCAGGTCCCTTCGCGGGTGAGGAACGCGCGCACCGCCTCGATCTCGGCGGCCGTGGCCTCCTGTGCCGTGATCATGTGGTCCAGCCCCCACACGAACAGGGTGTCGGTGTCGGCCAGCACCCGCTCGTCCAGCGGGGTGTGGAACCCGGCCTGGTCGACGCGCTGGTACACCGGCACCGGGTACCCGGTGACCTCCTGGACGAACCGCTGGAAGGGCAGCCAGCCCCAGAAGAACAGTTCCAGGCCGCCCGCGATGCCCTGCTGGAAGCGCATGGGGTCGGACCACTGCGGATCCTCGTAGGCCGGCCACTGCACGCGGCGCACCTCGGTCATCGTGGAGAACCGGTTGTCCAGCCCGGTGACGTCCCGGCCCGCCTCGGCCGGATAGCTCCACGCGACGTAGATGCTCACCCGCCGCCGGCCGGGGGCGTACGGGCGCGGCACGTGGTCCTGGTTGTAGGTGCGCGCCGTCTTCGGCTCACTCATCTGATCTCCTGCGCCGTCCGGGGCCGTCACTGCAGCTGGTCGAGCATGTCCGACAGAGCGCCCTTGATCCGCAGCGCCTTCTTGATCTCGTCGGCGGTGACGTACGGGTACTCGCCGTACTCGATGAAGCTGGGGCAGTGATGCTCGCGGACGAACCGGACGAACGCCTCGGGGTTGGTCTTCCAGTCCTCGGGGAAACCTTCGAGGTTCTCGAAGACCGTGTTCACCCCCGCCCTGGTGAACAGCGCGATGGCGTCTTCGGTGTACTTGTCGAAGTCGGTGTCGAAGATTCCCTGGTACATGAAGCGGGTGTCGTCGTCGAACAGCACCCAGCGCAGGTAGTGCAGCTTCAGGGGGGCCAGCAGGCCGGGGTCGTCCTTCAGTGCCTGGGCGAGCGTGTCGCCGTAGCCCCGGATGGCGTCGGCCCGGCCGGGCTTGACCCGGGCGATGACGGTGAATCCGTAACAGGCGGGGCCGCGCGGGAAGACGGGGCCGTACTTGCCCTGCTCCAGGTGATCGGTCTCCTTCGGGATGACGACCGCCTGCGGCGTGATCTCCATGACCGTCCTCTCCGACGTGGTGCTCGTGGGAGGAGGGCTGAAGCGACCTGACTGGCTCCATCGTCCCATACGGGGGTGGCGCGTCGCGGTATCCCGGCCGCCCGTGTCAGCGCGAGGAGCCGGGGACGCGCTCGGCGCGGCGGGAGGTCAGGCGGTCGGGGGCCGGCCAGCGCACGGCGTGGGCCCAGCCCGCCCGCTCGAACCAGCGGATCAGCCGCGCGCTCGGGTCGAGCTGGCCCTTGAGCACGCCGTGCCGGGCGCAGGTGGGGTCGACGTGGTGCCAGTTGTGCCAGCCCTCGCCGAGCGTCAGCATCGCCACCCACCACACGTTGGACGACCGGTCCCTGGTGCGGAACGGGCGGTCGCCGAAGGTGTGGGCGATCGAGTTCACCGACCAGGTGACGTGGTGCACGACGGCGTAGCGGACCAGGCCGCCCCACAGGAGCCCGCTCCACGCGCCCGCCCACGACATCGACCAGAGTCCGCCGGCCGCGGCCGGAAGCGCGAACGACAGCAGCACGACCGCCGGGTAGGCGGCGTCGAAACGGCGCACGTCCGCATCGGCCAGCAGGTCGGGCACCCAGTGCCGGCGGCTGGAGCGCCGGCGGGCCGTGTAGAACCAGCCGACGTGGGCGTGCAGCATGCCGCGCAGCAGGGCCGGGCCGCTGTCGCCGTAGCGCCACGGCGAGTGCGGGTCGCCCTCGCGGTCGGCGTACTTGTGGTGGCGGCGGTGCTCGGCGGCCCACAGGGTGAGGGGGCCCTCGACGGCCATGCCGCCGGCCAGCATGAGCGCGATCCGCAGCGCCCGGTTGGCCCTGAAGGCGCGGTGGGTGAACAGGCGGTGGTAGCCGATGGCGATGCCGAAGATGCTCACCAGGTACATCACGACCGCGATGGCCAGGTCGCGCGGGCCGATGCCCCAGCCCCAGGCCGCCGGCACCGCGAGGGCCAGCAGCAGCACGGGCAGGACGACCAGGACGACCAGGTAGGCGGTGCGGCGGCCGGTGGTGACCGTCACCGTCTCCGCCGTGCCCGGCTGCGGCAGGGGTGACGTCACGTTTCCTCCCATGAGCGGTACGGGTCGATCAGGCTCCTTATTCAATGACCAGGCCCATGGACTGCGGCAATGTCCTGACAGTGACGGAGTAATTACCGTGAGGCACCAAAACAATGCACTCGATTGTCATGAAGAAAGGGTGTGACGCCTCCCTAGATTGTGATTGCGCAAAGTGATCATCCCTGTGCGCTCCGATATCAGGCGGAAGGTCCACGGAATGGGTGCTGTCGATCAGGCGACCACGGGCGGCTATCTGGAGAGGTACGACCAGGCGCTGGCTGAAGACCCGATATCGGCGTTCGGCCTGGTCCGGGAGTGGATGCGGACCGACTGGCGGAGCCTGTTCGCCGAGCTGCGGGAGCGGCGTCCGGTCTTCGTCACGCCCGCCTTCACGGTCGTCACCCGCTTCGCCGACGTGATCGAGGTGCTCGCCCACGAGCAGGTCTTCTCCGTACGCGCCTTCGGTCCCCGCCTCGACGCCGCGCTGGGCGCCCCGTTCATGCTCGGCCGGGACGCCACGCCGATGAACTGGCGGGAGAAGGGCCTGATGCAGCTCATGCTCGCCCCGGAGGACGCGGCCGGCGTGCGCGAGCTGACCGGCCGCCTGGCCGACGAGCTGCTCGACGCCGCCGAGCCGGGCGGGCGGCTGGAGGCGGTCGAAGGGCTGTTCCGCCCGGTCGCCCTCGGCGTGTGCGCGCGGTATTTCGGCGTTCCCGGCCCCGGCCCGCGCACCCTGGGCCACTGGACGCGGGCCATCGTCGCCGACGGCTTCGCCAACTTCCTCGGCGACCCCGAGCTCCAGGCGGCGTCCGTCAAGGCGGGCGCCGAGCTGGTCGGGTACCTGCGTGACCTGCTCGCCGAGCACCGGGCCACGCTGCGCGCCGGCCGGGACCTGCCCGACGACGTCTTCGCCCGCCTGGTCCGGGCGTCCCTGCCCGCCGTCCCCGACGACCGCATCGTGATCAACATGGCCGGGCTGCCGCTGGGCTTCGTGGAGAGCGCGCCGGGGGCCATGGCCGAGGCGGTCGAGCAGCTCCTGCTGCGCCCGCGGGTGCTGGCCGAGGCCACGGCCGTCGCCGGCGATCCCGAGCGGTTCAACCCGTACGTGTGGGAGGCGCTGCGGTTCAGCCCGTTCTTCAAGCTGCTTCCCCGGCTGTGCGAGCGCGACCACGTGCTGGCCGCCGGCACGCCGCGCAGCACGGTGATCCCGGCGGGCACGTTCGTGCTCGCGGCGCCGGCCTCCGCCATGTTCGACGCGGACGTGGTGCCGGATCCCGGCGAGTTCCGCCTCGACCGTCCCCGTCACCATCGGCTGTTCTTCGGCTCGGGTCATCACGCCTGCCTGGGCGTGCACGTGGCCGAGGTGGTGATCGCCGAGACCGTGCGCCGGCTGCTGCTGCGTCCGGGCGTACGGCTGCTGCCGCCGCCGGAGGGCCGGGTGGAGCGGTCACTCGGGATCTTCCCCGACGCCTTCGCGCTCGGGCTCGGCGCCGGCGTGCGGGAAGGCTGACGATGGCGAGCCGAGCACGCAGCATCGCCACGGACGGCCTGTCCAACCGGCTCAGGTTCCTGGCCCTGACCCACGGCCGGCCCCTCTGGGACCTGCTGCAGAGCAGCCGCCCGGTGCGGCGCCGGATCAACGCCTCGCTGATCGACCACGCGATCCGCGAGATGCCGCCGCGCCCCGAGCCGCTGAGCACCATGGCCGACTACACCTCGTGGGCCTCCCTGACCGACCGCACCTACAGCGGCAGGCACCTGCCTCCGGTCGCCGTCGCCGAAGATCGGCTGCCCACGCCGGAGCGAGCCGCCGACCTGTTCGCCCGCGGCGAGTCCATGATCCCGTGCCCGCGGTCCACGGTGCTCTTCGCGTACTTCGCCCAGTGGTTCACCGACGGCTTCCTGCGCGGCGACGTCAACGTCCCGCGCGACCCGCGCAAGAACAGCTCCAACCACCACATCGACCTCAACCAGGTGTACGGCCTCGACGAGGCGGCGACGGCCGCGCTGCGCGCCTTCGACGGCGGGCTGCTCAAGAGCCAGTCGCTCGGCGGCGGCGAGTTCCCGCCCTACCTGTGCGCGAACGGCAAGATCAAGCCGGAGTTCGCCCCGCTGCGCGTCATCCGCTTCGACCAGCTCTCCGACGCCCGGCGCGACACGCTGTTCGCCACCGGCAGCGACCGGGGCAACGGCCAGATCGGCTTCACCATGCTGACGGTGCTGTTCCTGCGCGAGCACAACAGGGTGGCGCGGCTGCTGGCCCGGGAGAATCCGCGCTGGGACGACGAACGGCTGTTCCAGACCGCCCGCAACGTCCTCATCGTGCTGCTGATCAAACTGGTCGTCGAGGAGTACATCAACCACATCACCCCCTACCACTTCCGGTTCGCCCTCGACCCGTGGCTGTCCACGCGGCTCGACCGCGCGGCCTGGCACCGGCAGAACTGGGCCTCCGTGGAGTTCAACCTCGTCTACCGCTGGCACAGCCTGGTCCCGTCCCGCCTGTCGGTGGCCGGGCGGGAGCTGCCGATGGCCGAGACCTTCTTCGCCGGCTCGCTGCTCCCCGAACCCGGGCTCGGGCGGCTGTTCGAGGACGCCTCCCGCCAGCGCGCCGGGCGCATCGGCCTGTTCAACACCGACCCGGTGCTGCGCGAGATCGACGTGGCCAGCCTCGCCGACTCGCGGGTGCTGGGCCTGGCCCCGTACAACGGCTACCGCGAGCACTGCCGCTTCCCCCGGGTGCGCGCCTTCGAGCAGATCACCGGCGACCGGCGGGTCAGCGGCGCGCTGCGCGACCTCTACCGCGACGTCGACGACGTCGACCTGTACGTCGGGCTGTTCGCCGAGGAGCCCGGCTCCGCCGACGCGATCCTGCCGCCACTGCTGACCAAGATCATCGCCATCGACGCCTTCTCCCAGGCGCTCACCAACCCGCTGCTGGCGCCGCGGATCTTCAACGCCGCCACGTTCTCCCCCCAGGGCCTGCGGGTCATCGCGGCCACGCGCACGCTCTCGGACGTGCTGCGCCGCAACACGCCCGAGGACCCGGCCCCCCGCTTCGTCAGCATGTCCCGGCGGGCCCGGCCGTGACCGGCGACGACGATCCGGCCGCCGGGACCCTGCGCGCCCTGGCCCGGGAGCTGGTGGACGTCGCGGTCGCCATCCACGGCGCGGCGTCGCACGCCACGGCCGCGCTGACCGACGACGCGCTGCTGCGCGCCGTGCCGCGCGCCCCCTCGGCGGCCCGGCCCGCCTACCGGGCGCTGCTGCGGGCCACGACGAACGGCCGGGGCCTCGGTTACTCGTTCGCCGGGGGCCGGCTGGCGACCGCGGCCGCCAAGGCCGGCGCCCTGCTGGGGGCCGAGAGCCTGGCCGTACGGGTGCTGGCCACGTCGTTGCGGTTGCGCGTGGCGGCGGTGGCGGTCGCCCATCCCGAGCTGACCGAGGACCCCATGCTCGCCCGGCTCGTCGAGGCGGCCGCCGCCGACCGCGACGTGGAGGCCGTCCGGGCCCTGCGCGCCCTGGTCAAGGACCGTGGCGCGGTGCGCGCGCTGAGCCAGCTCGCGCCGGTCTTCGGCGAGGTCCTGGCGCTGCGCGCGCTGCTGGACGAGAACCCGCTCAACGACGCCGCCGCCTGGCTCATCGCGACGGGGAGGGGCTTCGCCACCGCCGATCCGCTCCTCGGGCTGAGCAACAGGGCGATCGCCGTCCTCGACGTCGGGGAGGGCGCCGCGCGCCGGGTCGAGCTGAGCGCGGCCGAGTCCGCCCGGCTGTGCGCGCGCGGCTCGCTGCTCGGCTTCCTGTCCAACATCAGCACGATCGGCACCACCGGGCGGGCCCTCCTCCAGAGCGTCGAGGGGCCGGACGGCGTGATCCGGCACGTCCTGCACGCGCCGGGCATGCGCCTCGGGCGTCCCGACGGCGAGTCGCCCCAGGACCTGCTCGGCGCGTTCAGCAGCGCCGTGCTGGCCGCCAGCCCCTACAGCCGCGCCCTGGCACAGGCCGTCGCCGACTACGGGCCGCCGCCGGGCGCCGAACTGGCGCTCGTCGGGCACAGCGCGGGCGGGGCGGCGATCATGAACCTGGCCCAGGACCCCGCCTTCTGCGCCCGGCACACGGTCACGCACGCCGTCGCCGTCGGCTCGCCCGTCGACTTCAAACGCCCCGCCGACCCGCGCACCTGGGTGGCCAGCGTCACCAACCAGCACGACATCATCCCCACCCTCGACGGGCAGGGCGCCGGCACCTGCTTCGACCTGCACCCCGACTGGTACGTGGTGGACTACAGCGATTCCACCCACATGTTCCCGCAGTGCCACAGCATCGAGCGCTACCTCGCCAACCTCACCGACGACCTGCCCGAGGCCCGCGACGTCATCGAGCAGCGGCTCGCCCCGTACCGGGGGCGGGTCGTGCGCTCGCAGGCGTACCTGCTGTTCGATCGTCCGCCCGCGCCGGAGCGGTCGCCCGTCCGGGCCGTGCCGGTGGACGGGCCCGAGGGGGTCGTCGAGCTGCCGATCATTTGCCGCGACGGCGAGGCGCTCACGGCCTGGTTCGCGGTCAGCCCGGCGGCGGTGGCGGGGCTGCTGGAGGGCACGGGGCTCGGTCCCGTCGTACGGGTGGCGGGGCGGGCGCTGGTCGTCGTGCACGCCGCCCGGAACCGGCGCACCGGCGTGGGCGACTACGCGGAGCTGCAGGTCGGCGTCGTCGTGCCGGGGCCGTTCCGGTCGCCGGAGCCCGGCCCGCCGTGGCGGGGCCTCGGTCTTCCCGACCTGCTGCGGGCCGCGGACGTGCGCCGCTCCGGCGCCTTCCTCGTCGGCTCCGCGGTCGACAGCGCGGTCGTCCAGGCCCTGGGCGCGCGGCTGTGGGGCGGCGAGACGTACCTGACGGCTCTGGAGCTGCGGCTCGGCGCGCGGTCCGCGCATCTCGCCGCCGACCGGATCCTCACCCTGCGCGGGCGGCTCGGTCCCGGCCTGCCGCTGAACGATCCCGGCCTGGTCGGCTACGCCCGGGAGGCCGGCGCGGTGCTGCGGTCCCACGTACGCGCCCGCGGGCGGGCCCGGCTGCACGCGGCGCCGTCGTTGCGGCTGGCCGTCGAGCCGCGGTCGGCCCACCCGCTGGCCGGCTGGCTGCGCGAGCTGGGCCTCGACGGCGCCCGCCCGCTGCTGTGCCTGTCGGCCACCACCCGCCGGACGCTCCGGGACGCCGCCGTCCCGGTGCCGACGGGCTGACGGAGGAGCCATGCCCGCCCGGATCGCCGCGATCGTCGCGCACGCCGAAGTCCTGCGCGCGGACGCCCGCGCCCTCGCCGCCTGCGCCGAGCGGCTGCGCGCCGTCGAGGCGGGGCTGAAGGCGGGCGACGGGACGCCCGCCTGGTTGCGCTCGGCGGTGACCGCCCATCTGGCGGCGTGCGTGACCGCCGCCGCCGATCTGGAGGCGTCCGCCCGCCACCTGCTCCGCTACGCGGCCGAGGCGGGCGGCGGGCACACCGAGCAGATGCGGCCCGGCTGCGACGAACCCGGCCGGTAGCGGCACGGGGTCAGCCGTCGGCCCGGGGCTCCGGCTGCTGTCCGGGGTCGGGCGTGGCCGCCGCCCGCTCGCGCGCGGCCCGTGCTTCGGCGGCTTTGGCCCGCCCTTCGGCGCGCACCAGGTGGACGACGCCGACGATGAAGGCTCCGCCGACCACGACGGGAGGCGCGAGAGCGGCCACGATCTCGTACACAGGGACACCTCTTTCCGGGCGGGCTGCCCAGGATACGCAGAACGTCTGGACCTTGGCGGTGCCGACTTCCTCGACCAGGCCGTCGAACTCGGCGGCGAAGGCGGCCTGGTCCGGCCCGGCAGGGCGCGCACCAGGACGACCGCGGCCGCGATCAGGTCCAGGGCCGCTAGAGGGCGAAGCAGACCAAAGGCGCGATCAGCACCGCAAGGGGCCCGCTCAGCTGCAGGACGGCCGCCGAGTAGGCCGCCGCCGACACCCAGCGGGGCCGGCCGCGCCCGTCGAGCAGGCGCTCCAGCCGTTCCACCACACCGGCGTCGGCCAGGGCGAACGTGGCCGCCCCCGGCGCCGCGCCACCGGCCGCCATGCGTACCAGGGCACGCGCCAGAGGCAGCTCTCCGTGCACGCGGCGGGCGTGGTCGTCGGCGATCATCTCCAGCAGCACGGCCACCGCCCCGCGGGCCGTGCGCGCGGCGGGCAGCCACGAGAACGCGTGCGACAACGCCACGAACGGCAGCAGGGCCAGGTGGTGACGGCCGCGCGCGTGCGCCCGCTCGTGCTCCAGGACGGCCCGCAGCTCGGCCGGCGCCAGCGCGTCGAGGGTGCCCTGGCTCAGCACGATGCGCCGGCGTCTGCCCGGCACGCAGTAGGCCACCTGCCCGGCCACCGGCAGCACGTAGGCGTCGTAGGCCGGATGGTGGTCGGCCACCACGTCGACCAGCAGGCGCTGCCGCCGCCGCTCGCGAAGGGTCTTGGCCGTGGCCCGCGCCGTGTGCCCGGTCAGCCAGCTCAGCAGGCCCGCCGACCAGGCCAGGGCCAGCAGGTGCAGCGGGCCGAGGCCGTCCAGCCCGTGGCCGCTGACGATCTGCCGCAGCAGTGTGTGCATGCCGTGCGGGAACACCGCCGCCAGTGGCGCGACCGCGGCCACCAGCCCGAGGCCGACCGCGCCCAGGCCCGCGCCCAGCCCGATGGCCTGCCAGAGCGCCAGCGCCGCCCGCGGGCAACGATATGACCAGGCCGCTCCGGCCAGCGCGTGGGCGACGCGGCCGCCCAGCGTCACCGGCAGCAGCGCCACCCCGGCGGCGACGAACCAGGCGATCACCGCGCCGGTCCGTCCTGCTCCTCCAGCGCCTCGCGCAGCGCCGCGGCCACCTCGGGCGTCACCGTGCCGACGAACCGCTGCACGGCCGCCACCACGTCGCCGGCCTCCGCCAGCGCCGCGCGCATGGCTTCGGCGACGAAGGCGTCCTTGCCCGCGGTGGCCTTGTAGAGGTGGGCCCGGCCGACGCGCTCGCGGGCGACCATGCCCTTGTTCGCCAGGCGCATCAGCACGGTCAGCACCGTCGTGACGGCGGGCTGGGAGGGCAGGCCGGCCGCGAGGTCGTGGGCGAACATGCCCTGAGGATGCCGCCACAGGGCTTCCATGATCGACCGTTCGAGATTGCCGAGTTGCATCCGCGCCTCCTGCCGGGTTCTACCCGAGGTAGAAGGCTACCGCCCGGACGTGCTCAGGGGTCCGTGCGGACGGGCTCGGCGGGATGCGGGCCCGCCGATGAGTTTCGCGACCGCGGCGGGTCTGTCCCTGTGCATCGCAGGCCGCGACCGATCAGTGAGGGACCATGAGCGCGAACGCACTACCGCCCGTCGTCGACGCCGAGACCTGGCGGCTCCGCCTCGACGAGCTGCGGGCCAGGGAGAAGGCCGCCACCCGTGAGCTCGACGCCATCGCCGCCCAGCGCCGTCGCCTGCCGATGGTGCGCATGCCCGACTACGTCCTGGAGGGCGAGGACGGGCCGGTCCGGCTGGCGGACGTCTTCGAAGGCAGGCGGCAGCTGATCGTCTACAACCACATGTGGTTCCCCGGCAAGGAGTGGCAGTGCCCGGGATGCACGGGGTTCACCGCGCAGTTCACCCGCCTGGAGTTCCTGGACGACTACGACGCCCGGTTCGTCGTCGTCACCCAGGGCCCGATCGAGGAGGCCCTGGCCTACCGGCGGCGGGTCGGCAACCGGATGACCTGGTACTCGACGGCCGGCAGCCCGTTCGGGGCCGACGTCGGCGCGCCGCCCGGCGCGGGCTTCGCCGTGAACGTGTTCCTGCGCGACGGCGACGCCGTCTACCGCACCTGGCACACCGACGGCCGGGGCACCGAGCAGCTCACGCACACCTTCGCGCTGATCGACCTGCTGCCGTACGGGCGGCAGGAGGAGTGGCAGGACTCCCCCGACGGCTGGCCGCGCTCGCCGGCCTACAGCCGCTGGCCCTCCTCTCAGGACATCGCCCGGCGCTACGGGCCGGACGATCAGGTTTAGCGATCTTCCGTCATGTCAGGGGGAATGACATGACGGACGACTTACAGCCCATGCCCGATGACTGGACGAGAGCACTGGCCGTCGTGGCCCACCCCGACGACATGGAGTTCGGCAGCGCCGGCGCCGTGGCCGCCTGGACCGGCGCCGGCAAGCAGGTCGGTTACCTCCTGCTCACCCGCGGCGAGGCGGGCATCGACTCGATGCCGCCGGACCAGGCGCGCAAGGTGCGGGAGGAGGAGCAGCGGGCGAGCGCCGCCATCGTCGGCGTCTCGTCGGTCGAGTTCCTCGACCATCCCGACGGCGGGATCGAGCACTCCCCCCGGCTCCGGTACGACCTGGTGGCGGCGCTGCGCCGGCACCGGCCCGAGCTGGTGATCACCTTCAACCACCACGACTTCACCTTCACCGGGAAGTGGAACAGCCCCGACCACCGCGTCACCGGCCGGGCCGTGCTGGACGCGGTCCTCGACGCGGGCAACCGCTGGATCCTGCCCGACGCGGGGGCCGAGCCGTGGGGCGGCGTCAAGTACGTGGCGATCGCCGGCTCCGTGCGGCCGACGCACGCGGTGGACGTGACCGGGCACCTGGACGCGGCGCTGGCCTCGGTCGAGGCGCACGCGGCGTACCTGTCGGCGCTGGGGGTGCCGCCGGGCGGGGCCCGGGTGCCGCTGGAGGGGTTCGTGAACGCCGCGGGTCAGCGGTTCGGCGGCCGTCCGGCGGTGCCGTTCGAGCTGATCTCCTGCTGAACGCCGCCCGGCCCGGCCCGCCGCGCGCGGACCGGGCCAGGGGCGGCTCGCCGGCCGTCAGCCGACCTCGCCGGCCGTCAGTTGACCTCGTCGACGTACTCAGCCAGGCGTTCCTCGTCCACGACCAGGTACGGGTCCGAGGTGGGCAGGACCAGGCCGGCGTCCTTGAATCGTTTGAGGAAGAATCCGACGCGCGACCGGGTGGTGCCGACCATGCCGGAGAGTTCTTCCTGGGTGATGCGTTCCTCGATGGCCCGCACATTCGGGGCACGGCGCTTACCGATCTTTCTGGATAAGCGCAGCAGAACGGAGGCCAGACGCTGCTCGCTGTCCATCGTGACCATTGTCGCGATCACTTCCTGCTGTTCCCGCAGGCGTAGCGCGAGATAGTCGATGAATCCGTCCATGAGTTCGCTCTCGGCCATGGCGGCGCGGAATCGGGCGGCCGGAATGCGGCGCACCCAGGTGGTCCGCATGGCGGTGGCCGTCTCGCTGCGCTCGGCCCCGAGCAGGGAGGACTCGCCGAAGATGTCGCCGGCGGTGAAGATCGAGAGCAGGCATTCCTTGCCGCAGCGCGCGTACATCTGGGTCTTGACCTGACCGCTCTCGATCACGTAGATGTTGCTGTCGCGCTGACCGCAGTTGTAGATGTTGGTGCGTCTCGGCACCCGGATCGAGCAGGCGCCCGACGTTTCCTGCGAGATGAAGGAGCGGAGCCCGGCTCTCAGTTGCGCAGCGTCCGATGACTTCATTTACCCCGCCCCTCGGAATTCATTTCATGACGTCGTTGCCCCTACCCATCAATCGACTGATTAACAAGCTGCCCCATAATTCTCTGATATGTCCGGAGAATTACCTGGAAGCGAATTTCGGCTGTTATCGGGCCGCTGCGGAGTCAATAAAGTCCCGGGCCATATCCATCAACTCCCGGTCACCTTTGAACAGCGAAATGTGGTCGCCGTGCGCCCGCAGATGCAGGACGGCGTCCGGCAGCGCCGCCGCCACCGCCTTCGAGCCCACGGGGTGGGCGGTCTCGTCGTCGTGACTGGAGACCACCAGGACGGGCCGGTCGATCCCGGCCAGCCAGGGGCTCACGTCCGTCGTCATGATCTCCCCGTTCAGGCGGCAGTAGCGGTGCAGCAGCTCGGGCGTCGCGTACGGGTAGACCACCAGGTGCGCCAGGTCGGGCGGCACCGAGGAGAGCATCGTCTGGCAGAGCACGGGATGGATGGCGGCGGCCCGGTCGGGGCCGGCCGCGGCCATCTCCATGAGCCCCACCAGGTTCTGCTGGTGGTGGGTCCGGTCGGCGCCCTTCACGGCGGCGAAGTCGCCGTGCCACAGGCTGAGCGAACCGACGCGACCGGGATCGAGGTGCGCGGCGGCCAGGCCGATGACGGCCCCGCCGCACAGGCACATCAGGTGCGCCCGCCGGACGCCGAAATGGTCCATGACCGCGAAGAGGTCACCGGCCTGCGCCGGCACCCCCACGTCCGGCGGCTCCGCCGAGGGGTCCGGCCCGAACAACGCGCGGGTCTCCCAGGTGAGGACGTGATGGGTGCGGGACAGGAACCGCATCCACTGCTCGCACAGGCGGGCCGGCATGCCGCAGGCGGCCACGATCACGACGGCCGGGGCCTGCGGGTCGCCGGCCGCGTAGGCGGGCAGCGGCGGGCCCCCGTCCGCCGGCACGACCTCCTCGCGCGTGCACAACCCCTCGAAGCCGTCCCGGGCCGCGCCGTCCACGACCTCGTCGACGGCGGCCGGCGGCAGGTCCTCGCCCATGCCGTCATGGAGCGCGAGATGGTCGCTGACCAGGCGTTCGAAGGTGTCGAGCGAGTCGTGGTCGGTCAGGGCGAACTCCGGTGCGCCCAGCCGTCGGGTCACACGGCCCAGGAGGGAGGCGAGGCCGGGCGGGCCGGCCAGGCGCACCGGATGCCGCAGGACGTCCACCAGCGGCCGCGCGTCCTGCACGGCCCGGGTCAGACGTCTCAGTTCGGCGGCCACGAGATGATCACCGCATTCCGTGGATCGTCAGAGGGCGCGTGGGTCGCCGCGCACCGGGGGCGGGCAGAGGTCGGGTGGCGGGAGGGCGCGCGGGTCGCCGCGCGCCGTGGGATTCGGGAGGTCACGGCGGGCCTCATCGGGTGGTGAAGGGGTGGCCGGTGGTGGTGGCCGTGGCGATCCGGTTGTGCGGGTTGGTGTTCTGCCCGGTGACCAGGACGGCGCCGTACCGGTCCAGGCTGACCCGGCCGCCGTACTCCTCGATCTCGTCGGTGTCCGGGTAGACGTCCACCTTGGTCGGGACGTACCGGGCGGCGAACCCCAGGCGCATCTCGTCGGTCAGGCCCTTGTGCGGCAGCGAGGCGTGCATGAGCGTCGACCAGAACAGGATGGCCTCGCCCGGCCTCATCACCATGGAGACGGCCTGCGACTCGTCGGGCTTCCAGTCGGGGTCGATCTGCAGGTCGCGGTAGTCGTAGCCGAAGAAGCCGCGCCGGACGCCGTCCTTGTCCTCCTGGTTGATCTTGTTGGGGTCGTAGTGCATGCGCTTGGTCTCGTCGTAGAACATCGTCTCGTGGGTGCCGGGGATGAACTGCAGGCACCCGGTGTCCTCGTTCGCCTCGGTGAAGGCGGTCCAGACGGTGATCGTGCCGCCGAACTCCTCCGCCTGCGGCCAGACGATCTGCGGCTTGCCGGAGGCGTTGGCGAAGGTGTCGGCCTGGTGCCAGTCGGTGCCCTCGTCCCCGGGGTACTTGGGGAAGAACTCGGTGCGCCAGCAGAGCACGTCCGGGCCGAGCACGCTGACCACGCGGTCCACGATCTGCGGCCGGCTGATGTGGTCGGCCAGGAAGGGCGAGTCCAGGTGCCGGTCGTAGTTGGAGATGTTGGTGTTGCCCGAGGCGGCGTCGTCGCGATAGACGGCGTTGCTGCGGTCCATGAGACGCATGCGCTCGCGCCGCCAGTTCTGGCGCATCTCGTCGATCTCGTAGACCTTGAACGGGCCGAAGTAGCCCTGGGTGTGGAAGCTCTTCAGCTCCTCGGGGGTCATCGAGTACTCGCCCCGGACGGTGGTCTCGTGCATGGTCTATCCCCTCACGGTCAGTCGTTCCTCGACGCAGGAGGCCAGGGCGGCGACCGACGCCT
This sequence comes from Nonomuraea sp. NPDC004702, assembly GCF_053601695.1. Taxonomy (NCBI): domain Bacteria; kingdom Bacillati; phylum Actinomycetota; class Actinomycetes; order Streptosporangiales; family Streptosporangiaceae; genus Nonomuraea; species Nonomuraea sp. NPDC004702. The sequence continues at coordinate 79,276 of NZ_JBSGCE010000022.1, forward strand.
CCTCCTCCAGCTCGCGTCCCGTCAGCTCCAGCCCGAAGCGCTCGTTCACCTGGGCGATGATGCGGGTCATCGCCAGCGAGGTCGCGCCCAGGTCGAACAGGTCCACCCGGGGTGGCACCTCGTCGCGTTCGAGCACGTCCTCGGCGATGCGCTGCACGACCTTGGCGGCCGACGATGCCTGCGCGGACCTGGCCAGAGCGGCGCGGTCCGCCTTTCCCTGCGGCGTCATGGGGATCTCCGACACGATGTGGTAGGTGGACGGGCGGGCGTGCGCCGGCAACCGGCTCGCGGCCCGCTCGGTGAGCTGGTCGATCAGGTCCGGCCCCGGATCGCCGTCCGGCACGACGAAGGCCAGCAGCCGGACGTCGCCCTCGCCGTAGTCGCGGTGGGCCACCACCGCGTGGGCGACCCCCGGATGGCCGAGCAGGCACAGCTCGATCTCCCTGGGCTCCAGGCGGAACCCGCGGACCTTGATCTGGTCGTCGGACCGCCCGAGGTAGGCGTACTCGCCGCCGGGCAGGCGGGTGACGACGTCGCCGGAGTCGTAGCGGCGGCCGCCGTCCGGCGCGACCCTGAACCGCTCGGCGGTCAACTCGGGCCGGTCGAGGTAGCCGCGGGCGAGCCCTGGGCCCGAGACGTGCAGGTTCCCCGTGGTCGCCGGGCGGCCGTGCTCGTCGAGCACGTCGAGGCGCAGGTCCGGGATGGGCACGCCGATCGGGCTCAGCTCGGGGTGGCCGAGGTCGGCCGCGCGGACGCGGCGGTAGGTCACGTGGACGGTGGTCTCGGTGATGCCGTACATGTTGACGAGCTGCGGGTGCTCGTCGCCGTAACGGTCGATCCACGGGGCCAGCAGCTCGACGTCCAGCCGCTCGCCGCCGAAGACGATCCGGCGCAGCCGGTACGGCGACGGCTCCTCCTGCCGGGCGTCGGCCGCCACCAGGTGCCGGAACGCGGAGGGCGTCTGGTTCAGCACGGTGACGCCCTCCGCCACCAGCAGCCGGCGCAGCGACTCTGGCGACCTGGCCACGTCCGCCGGGACGATCACCAGCCGGCCGCCGTACAGCAGCGCGCCCCAGAGCTCCCACACCGAGAAGTCGAAGCTGACGGAGTGGAAGAGCGTCCAGACGTCGTCGTCGCCGAAGCCGAACCACTGCTCGGTCCGCTCCAGCAGGCGCACGACGTTGCGGTGCTCGACCAGCACCCCCTTGGGCGCGCCGGTCGAGCCCGAGGTGTAGATGACGTAGGCCAGGTCCTCGTCGCGGGCCGTGGCCGCGGGGCGTCCCTCGGGCGGCTCGGCGTCGGCGAGCACGACCTCGCCGGGCAGGACGCCGCCGAGCCGGCCGGCCACCCCGGACGTCGTGACGACCGTGCGGACCCCGCTGTCCTCCAGCAGGTACGCGGTCCGCCCCGCCGGGTAGCCGGGGTCGATCGGCACGTACGCGCCGCCCGCCTTGAGTATCGCGAGCAGCCCCGCCACCAGGTCGATGCCGCGGTCGGCGCACAGCCCCACCAGCACGCCGGGGCCGGTCCCGGCAGCCTGCAGCAGGCAGGCCAGCCGGTCGGCGCGGGCGTCCAGGTCTCCGTAGGTGATCTCCTCGGCGCCGCAGGTCACGGCGATCCGGTCGGGGGCCTTCGCGGCGCGCTCGGCGAAGATCTCGTGCAGGCAGCGGCCGATCATGTCGCGTACATCCCCCAGTGATGCGGGGTGAGGCCGGTGTCGTGCATGCTGCCGGGCACGAACATCCTGGCCCAGGTGCCGCCGCCGCGCTCGGGCGCGATGCGCTGCTGGAAGTACAGGTCCCGCACCTTCTCGTCCTTCACGTGCAGCGCCAGGACCTTGTAGTAGGTGCTCAGCGACTTCATGTGGATCAGCCAGTGGATGCGGTCGGCCGCGCCGAAGGCCTCCTCGTAGACGAAGACGGTGGCCTCGCCGGGCAGGTTCTCGTTGATGGACTCGGCGGCCTCGCGGGCGAACGTGCGCCCCTCGGACCGGAAGTCGTAGTCGAGCTGGGCGGTCCGGTGCAGCAGCAGGCCGCAGTTGCCCGAGTGGACGAGCTGCTCGTAGGGCTGCGGCACCTGCTCGCGGGCGCCGGGCAGCCCGGTGATCTCGCCCTGCTGCAGGTAGACCGTGGACTGCTTCTCGCGCTCGCCGTCGACCGCGGTCCCGTACATGCCCCAGAACTGGGGCAGCAGCACGGTCTCGGTCATGCTGCCGTCGACGAAGATCTCGTCCCAGCCGCTGTCGGCGGTGTTGTCGCGGTACTCGCCGTCGGAGGTGCCCATGTGCACCATCTGCTCGTAGGCGTGCAGCGAGCTGAGGTGGATCAGCCAGTGCAGCCGGTCCTTGGTCCCGAACGTCTCCTCGTACAGGAAGACGCTGGCGACGCCCACCTGCTTGGCGGTCACCATCTCGGCCATCATGCGGGCGAACTTGCGCCCCTTGGCGTGGGCGCCGTTCCTGACCTGCGCGGTCCGCTCGACGATCACGCCAGCCGTGGCCGAGTTGATCAGATCCGCCGCGGGCACCGAGGTCTGCTGCTCGGCCGGCGGGATGACGGGATTCGGGTTGGTCATCGTTCCACTCCGTCTGTCGGCTTGTTCGTCACGCTAATGAGGGCCCGCCGTGCTGCCTGCTCAATAGTGAGCAGGGGCTTCACAGCGGGATGTTGGTGTGGTCGCCGCGCAGCGGCACGGCCTTGAGCAGGGCCTCGGCGAGCCGCCGCCGGGTGCCGGCGGGCTCGATCACCTCGTCCACGACGCCGATCTCCACGGCCTTGCCGACGCCGCCGGCCTCGCGTTCGTGCTCGGCGACGAGCCGGCGGCGCAGCTCCTCGCGCCCGTCCCGCGGTCCGTCGCGCAGCTTCCTGCGGTGCAGGATGTCCACGGCGGCCTCGGCGCCCATGACGGCCACCTCGGCGGTGGGCCAGGCGTAGACCGCGGAGGCGCCCAGGGCGCGGGAGTTCATGGCGACGTACGCGCCGCCGTAGGACTTGCGCAGCACGAGCGTCACCCGGGGCACGACGGCCTCGGCGAAGGCGTGCAGCAGCTTGGCGCCGCGCCGGACCACGCCGTCCCACTCCTGCCGGACGCCGGGCAGATAGCCGGGCACGTCCACGAGCACGACGAGCGGCACGCCGAGCGAGTCGCACATGCGGACGAACCGCGCGGCCTTCTCGGCCGCCGCCGCGTCGAGGCAGCCCCCCTTGCGCAGCGGGTTGTTGGCGATGACGCCGACGGTCCTGCCGGTCAGCCGGCCGAGCGTGGTGACGAGGTTGGGCGCCCACTTCGGGTGCAGCTCCTCGCCGGGGCCGTCGAGCAGCCGGGCGACGATCGGGTGCACGTCGTAGGCGCGCCTGGCGCGTTCGGGGAGCAGGCCGCCGAGCTCGGGGTCGTCGCGGGCCTCCCAGGGACGCAGCTCGCCCTGGCCGCCGAGCAGGGTGGTGATCCGGCGGGCGGCGGCGACGGCGCTCTCGTCGTCCGGCGTGGTGAGGTGGGCCAGGCCGCTGCGCCTGCTGTGCGGGTCGGGGCCGCCGAGCCGTTCCATGTCGACGTCCTCGCCGGTGACCTTGCGGACGACGTCCGGGCCGGTGACGAAGACGCGCCCGCTCTCGCTCATGATCACCACGTCGGTGAGCGCCGGGCCGTAGGCCGCGCCGCCGGCGGCCGGGCCGAGCACGACGGAGATCTGCGGGACGGCGCCGGAGGCCCGGACCATCGCGGCGAACACCTGGCCGACGCCGTCGAGCGCGGTGACGCCCTCGCCCAGCCGGGCGCCGCCGGAGTGCCAGAGGCCGACGACGGGCGCCCGCTCCCGGACGCCCAGGTCGATGGCCCGGACGATGCGGGCGCAGCCCTCGGCGCCCATCGCGCCGCCCATCCGGCCGGGGTCGGTGGCGTAGGCGACCGCCGGTCCGCCGCCGATGCCGCCGCGGGCGGCGAGCACGCCGCAGCCGTCGTCGCCGTCGTCGTCACCGGGCAGCGGCCGGACGGTCCCGGGGTCGAAGAGCGCGCGGACCCGGTCCCGCGGGTCGCGGTTCATCCCCAGGTCACCGGGAGGGCGTGCACGCCGTACACGAACATGTCGGAGCGGAAGGGCACCTCCTCCAGCGGCACCGCGAGGCGCAGCCCCGGGAGCCGGGCGAACAGCGTGGACCAGGCGATCTCCAGCTGGGCGCGGGCCAGGAGCTGGCCCATGCACTGGTGGATGCCGAAGCCGAAGGACAGGTGCTCCTGCCGGTCGGCGAGGTCGCCGAAGCGGCCGAAGTCCAGCCGGTCCGGGTCGGCCCACACCTCCTCGTCGCGGTTGGCCGCGGCCAGCACGACGACCACGCCCTCGCCCTTCCTGATCAGCCTGCCGCCGACCTCGACGTCTGCGGTGGCCGCGCGGCGGGCGCCGTAGTCGATGACGGTCTGGTGGCGGATGATCTCCTCGATGGCGGCGGGCAGCGCCTCGGGACGTTCGCGCAGCTCGGCCAGGCGTTCGGGGTTCTCCAGCAGCGCCACGGTGCCCACGCCGATCTGGTTGGCGATGGTCTCGTAGCCGGCCACCATCAGCAGCGTGGCGATGCCGACGACCTCCTCCCGGCTGACCTTGGCCGCCTCGCGGTGGGCGCCCAGGCGGCTGAGCAGGTCGTCGGCGGGCCGCTGCTCGCGCTCGGCGACCAGCCGCTCCAGGTAGTGGCGCAGGTCCTCGCGGACCTTCATGCGCTGCTCGGGCTCCACGTTGCGGTCGCCGATGACCTTGGTGGTCTCGTGGAAGTAGTCGCGGTCCTCGTACGGCACCCCGAGCAGCTCGGTGATGACCTGGGAGGGCAGCGGCAGGGCCAGCGTCTGGACCAGGTCGGCAGGCGGGCCCTGGGCGGCCATCTCGTCCACGAGCGCCTCGGTGATGCGCCGGATGGCCGGGCGCAGCGCCTCGACCCGCCTGCGGTTGAACTCCGGCAGCAGCAGGCGGCGCAGCCGCGAGTGGTCGGGCGGGTCCATCCTGATGAAGGTGCCCGGCCCCGGAGGCTGCGAGGTGAGCCGGGCCGGGAAGCCGGGGGTGGCGAAGTCGGAGCTGAACCGGGCGTCGCCGAGCACGGCGCGGGCGTCCTCGTACCGCGTCACCAGCCAGACCTCGCTCCCGTCGAAGTCCAGCCGGACGCGCGTGATGGGCCGCCCCGCCTGCAGGTCCCGATATTCGGACGGCGGATCCAGCGGGCACGTCCTGGGGATGGGGTAGGAGTCCATGCCAGCAGCCTCGCCCGCGCGCTCGCGTACGTCTGCTCAACTGTGAGCAGGCGCGTGCGGACATGGCGATGGCGGGGCCGCGCACGGCCCCGCCACCCGGTGCTCCGGGGTCACGCCCTGGCGGCACGCCCCTGGTTGGGCGCGGCCTTCTGGTCGGCCTTGCCCGCCTTCGACCTGCCCATCGACATGTCGCGCAGCGGCACCTCCTTCAGGAAGAGGCTGGCCACCAGGCCGATGCCGACCGCGATCGCGCAGGCCAGGAACAGGTCGCCCAGCGCGTCGGCGAGCACCGCCGGCGCGACGCCCTCGCCGCCCTGACCGGCGACGCCGAGCCGGGACGACATGATCGAGCCGAGGATCGCCAGCGAGACCGGCCCGGCGATCATCCGCCAGAACTGGATCTGGCTGGTGCCGACGCCCACCTGCTCCATCGGGATCGCGCTCTGCGTGACGGCCGTGGCCATCGGGAACGCGATGCCGATGCCGACGCCGATGAGCACCATGGCGACGATCGGCAGGCCCTGCCCGCTGTCCGGCCCGACGGCCGACAGGATCAGCAGCCCGGCGACGATGGCGGCCATGGCGAACACGCCGAGCAGCCGGTAGCGCGGCATGGCCGTCATCGCCTTGCCGGCGATCGGGGCCATGAGCATCAGGCCGAGCATCATCGGGATCAGCAGCGTGCCGGAGTGGGTCGCGCTCACGCCGAGCACGCCCTGGTAGAGCAGCGGCACGTAGAAGGCCGTGCCCATCATGGCGAACGCGGAGAAGAAGGCCACCACGGCCATGACGGACACCTGGTTGCTCCGGAACAGCGCGAACGGCACCAGCGGGTTCTTGGCCACCCGCGTCTCGACGAAGTAGAACGCCACCAGCAGCACGGCGCCGCCGATCAGCAGGGCCAGCACCTCGGGCGAGGTCCAGGCGTGCCGGTCGCCGGTGAGCGTGAGCCCGATCAGGATCGGGACGAGCCCGGCCACGAGCGTGACGACGCCGGCGAAGTCGATGTCGCGCCAGCTCGCGCCGCTGCGCACGAACGGGACGCCGATCAGCACGGCGGCGATCGCGAGCAGCCCGATGGGCACGTTGACGTAGAAGACCCAGCGCCAGCTCCAGTTGTCGGTGATGAACCCGCCGAGCAGCGGCCCGATCACCATGCTGAGGCCGGAGAAGCCGAAGAACACGCCCTGCATCTGGGTGCGGCGCTCCGGCGTGTAGACGTCGGCGAGCAGCGTGAAGACGTTGGCCATCAGCACGCCGCCGAACAGCCCCGCCAGCCCTCGCGCGCCGACGAGCTGGGGCATCGTCTGGGCCGCGCCGCACAACCACGACGCCACCAGGAAGCCCGCCAGGCCGACGAGCAGCACCGGTTTGCGGCCGAACATGTCGCCGAGCTTCCCGGCGATCGGCACGACGACGGCGGCCGCGACGGCGTAGGAGACCCCCACCCACGCGTACAGCGACAGGCCGTGCAGGTCGGCGGCGATCCGGGGCATCGCCGCCCCCACCACCGAGACGTCGATCGACGCCAGCGCCAGGGCCAGGAGTGCGCCGATGGTGGCGAACAGCTGGCCGCGCGTACTCGAACCGGTTTGGTTCATGTCATCGCCTCCCTTGTTCTTGGCAGCCGTCCCACTTCTTCGCGGACCCATGCCGACTCCAGCCCACACGAAAGCGCCCCACGGGTCTGCTCAACACTGAGCATCCGGGGAGCGCCCGGCTTCCTACCATCGGCCGCATGACGACGAACCCGGCAGAACTGGTCAGCGCCCGTCGGGGCGATCATGTGGCACTCGTCGTGGACGGCGAGCGCGAGCTGCGGGTGGCCGACTGGACCGCCCGGTCGGAGGAGCTGGCCGCCCGGCTGGCCCCGGTCAGGACGGCGCTGCGGCACGACGACTGGATCGGGCACGCGGTCGCCGCCGTGGCCGTGCACCTGGCCGGCGGCACCGTGCTCGGGCTGCCGCCCGCGCTGCCGGAGGAGGAGGTCCGCGCCCGGCTGGCCGAGTGCGGGGTGGGTCAGGTGCTGCCCGGCCCGTTGGGTGACGCGGCGGGCGCCCGGGACGACGACGTCGCCGAGATCCTCTACACCTCGGGCACGACCGGCCGCCCCAAGGCCGTGGCGGTCCCCGTCGCGAACCTCACCTACGGCCACGAGGGCCGCGGGAAGCTGTTCACCGGCGTGGACGGGGTGCTGGCCGCCGTCCCGCTGGGCACGAACGCCGGGCACAGCGCGCTGATGACGGCGATGACCGCCCCGGCGACCACGCACGTGCTGACCGACCTCGGGCCGGAGAACGTGGCCCGCATGCTGGAGAAGCTGCGGGTGCCGATGGCGATCGTCCCGCCGTCCACCGCGACCCGGATGGTGGCGCACGGCTGGCACGAGCGGTACGACCTGTCCGGCCTGCGGGCGCTCATGCTGGGCTCGGCGCCGGTGCCGATGGCCACGGTGGCCCGGCTCATGGAGGCGCTGCCGGACGTGCGGATCGTCATCGGCTACGGCTCGACGGAGTCGGCCCCCGCCTTCGTGCACCGCCCGGTGGAGACGCCGCCCACGCCGGAAGACGAGGGGCTGCTGGGCCGCCCGAGCGCGGGCACCGAGGTGCGGGTCACCGACGCGGGCGAGATCTGCCTGCGCTCGGCCGCCCCCCGCCGCTGGTACCTGACCGACGCCGCCGCCGACGAGCGCACCTTCCGCGACGGCTGGACCCACATGGGCGACCTGGGCGAACTGGACGGGGAGGGCCGGCTGCGCTTCTTCGACCGGGCCGCCGACGTCATCACCGCCGGCGGGCGCCGGATCTCCTCGCTGCGGGTCGAGCACGCCCTGCACTGGCATCCCGAGGTGGTCGAGGCCGCCGCGGTCCAGGGGCCGCGGGGCGTCACGGCGGCCGTCGTGCTGCGCTCGCCCGTGCCCGAGGACGAGCTGCGCGCCTTCGCCGCCGACCGGCTGGACCCGGCCGAGCGGCCGGCGCGGTACGTGGTCGCGAAGTCGCTGCCGCGCGGGCCGATCGGCAAGACGCTCAAGCGCGAGCTGGCGGGCTAACCGGCGGTGGCCAGCTCGTGCAGCTTGGAGACGGTCTTCCAGTTGCGGGCGGTGGCGGTGACGCCGAGCTTCTTCTCCCAGAAGGAGTAGGACAGCTTGGTGTTGCGCACCCCGTCGGGGCACCAGACGTAGATCTCCTTGCCGACGTGCTTGAAGACGTCGGGCTTGAAGGCGTCGGGGTCGAGCGCCTTGATCGGCCCTGCGTCGGGCTTGTCCGACAGGAACGTGACGAGGTGCAGGGCGTCGTCGGCGGCGACGTCCCCCAGCGGGTTGGCCTTGAGGATCTCGCCCAGCTCGGTGCCCGTCCTGGCCAGGACGGGCACCGAGACGCCGAGGTCGCGGGCGAGCGCGGCCTGGATCTCGGCCGCCGCCTTGTCGGGGCTCTTCCCGCTGGTGTAGACGACGTTGCCGCTCTGCAGGTGCGTCTTGACGTCCTCGAAGCCGAGGCCCTCCAGCAGCTTGCGGAGCTCGGCCATGCTCACCATGTTCCGGCCGCCGACGTTCACTCCGCGCAGCAGCGCCACCTGCCTGGACATGTCGCTCAACCCCTTCTGCCCGCCACCGCCTGGGGACGGAACTGCCTGATGCGCTCGACCAGATAAGCCGCGTCGTCCTTTACCCACCAGATGAGCGCCGAACCGTAGGAGTGCTGGCACTGCATGCCGAGGACGTAGAGTCCGGGGGACGCGGTCACACCGCGGTCCTGCGTGATGCCGCCGCCCTCGTCCTGGACGGGCGCGTGCACCCAGGAGTAGTCGTAGCGGAAGCCGGTCGCCCAGACGACGGCGTCGACGTCGGCCGAGCGGCCGTCCTCGAAGCGCATCGTGCGGCCCTCGGCGTCGACCGTGCGGCCCACGAGCTCGAAGCGGTGCCGCTTGGCCAGCTTCTTCAGGCTCGGCCCGACCAGGATCGTCTTCTTGTGCAGCCGGTCGCGCTCGCCCATCAGCGGCTTGGCGATCAGCCCGAACTTGTCGCCCCACCAGTGCAGGCCCTTGCCCAGGAACCGGCGGCCGAAGTGCGGCAGGGGCGAGCCCTGCGACAGCAGCACGCGGCGGCCGGCGGCCAGCTCGGGCGCGATCTGGGCGCCGGAGTTCGCCGCCCCGACCACGACGACGGTCCCGCCCGGCACCTGGGACGGGTTGCGGTAGCGGCCGGTGTGCACCTGGTAGACCTCGGGGTCCAGCCGGCCCGCGAGCTCGGGCACCTTCGGCACCCGGTAGGCGCCGGTCGCGATGATCACCTGCGGCGCCTCGTACGTGCCCTTCGTGGTCTCCAGCCGGTAGCCGCCCTCGATCGGCTCCAGGGAGGTGACGCGGGTGCCGAGCCTGACCGGCAGGTCGAACTCCTCGCCGTACGCCTCGACGTAGTCGGCCATCTCCTCCTTGGTGGGGAAGCGGTTCTTCCGGCCGGGGAAGCGCAGGCCGGGCAGGGCACAGTACTCGGCGATCGTGAACAGCTCCAGGGAGTCCCAGCGCTGCCGCCACGCCTCGCCGAGCCGCGGTTCCTCGTCGAGGATGACGAAGGGGATGCCGGCCTGTTTCAGGTAGTAGCCCGCGACGAGCCCGCTCTGGCCGCCACCGACGACGATCACTTCAGTGTCCATGCGGCCATCGTCGCGCGCGGGCGCGAGGCGGTCTGCTCAACACTGAGCAGTTCCTGACATGCGAGTACGCGGAGCCCTCGGCCCCGCGTACCCGACTGCGTGCAGCGCCTACTTGAGGTTGAAGTTGAGGGTGACCTCCGCCGAGCCGTCGGTCTTGGAGACGTACCCTCCCTTGCCGCTCAGCCCCTTCAGCTCCTCCGTGCCGGAGTTCGGCACGACGGACCAGTCGGCCTTGGCCACGCCGCCGTCGAAGGTGCCCGTCGCCTGCAGCACGAAGGAGCCCTTCTTGCCGCGGACGCTCCCGACGACCTTCTGCAGGCCGACGAAGCTGGCCTCGGTGTCGCTGGCGTAGGCCATCAGGTACTCGGCCTGCCCCTCGCCTTCGATGTCGCCGGTCCAGGCGTTGGTGACGTGGGCCTGAGTGAGCTTGGGCTGGCCCTTCTTCTCCTCGTAGGGCTTCTCGTCCCAACCGGTGATCTGGTACGAGCCCTTACCTTGGGTAGTCATGTCAGCTCCCTTTTTTGCTCTCTTTTTCGCTACCCCTGACCCTGGGCGCTATGCGTCGGCCGTCGGTCAACGCTCGCGTCCGAGGACGATGCAGGTGTTGAAGCCGCCGAACCCGAAGCTGTTGGACAGCGCGTAACGGATGTCGGCGGCCCGCAGCCTGCCGGGTGCGAGCCGGCAGTCGCGGTTGATCGGATGGCGCAGGTTCAGGTTGGGATGGACGAAGCCGCGGCGCATCTGCACCACGGTCGCGATCGCCTCCACCACGCCGGCCGCGCACATGCAGTGGCCGACCAGCCCCTTGGTGGAGTTGACCCACGGCCGGCCGAAGCTGTCGCCCAGCGCCCTGCGCAGCGCGGCCAGCTCGGCCACGTCGCCGCTGGGCGTCGCCGTGGCGTGGGCGTTGACGTAGTCGATGTCGCGCGGCCCGACGCCCGCGTTGGCCATGGCGTTGACCATCACCTTGGCCTCGCCCTCCTCGCGCGGGTCGGGCAGGCTGTTGGCGTCCAGCTTCAGGTCGTAGCCGCACAGCTCGGCCAGCGCCGTCGCGCCGCGCGCGGCGGCCGAGCGGGCGCTCTCCAGCACGACGCAGCCGGCGCCCTGGCCGGGCACGAACCCCTCGTGCTCCTCGTCGAACGGCCGGCACCTGGCCTGCTGCGGCTCCTCGACGCCGGCGACCGCCCCGAGCGTGGCCAGGCCGCGCTTCTCCATCGGCGACAGGTCGGTCATGGCGCCCACCACCAGGCAGACGTCCACCGCCCCGGACTCCACCAGCCGGCTGCCGTTGATGATGCCGACGTTGCCGCTGGCCGAGGCGCCGCCCACGGTGTAGCCCTCGCCCCTGATGCCGAACACCTGGCTGAGCGTGCCCACCCGGTCGGTGTCCATGAAGTGCAGCGCGAACCTGGCCGGCAGGTGGGCGGGGTTGTCCTCGTACTTGGGGTGCAGGTCGTGGGCGTAGCCGGAGCTGAGGTTGTGCCCGGCCACGACCAGGCCCATCCGCTCGGGGTCGGCGCGCGCCTCGTGCAGCCCGGCCTGCTCGTACGCCTGCATGGCGGCGACCAGGTCCATCTGCAGCGGCTGCGGCGAGCGGTTGGCCGCCCGCAGCGCGTTGCGCACGATCTCCTCGGGCAGGCGGCGGCGGGCCGCCACCGCCTCCCGGAAGCGGAAGCCCTTGACCAGGGCGGCCAGGCGCGGCCCGCCGTCGCCGGGGTCGGGCACCGGCCCGATCCCGCACCGTCCGGCCCGCAGCGCCCTGGTGAACGACGGGACGGTGGAGGCGATCGAGCAGACGATGCCCATGCCGGTGACGACGACCTTCATGAATGCCTCGCCAGCAGGTCCACCAGGGACCGGATGTCGTGCACCTCCTGGAACTCCGACACCGGCACGGTCAGCCCGAGGTCCTCCATGCTCATGGTGACCACGTCGGCCCGGTCGACGCTGTTCGCGCCAAGGTCGGTCAGGGTGCCCTCGGTCGTCACGTCGCCGGGCCGCAGGTCCGGCAGCACCCTCAGGACGTTCTGCTTGACGGTCTCGAAAATCTCCGCGTTTGTCATGGTGCCAGCCATTCGTAGGTTCGGTGGTAGTCCTTCGTCCCGGTGTTCACCAGGAGGTCGCGGTCGAAGCGGGCGCGGGCGAGCAGGTGCTCGTACGCGCCCACGTCGACCTGCCTGTCCCGCTCCGGCACGAGGCAGGTCAGGGTCTCGGGCAGCAGCGCGGCGTACTCGTCGAAGCCGAGCTCGCAGCGGCCGTCCAGGTGCTCGCCGATCCGCATCGCGGCCAGCGTGCTCGCCGACTCCTCGTCGACCAGGCCGCTGAAGAACTCCGACGAGCAGCCCGAGCCGTAGGAGTAGAGGCCGACCCGGGCCGGGCCGTCCAGGGTGGCGTGGTCGATCAGGCTGGCCAGGGCCAGGTAGACCGAGCCGGAGCAGAGGTTGCCCACCCGTCTGGGGTAGGCGAGGGAGGGCAGCACCCGCCGCTCGAAGTCCTCCTCGACCGACGCCGTGCCGCCGCCCGACTCGCGCATCAGCTTGCGGTGCGCGGCCTTGACCATCCCGGCGAACGGGGTGTGCATGGCCAGATGGTCGAAGGTGGTGGCGAAGTCGGCGTCCTCGACCCTGGACCGGTAGCCGGCCAGGCAGCTCGTCAGGCAGTCGAGGTAGGCGAACAGCGAGCGGTCGGAGTCGGCGATGTCGAACGTCGGCCCCGGCCGGGCCGAGTCCATCGTCTCGTAGCTGTGGTTGCCGAACGCCCCCAGATCCAGGTCCAGGATCCGCGGCCGGTCGCTGATCAGCACGGCCGCCGCCCCGGCGCCCATGGCGGGCTCGGCGTAGGCCGCGCGCTCGTCCACCAGCGCCACGTCCGTCGCGATCACCAGCGCCTTCGCGCCGGGCGACACGCCCGAGGCGACGTACGCGGCGGCGAGCTGGACGGCCGCCGTGGCCGCGTAGCACGCCTGCTTGACCTCCACGACCCGGCAGCTCCTCGGCAGCCCCAGGTATTCGTGAACGTAGGAGGCCACCGACTTGCTGTAGTCGAGGCCGGACTCGGTGGAGGTGATCAGGATCTCGATCCGGTCGTCGCCGGCGATCGGCCGGGCCGCGTTGACGGCGTTGGTCACCGGGTCCTCGAAGGGCAGGCCGACCGAGCGGTTGCGCATCATCAGGTTGCCCAGGCGCTCGGCGTCGAGCCCGCGCCCCTCGAACAGCTCCGGCACCGGGATCTGGGCCAGGCCGCAGTAGACGTTCAGTGCCTCGATTCCGACGTTCACCTCACACGCTCCCACAGGAAGTCGACCAGGGCGTCGATGCTGGGCACGCCGCCGAAGGAGGACAGCGGCTCGCGCACGCCGAGCCGGTCGAGCACGGCCAGGATGATCTCGACCCGGTCCACGGAGTCCGCGCCCAGGTCCTTCAGGTGCGCCCGGCCGTCGATCTCGACGCCGGGCAGGATCTCGTCGATCGTCTTGTGCACGACGCCCTCGACGTGTTCACGCGTCGTCATCGGTGTCTCCCCTCCTGAGAACGCGCAGGGTGCTGACCGCGATCGTGCGGCCCCGGTCCTCCATGACGAGGTTGACGATCTCCTCGTTCTCGTCCTCCGGCGCCGGCCAGCACTCCAGGCTCACCCGCAGCACCGAGTCGGCGTTCGCGTTGCCCAGGTAGCACAGCCGCTGGTCGAGCACGACCCGCCGGAGGAAGTCGGCGACGCCGATCCCCCGGCTGCGCCAGAAGCGCAGCAGCACCCAGTCGACGATCGCGAAGTAGGAGGCGAAGTACAGCAGGCCCACGCCGTTGAGGTCCCTGGACGGCTCCACCGGGTAGTCGGCGGTGAACGTGACCGGGTCGTCCGGTTTGCGGGTCAGGAACGTGCCGGTGCTCCGCGCGTGGCCGTAGATCTTCCGCGGCGAGTACGCGCCGGGCAGCGTCGGCAGGTGCTCGTGCCTGAAGTCCACCGGCGACGACTTGACCAGCCCCTCGTTGCTGCCGGGCGCGCTGCGCGAGATCCAGCGGTTGAAGGTCTCGACGTAGATGCAGCCGGGGTCGTCGAAGGCGTAGAAGCGGTCGGGGTCGAGCTCGCCCGTCCGGCCGCCGCCGCGGCCGATCCGGTGCAGGGCCAGCACCGACTCGCTGCCGAAGCCGAACAGCCGGGAGGTGACCTCCAGCTCGTCGCCGAACGTCAGCGCGTTGACGTGCAGGTCGCGGCTGCCCCTGACGTGGAAGTAGTAGAACGACAGGTACGTCGGGTCGCCGGCGGCGTTGCGCGCGTCGAAGGCGTTGGTGCCGCACAGCGCGCTGACCGTGTCCCAGGTCCAGTCGCCGACCTCGCCCATGAACAGCGAGCTGGGCCCGCACATCCCTGGCTTGACCAGCTCGGTCCTGGTCACGGTGCTGTCGTCAATTCTGTTCATCATGGAACTCGCAGATCAGCCGGTTGACGTGGTCGGGGCTGGTGAGCTGCGGGAAGTGGCCCGCGTCGGGGATCTCCTCGTACCGGGAGTCGGGGATCAGGGCGTGCAGCAGGTGCGCGGTCTTGGCCGGGATGACGGTGTCGTACCGGCCCTGGACGATCAGCGTGCGCGCCCGGACCTCCGGCAGCCGGTCGCCCAGGTCCGGGCGTTCGGCGAACACGTCCAGGTAGCGCAGGCCGACCTGCGGGGCCATGCTCTCGGCGCGCAGCAGCAGCCGCATCAGGGCGTCCCGCCGTTTGCGCAGCCGCTTGGACCCGCTGCCCTCGATGACCCGGTCGAAGTCCTGGGTGGCCACCACCTCCAGCTTGTCGATGTCGCCGACCCGGTTGCCGATGCGGCAGGAGCTGCCGATCAGGATCAGCGACTCGGTGTCGTCGGGGTGGTCGAGCGCGTACGCCAGGGCGACCAGCCCGCCGAACGACGCCCCGGCCACGTGCGCCGGGCCGCCCGCCACGTCGTGGCAGAGCCGGGCCAGGCCGCTGAGCGACAGGTCGGCGGCGGCCGTGGTCGCGCCGACGCCCGGATGGTGCACGCTCGTCACCCGGTAGCGGTGGGCCAGTCCCTCGAACTGGCGGGCGTAGACGCCGGCGCCGATGTTGAACGGGTGCATGAGCAGCAGGGCCGGTCCTGAGCCGGCGCTGAACAGCTCGACGTCGCCGTCCGCGGTGGTGACGATCTCGTGCTCGACGTCGGGGTGGTGTTCGCGGAGGATCGCCAGGTTGGGGTTGTCGGGGTTCCTCCGGGTCTCGTTCTTCCGGCCTTGGGGACGGGCGGATTGCGAGGTGTCGGCCTTCTGACGGGCGGATTGCGGGGCGTCGGCGCCGAGGAGGGCGCCCAGGCGGGCGGCGGCGTCCTTGGCCTCCTCGACGCTCAGGCCGACCGGCACCGCCAGGCGCACCACGCCCTCGCGGCCGAAGTGCGGAGCGCCCCTGATGCCCGTCTCGCGGAAGATGCGCACGTGGTCGGCGTCCTTCAGCAGCACGCAGTGACCGCCGGGCGGGCCCTCCAGCGCGACGCCCGCCTCCGACAGGCCCTGCCGGAGCGCCGCCACCGCGTCCGCCCGGGCGCGGACCTGGTCGGCCACCGTCTCGCGGTCCTCCAGGGCCGCCGCGATGATCCGGCGGTTGGCCAGGCCGACGTCGCTGCCCCAGGTCTCCAGCCGCTCGGCGACCCGCTCGCGCAGGGCGTCGTCGCGGGTGGCGAGCAGGCCGCCGAACGGCACCCCGAAGTCCTTGGACAGGCTGATCGTGGCGCTGTCGGCCAGTTCGAGCAGCTCGCCGACGACCTCCCACACGTCCCGGCCGTCGGCGACCGCCACGGCGTTGTCCACCACGCGGGCGCCGTCGATCACCAGCGGGACGCCGTGCCGGGCCGCGGCCTCCTTGACCGCGCGCAGGCTCGCCAGGGAGGTCGGCGCGCCGCCGGCCGCGTTGTTGGCCACCTCCACGCAGACGAACGACACCGGCTCGTCCCCGGCCAGCTCCGCCTCCAGCGCCTCTATGTCGATCTCCGGGCCGCCGGGCAGCTCGACCGGCTTGAAGCCGTTGTCGGCCAGGCTCAGGAACCAGGTCGGGAACAGGCCGTTGTGCAGCACCCGACCGCGCCGGCCCGGCCACGACCGGCACAGCAGCGCCTCGGCCGCCCGGCCGGAGCCGGTCGGGACGACGAAGGGGAACGGCAGGCCGTCGATCCCGGTGTCCGGGCGGGCGGCCGACCGTTCCGTCAGGCGCCGCAGCCGCTCGGCGATCCAGGGGGCGTCCAGCTCGGCCCAGGAGTCGGTGATCAGGTCGGTGGTGACGTGGTGGGCGGGGACGCGGGCCGGCTCGCCGCCGTACCGGTTCAGCAGTCCGGCCATGTCCGGCATGTCCGCTGCCGGCTTGGCTTCGGGCTTGGCTTCGGGCTTGGCTTCGGGCGGCTCCTCGGTGGTGGCGGGGCGCAGGTCCGGGTCGGCGATCATGAGGATGATCTCCGAGACCGGCGTGCGGTCCTCCCCCTCGGGCTGGCACAGGTAGATGGGCACGTTCACCGGCCGGAACTTGTTCTTGAACTGGAAGTTCCCCTCGCCGAAGATGCCCGCGGAACGCAGCTCGTCCAGCGCCTGGCGCACGTCCGGGGCGGCGTTGGCCGACTCCTCCGTCTCCACGCCGAAGCTGGCGCCGAAGCTGAACATCGTGCAGCCCTCCGCCACGAGCCGCTCGATGATCTGCACGATCGCGAACTCCAGCCCGCCGAGCGGCATGCCCTTGGGGTAGAACTCGACGTCCAGCAGGTAGCCGTTCTCCGACGGGATCTTCGTGATGACGACGGCGTTGGCCACCTCGTCGTCCAGGTAGGTGACGAAGACGCGGTGCCTGCCGTCCAGGCGGCCCTCCTCGATCTCCCGCCGCACGACCGACACGTACGGGTTGACCATCTGCTTGCGGCCGGCCCAGTCGTCCACCAGCGCGGCCAGCCTGCGGTCCATCGCGGGGTCCTCGCCCGAGCGGTACTCGGCCGTCCGGCACTCGCCCGCCTTGCAGAAGCGCCGCACCATGTAGCGCAGGCGTTCCATCCGGCCGCCCTTCAGCGTGAAGGAGCCCAGGTCGTCGAGCCGCTGCACGGCCCCGAACGGCGTCGCGCTGTACGGCTCCCCGGCCACCTCGCGCACCGGGAGGAGGGACAGGAAGTTGGGCCGCAGGCCGCGCGCCCGCGCGTAGGCGGTGTACTCCTCGACCAGCTCCTGGAAGTACTCCTCGGAGCCGGCGTAGCTCCAGGCCAGCAGGTTGCCGCCGTTCTCGGAGACGTGCAGGTAGCCCTTGCGCGCCGAGCCGATGAAGGCCAGCGGCGCGATGTCGCGTCCGGCCAGGCCGCCCTCCTTGGCGTGGCGGCGGTCGATGCCTGCGACCAGGTCCCGCAGGTCCGGGTGCCGGTGCAGGTCCCGCTTCAGCAGCACGGCCGGCTCGCCGTCGCGCGTCCTCGTCTCGAACGGGGCCGGCCCGTCCGGCTGCTCCGGGGGCTGTACGGACTCTGTGCCGCGCTCGTCGCGCAGGTGCGCGGCCAGGTCGGCGGGCGTGGGGTGGTCGAACAGGAGGGTCTTGCGCAGCGCGCCGACCTGCTTCTCCAGGACGCTCACCACGCGCAGCATCTCGAAGGAGGTCAGGCCGTTGTCGGCGAAGCTGCGGGCGGGGTCGAGCGGGCGCTCGATGATCGCGCCGACCAGGTCCGCGAGCTGGTCCTCCAGGGTGCCTGCCTTCCCTCGCGCCTGTTGCGGGGCCTTGGCTCGCGCTGGGCCGGTCTCCTGCGCCTGCTCGGGCGTGCGGGTGCGCTTCGGGGCCGGTTCTGCAGCCTTTTGCGCGGGTTTCAGGGCCGGTCTGGGGGCCGGTTCGGTGGTGCGCTTCGACGTCGGTTCGGTGGCGGGCTTCGGGGCGGGTTTCGGTTGCGGTTCTTGGGTGGGGGCGGAGTCGGTGATGGCTGATTCGACGGCGCGGGCGAGCCGGTCCACCGTGTCGTACTCGTACAGCTCGGCTGCCTGGAGGTCGAGGGAGAAGGCGGTGTTGATCGCCTTGACCAGTTCCATCCGGAAGATGGAGTCGAGTCCCAGCTCCTCGAAGGGGGTGTCCACGTCCACGCCGGCGGGGTCGGCGTCCAGGATCGTGGAGAGCCGTTCGCGCAGCATCTCCTCCACCCCGGCGGGGCCGCCGGCGCTTCCGGCGGGCGCGACCGGCGTCTCGTCCAGTCGCGCGGCCTCCGCCCGCTCGGCGGGGGCGGGGGCGGGAACGTCGGGCGTCCGGCCACCCTTGGCGGCGCGCAGGCGCACCCTCCCGTCGCTGGTCCGCCGCACGACCGCGCCGTCCGAAGGCGCGGCGGACGGCACGGCGGCCGGGGTGGCCGGGGCGGCGGCGCGGGACGGCTCGGGCGCGGTGAACCAGTGCTCGACGCGGGCGAAGGGCGGGCCGGGCAGCGAGACCCGTACCGGGCGCGGCCCCTGCCACAACCCCTGCCAGTCCACCTCGCTGCCGGAGACCCACGCCTCGGCGAGGTCCTCCGGCCCGGTGCCCCACGGCGCCGGGGCGTCCCTGCGGGCGGTGCCCCTGTGCACGCCCGCCGGTTCGCCGCTCAGCGCCCGTACCGCCTGCTCGCGATCGCTGACCACCACGGCGAGCCGTTCGGACAGGTGGCGGCGTCCGTTCTGGAGGGTCCAGGCGATGCGGTCGAGGCCGATCTCCGGATGTTCCCGGATGTACCGGGCGACGTTCCGCGCGTACTCCTCCAGGTCGTCCCGGCGGGCCGCCGACAGCACCAGCAGCCGCGGCTCCCCCGCCTTCTCCGGCGGGACCTGCTGCCGGTACGCCTCCAGCACCACGTGCGCGTTCGTCCCGCCGAAGCCGAACGAGCTGACCCCCGCCACCCGGTCCGGCCCGTCCCACGGCGTGAGCCGCGTGTTGATGGTGAA
Source organism: Nonomuraea sp. NPDC004702 (assembly GCF_053601695.1). Lineage (NCBI taxonomy): Bacteria > Bacillati > Actinomycetota > Actinomycetes > Streptosporangiales > Streptosporangiaceae > Nonomuraea > Nonomuraea sp. NPDC004702. Next base: position 98,066 of record NZ_JBSGCE010000022.1, read on the forward strand.
CGGGCTGCCCTCCAGCCGCACGTACGGGTTGGGGCGCTCGTAGTGGATCGTCGGCGGCAACGCCCCGTGACGCATGCAGAGCAGCACCTTGAGCAGCCCGGCGATGCCGGCCGCCGCCTCCAGGTGGCCGATGTTGGTCTTCACGGTGGCGAGCGCCACGTGCGGGACGTCCGGCGCGGGCCGCCCCCGGTCGGCGTACAGCCGGGCGAACGCCTTCTTCATGCCCTCGATCTCGATCGGGTCGCCGAGCCTGGTGCCGGTGCCGTGCGCCTCGATGTAGCTGACGCGGGCGGGATCGACGTCCGCCTTGCGGTAGGCGTCGACCAGCACGCGCGCCTGCGCCTCGGGGTTGGGCGCGGTGAGCGAGCTGGCCCGGCCCCCGTGGTTGACCGCGCTGCCCCTGATCACGGCGAGGATCTGGTCGCCGTCCGCCAGCGCCGTCCGCAGCGGCTTGAGCAGGACGGCGCCGCAGCCCTCGCCCCGGCCGTAGCCGTCGGCGCGCTCGTCGAACGTCTTGCAGACGCCGTCCTCGCTGATCATGCCGGACTTGGCGAAGGCGATGTAGAGCCCCGGGCTGAGCGTCAGGTTGACGCCGCCGGCGATGGCCGCGTCGCACTCGCCGTCCTCGATGGCGCGTACCGCGTGGTGCACGGCGACGAGAGAGCTGGAGCAGGCCGTGTCGACCGCCTCGCTCGGGCCGCGCAGGTCCAGCAGATGGGAGACGCGGTTGGCCAGGATGCAGTCGGCCACGCCGCTGGCCGTGTGGGCCTCGACCGGCACGCCGTGCTCGCGCAGCAGGTCGTCGTAGTCGCACGCGGACACGCCCGCGAACAGGCCCGTCCTGGTGCCGGCCAGGTCGGCGGGGCGGTAACCGGCGTCCTCGACGGCCCGCCAGACGGTCTGCAGGAACAGCCGCTGCTGCGGGTCCATCATCGCCGCCTCCTTGGGCGAGATGCCGAACAGCGCGGCGTCGAAGAAGCGCACGTCGTCGAGGAAGCCGGCGCGGACGTTCGCCGTCTCGGGGTTCTCGCGCAGCTCGCGCCGGTCCTCGGGGACCGGGCGGGTCAGGTCGCGGCCCTCGGTCAGGTGGCGCCAGAAGTCGTCCAGGTCGGCGGAGCCGGGCAGCATGCCCGCCATGCCGACGATCGCGATGCCACCCGTCGCGGGCTCTTCCGTCGCGCTCCCAGCCGTCGTGCCGGTCGCTGTGCCGGTCGCTGTGCCGGTCCCTGTGCCGGTCCCTGTGGTCGGTGGGTTGTCAGGGGTGGTCGGGGAGGTCCCGGCGCCGGGCCGTGGGGGCGAGGTCACGGTCTCCGGCGCCGGGCCTGGCTCGGCGTCCTCCTGCCCCCCGGCGGAGGCGAGAGGTTCTGCGGCGGGGGCGGATGGGGTGGCGGGGGCGGGCGAGGGGGTGGCGGGGGCCGGTGGGGTGTGGGCGGCGGCGATCTCGGCCGGGTGCTCGGCGAGCAGGTGGTCGCAGAAGGTGTTCAGGTCGGTGGCCTCGAAGAGCACGGTCGGCAGCAGGTCCAGCTTGTACCGCTCGTTGACCTGGTCCACCAGCTCGGCCATGGAGATCGAGTCGAACCCCATGTCCATCAGCTCGGCGTCGAGGTCCACGTGCTCCTCGCCCACCAGCAGGAATCCGGCCGCCGCGCGACGCAGCTCCGCCCGGACCGCCTCGATCAGATGGTCGTCGGACCCGGTCGTCTCCGTCGCGGACATGGGCTCACTCATCTCCATAACCTCGGATTCGGGGTTCGCGGGCGGCTGGGACCGTTCGGGGGCGGGCTCGGCGGGGCCTTCGACCACGGCGAAGCTCGTCTCGGCTCCGGCCAGCCCTCGGGCGAAGGCGGCGAGCCCGGCGGCGGTGCTCATCGGGACGCTGCCCCAGCGGCGTTCGAACAGCCGGCGGGTGGCGTCGTCCACCTTCATGCCGCCCTCCTCCCACAGCGGCCAGCCGACGGCGAGCGTCCTGCCGTGCCCGAGCCGCGCGCGCCGCTCGGCGAAGTGGTTGAGGAAGGCGTTGGCGTAGGCGTAGTCGATCTGCCCGATGTTGCCGGTCTCGGCGGCCACCGACGAGAACAGCGCCAGGAAGTCCAGCGGCTGGCCGCGCAGGGCCTCGTCGAGCAGGACGGTGCCCAGGATCTTGGGCTCCAGCACGGCCCGCGTGTCCTCGGGACGTTTGCGCACGGCCCGCGCGTCCCGGTGGATCCCGGCGGCGTGGATGACGCCGTGGAAGGGGCCGTACCGGTCGCGCAGGTCACGCAGGTCGGCGGCCGAGCACACGTCGGCGCGCACGTAGACGGCGGGCAGCCCGGCGATCCGGCGCTCGATGTCGTCACCGGGCTCGGAGCGTCCGGTCAGGACCAGCTTCGCCGCCCCGCGCCCGGCGAGGAAGCGGGCGAACGCCAGCCCGATGGCCCCGGCGCCGCCGGTGATCAGGTACGTGCCGTCCGGCCGGACGTCCAGCCCGGGCGGCGGCGGCTCGTACGGCTCCATGCCCTTCACCAGGCGGGCGCCGTCGCGGTAGGCGACCTCGGAGACCCGCTGCTCGGGAGCGGTGCCGGCGGCGGGCGCCCGCAGCTCGGCCGCGACCTGCGCCGGGGTGGCGCCGGTGACGCACACGCCACTGAACGCCGTGTGCTCCAGGGCCAGCGTCCTCAGGGCGGCGGCCAGGGCGGTGTGGTGCGGCTCGCCGGTCGCGGCGGACACCACCACCCTGAGCGGGCCCCCGTCGCGCAGGACGGCGGTGGCCGTGCGCAGCAGGGCGTCGAAGGCGGCGGTCCCGGGGAACGGGTCCGAGGGGGCGATCACGATGGCGTCAGGGGTCCGATCCAGGCCGCCGAACTGCCGGGCGGCCTGCTCGGGGGGAACGTCCGCGTCGCCGAGCTGTCGGGCGGCCTGCTCGGGGGGAACGTCCGCGTCGCCGAGCTGTCGGGCGGGCTGTTCGGGGGGATCGTCCGGTGGGAAGGCGTCGCCGGGGCGGAGTTGGGCGCCGCCGAGCGCTTCGGCGAGCCGGTCGTCGTCGGTGATGACCAGGAGGGCTTCCGGTTCCCGGTGTCCTTCGGGGAGTGCGGCGGGTGTCCAGCGGGGCCGCAGGTAGGTGCAACGCCCGTCGGCGGCCTCCCCCGCTCCCTGACCGGACGCCCGCTCGGCGGCGAGCTCGGAACCCGCCTGAGAGGCGGCCGCGTCGGCGGGCGTCGGCTGAGGGGCCGGAGGTCTGGGCATGGGGCTGGGTCGGTCGGCGGGCTTGCCGACGGACTCACCGGCGGCCTGGGCGGTGGGGTGCGTGGTGGTCTGGGCGGTGGGGGTGGCCGTGGGGAGCCAGTAGGGGCGGCGGTCGAAGGGGTAGGGCGGGAGGGTCACGCGGCGCGGGTGGGGGGTGGGCCAGTTGGCGGCCCAGTCCACCCGGGCCCCCGCGACCCATCCGGCCCCGAGCCCCTCCGCGCCGTCCTCCGGCGGAGCCTGGCCGGCGCCGGGCTCCGCCGTCCCCACGAGGACGCCCTCGGCCTCGCCGTCGCCCGCGAACGAACGCAGCCGGGCGGCCAGCTCGTCCAGGCCGGCTGCCCGGACGGCGAGCCGTTCGGGCAGCTCGGCGCGGCCCACCTGGGTGGTGTAGGCGAGCTCCGCCAACCCCGCCCGCCCGCTCGCCGCGACGTCGGCGACCTGGCCCGCCATGGCGCGGAGCTGGTCGCGGGTACGCGCCGAGAGCAGGATCACCTGCTCCCCCGCGGCGGCGGGCTCCGGCGGCGTCCCGGCGGTGGGCACGTACTCCTCCAGGACGACGTGCACATTGGCCCCGCCGGCGCCGAACGAGCTGACCCCGGCCCGGCGCGGGAACGTCTCGCCGTCCAGGAAGGGCCGCTGCCAGTCGGTCAGCCGGTCCGGCGGCCGGAAGGGGGACGCGGTGAAGTCGATCTTGGAGTTGGGCGTTCTCAGGTTCGCGCAGGGCGCCACCTGGCCGTGCTGGAACTGCAGCAGCACCTTGGTCAGCCCGGCGATGCCCGCCGCCCCCTCCAGGTGCCCGATGTTGGCCTTGACGGAGCCGACCATCCGGTCCACGCGGTCCCCGTCCGCGACGCCCTGGGCGGCGAAGGCCCGGGTCAGGCTGGCGATCTCGATGGGGTCGCCGAGCGCGGTGCCGGTGCCGTGGGCCTCGACGTACGAGATGGTCCGCGGGTCCAGCCCGGCCCGCCGGACCGCCTCGGAGACCAGGTCGGCCTGGGCGCTCGGATTGGGCACGGTGTACCCGGCGGTCTTCCCGCCGGCGTTGGCGAAGGCGCCCTTGATGACGCCGTAGATCCGGTCGCCGTCCCGCTCGGCGTCGGCCAGGGGCTTGAGCAGCACCGCCCCGACGCCCTCCCCCGGCACGAACCCGTCCGCCGCCTCGTCGAACACCTTGCAGGCGCCGTCGGCGGCGAGCATGTTCAGCGAGCAGAGCGCCACGAAGTGGGCGGGGTGCAGGATCAGGTTCACGCCGCCCGCGATGGCCTGCGCGCACTCGCCGCGCCGCAGGCTCTCGCAGGCGAGCTGGACCGCGGTCAGCGACGACGAGCAGGCCGAGTCGACGGCGAGGCTCGGCCCGCGCAGGTCGAAGAAGTACGACACCCGGTTGGCGATCGACCAGTACGCCGAGTGCGCCCCCGCGAACCTGCCCTCCGGCCAGCCCTCGGCCGCCGCCATGCGCCCGTAGGAGCCGTACATGGTGCCGACGAAGACGCCGGTGCTCGGCTGTCTGGTGTGCTCGCTCAGGTAGCCGGCGTCTTCGAGCAGGGTCCAGGCGGTCTCCAGGAACAGGCGTTCCTGCGGGTCGGTGATCTCGGCGTCGCGCGGCAGGATGCCGAAGAACGGCGCGTCGAACTGCTCCACGCCCTCGATGAAGCCGCCCCACTTGCTGTAGGTGCGCTGCTTGCGTCCGCGTTTGGGGTCGTACAGGGCGTCCAGGTCGAAGCGGTCCGCCTCGGTGATGCAGTTCGCGCCCTTCGCCAGGTTGTTCCAGAAGGCGTCCAGGTCGGGGGAGGCCGGGTAGCGGCCGGTCATCGCGACCACGGCGATGTCGAGGGCCTGCGCGGCGGGCTCGCGGCGCGGCGCGGGCCGCGCCGGCTCCTCCGGCGCGGGTTCCTGGCCGAGGGCCGCGCGCAGGCGCTCGCCGTGCTCGTTCTCCAGGTACGCGGCCAGCTCCTCGATCGTCAGGTTCTCGAACAGCAGGGTGGACGGCAGCGGCCCCAGGTCCTGCTCGAACCGGTGGATGACGTTCTGGCTCACCAGCGAGTCGATGCCGAACGTCTCGAACGTGGCGCGCTCGTCCAGATCGGTGCTCCCGTACTTGAGCACCTCGGCGAACACCCGCTTGACGTAGCCGCGGGCGCCGGTGCCGGGAGCTGTGGCGGGCGCCGTCTCGCCCACCAGGACGCACTGGTCGAGCTCCGCGACGGGCGTGCCGGGGATGCCCAGGGTGCGGGCGGGGGTGAGACCGGCGTCCCGGAACGCCCGCTGCCATTGCGGCGCGCCGAGCAGCGGGCTGTGCGGCAGGCGCAGCTCCTCGTCGGTGAAGCGCCACCAGCCCGGGGTCAGCCCGAACGTGAGGGTCAGGAAGTCGGCCGCCCTGGTCACCTCGTTGACCAGCAACCGTCCGCCGGGACGCAGCAGCGCGGCGGCGTTGCGCAGCGTCCGGCCGACGTCGGCGGTGGCGTGCAGGACGTTCGTGGCCAGCACGACGTCGTAGGTCCCGGGTTCGAAGCCCTGCTCGGCCGGGTCGCGTTCCACGTCGAAGAGGGCGAGCACGAGGTCCGGGCGGCGCGCGCCGAACTCCCGCTCGCCGTGGCGCAGGAACCCGGGCGAGACGTCGGTGTAGGAGTACTCGACGTCCTGGCCTTCGAGGGCGTCCAGCACGAAGCCGGTGCTCGCGCCCGTGCCGGCGCCGATCTCCAGGACGCGGCGGGGGCCGCCGCGGGCGACCTCCCCGGCCAGCAGCCGGTTGAAGTGGTCCGAGACCGCCTGCCCCTTGTAGACCTGCTCGACCAGGCGCATCGAGCCGCCGGGGAACAGCACCTCCATGGGGTCGCGCTCGCCCGCCAGCACGCCGGGCAGCGCCTCGACGCAGGCGGTCAGCAGCTTGACGTGCGGCTCCAGGTCGGGGAAGCGGGCCAGCACGTCCGCCGGCGACGTCTGCGGCGCGGGCCCGTCCAGCAGGTCGAGCACGGCGGCGCGCAGCCGTCCGCGGTCCGCGCGCACGTTCTCGACGGCCCTGACCCGGTCGGCCGACCGGTGCAGCAGCCCGCGGGCCAGGTCGTCCAGAGCGGCGAACGCCGTCCGCGCCCGTTCCAGCTCGCCGAGCTCGCCGGTCCGGCCGGGTTCTCCGGCGGCGTCCGGGGTGCGGACGCCGATGTGGGCCAGGCCCTTCGGCTCCGCCTTGACGACGAGCGCCTGCCGCGCGCCCGAGCCCAGGACGGACGCCAGCGCCGCCATGCCCTCCTCCGGCTCGATCGAGCCGATGCCCAGTTCGGCGAACCGGCCGTCGTAGCCGCCGCCGGAGACCGCGCCGACGCTGCCCCAGTAGCCCCAGTTGATCACGCTGACCGGCCGGTCGGGCAGGCTCAGCGCGTAGGCGTCCTCGAACGTGCTGGCGGCCGCGTAGTTCGCCTGGCCGCCCACCTCGACGAACGAGGCCGCCGAGGAGAAGTAGGCCAGGAAGTCGAGCGGCAGGCCGGCCAGCGCCTCGGCGAAGAGGGCGGCGCCGGCCACCTTGGGCGCGAGCACCCGGTCGAACGCGTCGTCGTCCATGTTGGCGAGCGTCATGTCGTGCAGCACCAGAGCGGCGTGGAAGGCGCCGTGGAGCTCGCCGAACCGCTGCCGCGCCGCCTCGACGGCCCTGCCGAACGCGGCCCGGTCGGCCACGTCGGCCCGCAGGTACACGGCCTGGCCGCCGAGTGACTCGATCTCGGCCAGCTGCTCGCGGATCTCGGGGCTGATCTCGCGCCGCCCGACCAGGGCCAGCCGCGCTCCTGCGGTGGCGGCCAGATGCCTGCTCAGGGTGCGTCCGAGGCCGCCGGTCCCGCCCACGATCAGGTAGGCCCCGCCGTCCCGGTACGGGCTGCGTCCGGCGGTCAGGGGCAGGGGTTCCAGGGTGCGGAGGTGGCGGTGGCCGTCGCGGAGGGCGACCAGCTCGTCGGCGCAGCTCTCGGCGCGTACCAGGCGGGCGAGGTCGGCGGGCGGCTGCGGCGCGGCCCCGACGTCGATGACGGCGACGGTCCAGTGCGGGTGCTCGGCGGCCACCGCCCTGGTCAGTCCGATCACACCGGCTGCGTGCGGGACGATCTCCTCGTCCCCGACCCGCACGGCTCCGGCGACGACCACCTTCACCGTGGGGCTCCAGCCGCCGCGCCCCTGCTCGGAAAGCCGCTTGACCAGGCGGAACACGTCGCGGGTGGTGGGGTCGTCGGCGGGCGGGCCGCTCCGGTCGGGCAGGGCGAGGACGTACACGGTGTCGTACCGTTCCTCCGGCGCTGCGGGCGAGGCGAGCGGGGCCAGATGGCCGTCCTCGTGGGTGTCCAGGAGGGCGCGGGCCAGCGGCTCGGCGGCGGGGGTGTGCAGCACGAGCGCCCGGCCGCCGCCCGCACCGGGCTCGGTGGCGGGCTCGGTCCGGCGCCAGACGGGGGCGAAGATCATGCCGTCCGCCGGGCGGCTCGGCCGGGTCCGCAGGACGATCCCCCGGAACTCGGCCCTGACCTGCCCTGCGGCGTCGGCGAGGCGGATCGTGTACCCGTCCCGGCCCTCGTCGGTCACGTGGGCGTGGGCGGGGCCGGTGAGCGGGCCGTCCAGCTCGGCCGACTCCACGCTGAACGGCATCGCGGGCTCACCGCCCTCGGGACGCAGCGCCGCGACGGTCTGGAGCGCGCCGTCCAGCAGCGCCTCCCAGCGCGCGCCGTCGCGCAGGACGCCGAGCGCCTCGCCGTCGCCGACGCGGACCTCGCGCAGCACCCGGAACCCGGGCCCGTAGTGCAGCCCGGCGCGGTCGAAGGCGCGGTAGAGGTCGTCGGCCGGACGGCTGTCCGCGCACCGGGCCTCGACCTGGGCGACGTCCAGCCGCCCGAGTGCGCCGTCGCCGGTCCGCAGGGTGCCGCGGGCGTGCCCGTCCAGCTCGAAGCCGCCGTCGTCGCGCACGACCACGTCCAGGGCGCGGGCCTCGCGCACCTCGAACGGGCGCAGCCACCGTACCCGCTCGAAGCGCACCGGACCGGGCAGCCCGCCGCGCTCGGCGGCGATCGTCAGGAGGGCCACGCCGGGCAGCACGGGGGTGCCGCCGATCCGGTGGTCGGCGACCAGCCGGTCGTCGGGGCGGATCCACGTCCCGGGGGCGGGCCCGGCGGGGTGGTCGTCGCCGGGCCCGGCGGGGTGGTCGTCGCCGGCGATCCAGTGGCGCCGGTCGTCCGCGAACGGGTATCCCGGCAGCGGCACCCGCCGCCCGCCCGCCGTCAGGTCGTCCCAGGGGAGGTCGTCGCCGCCGGTGTACCGCTCGGCGAGGCGTCCCGCCTCACCGCGTGCCGGGCGGGCGCCGTCGCGCAGCTGGCCCCGCAGGTCCGCGAGGTTCCCGGCCACGTACGCGCACCGGGCCCCGGCCAGGTGCGGCCTGCCCACGGCGAGCGTGCGGGCGACGTCGCGCACGTCGAGCTCCGGGTGGGCGTCGAGGTGGCCGGCCAGGCCGGTGCGCAGCCGGGCCAGGGCCTGCTCGTCCGAGGCCGACAGGGGGACGACGACGTCCTCGCGGCCGCCGGCCCGCGGTTCGCGGGAGGGCGGCTCGGCGACCACGACATGGCAGTTCGTCCCGCTGAAGCCGAAGCTGCTCACCGCCGCGACCCGCTCGCCGGAGCGGCCGGGCGTCCAGGGCGACAGCTCCGTGACCACTTCGAGCGCGCCGTCCGCGAAGTCGATCTTCGGGTTGGCCCGGACGAACCCCGGCGACGGCGGCAACTGCCGATGCCGCAACGCCAGCAGGGTCTTGAGCAGCCCGCCGATCCCCGCCGCCATGGTGGTGTGGCCGACGTTCGCCTTGAGCGAGCCGATGCGGCACGGGCGCTCGCGGTCCGCGCCGAACACCTTCGCCAGCGCCTTGACCTCGATCGGGTCGCCCAGCTCGGTCCCGGTGCCGTGCGTCTCGACGTAGTCCACCGCGCCGGGACGGATCCCGGCCCGCCGGTGCACCTCGGTCAGCAGTTCCGCCTGGGAGGAGGCGCTGGGCGCGGTGATGCCGTTGCTCGCGCCGTCGCCGTTGACGCCGCTGGCCCGGATCACGCCGTGGACGTGGTCGCCGTCCGCCAGCGCCCGGTCCAGCCGCTTCAGCACGACCACGCCGACGCCCTCGCCCAGCACGATGCCGTCGGCCGACTCGTCGAAGGGCGCGCAGGTCCCGGTGGGCGAGAGCATCCCGGCTTTGCTGCACCAGATGTGCATCCTCGGGGTGTTCATCACCGCCACCCCACCCGCGACCGCCGCCTCGCACTCGCCGCGCCGGATGCTCTCGCAGGCCAGGTGCACGGCCACCAGCGAGGACGAGCACGCGGTGTCCACGGCCATGGTCGGCCCGCCGAAGTCCAGCAGGTACGCGATCCGCGCGGGCAGCACCGAGGAGGCGTTGCCGAGGAAGGCGTGCCCGGTGTCGTCGCGTCCGGCCGCCGCCAGCAGGCCGGCGTAGTCGCCCGCGCCGCAGCCGACGAAGCACCCCCACGGCCGGCGGCCGGACCTGGCGGCGTAGCCGGCGTCCTCCAGGGCGTGCCACGCCTCCTGGAGGAACAGCCGCTGCTGCGGGTCCATCGTCTCGGCCTCCAGAGGCGAGATGTTGAAGAAGGCCGCGTCGAAGGCGTCGACATCGGTGAGCATGGCGGCCCACTTGCTGTACGTCCGGCCCGGCGCCATGCGGTCGGCGTCGTACACCCGCGAGACGTCGAACCGCTCGGGGGGCACCTCGCGGATGCTGCACCGGCCGTCCGCCAGGTTCCGCCAGAACGTCCGCAGGTCGGGCGCGTCCGGGAACCGCCCGGCCATGCCGATGACGGCGATGTCCCCCTCCCGGACAGGCGCCTTCTCTCGTGCGGGGGTGGGCTCCTCACGGGCGGGGGGCTCTTCGGTGGGCCTCACCGCCTCCAGGGTGACCGTGCCGGTGTTCGCGGGAGGCTCGGCGGTCGTGGGGTCCGGCTCGGCGCGGTCGCCGTCGAGCGAGGGTAGCCGGACCCGGCCCGCCCGCTCCTCCGGATCGCCCGGTCCGGGCGTCTCGTCCCGCTCGGCGGGCGTGGGTTGCCTCGGTACGGAAGGCCGCTCCTCCGGGGCCGGCTGCTCGGGGGCGGGACGCGGCGGGGGCACGGTCAGCCCGTCGGCGGCCACGGCCTCCCGTACGGCCTCCACCAGAGCGGGGACGGTCGGGTGGTCGTAGACGGCGACGGAGTCCAGGTCGAGCCCGAAGCTCCGGTTCAGGTCCCGGACGATCTCCACGGCCCCGATCGAGTCCAGACCCATCTCGCTGAAGCTCAGCGAGTCGTCCACCTCGTCGGCCTGGAGGTAGAGGTGGCTCATGAGCGTGCCCTCGATGACCCGCCGCACCTCCCCCGGCTCAGGCCCGCCCCCCGCAGGACCCCCCTTCACGGGACGGGCCTTCGGTGACGCGCTTCTGCCCGTGTCCGCCTTCGGGGCGTCGCCTCTGAAGGTGTCCACCTTGGCGAAGTAGTCGTCGACGCGGGCCAGCGACTCCTCCCCCAGCACGCGCTCGTGCATCCCCGACTCCCCCGCGATGACGCCGGTCAGCCGGTCGAGCACCCGTCCGGCCAGCTCGGACTTGAGCGCCCGCAGGGCGGGCAGCGGCAGCGCGGCGATCGAGCGGGCGTGCCTGAGCGCCGCCTTCAGCACGGCGCCCTGCGGCAGGACGGTCACCCCGGCCCCCCGCCGGGCCAGCTCCTCACCCGTCACGGACCGGCCGGTGTAGAGCATCTCGTGCGCCGCCGACCTGCCGAGCCGCTCCTCCAGGATGTACGTCGCGCCCATCCCGGGCGTGAAGCCGAACTTCATGAAGTTGGCGCTGTAGACCCCCTCGGCCGCCATGATGACGAGGTCGGCGAACAGCCCGAAGGCCAGCCCGCCGCCCGACGCGTGCCCCTGGACGGCGGCGACGACCGGCCGGTCGCACCGCAGCAGCCCTTCGTACAGGAAGGGCACGTCCGTGAAGCGTCCTTCGCCGCCCGCGAGGGTGCGCAGGGCCTCCGGGGTGGCGCCCATGCTGAAGACGTTGCCGCTGCCGGTGAGCACGACCGCCTTGACGTCCTCGCGCCCGGCGATCTCGGCGAACGCGGCCTGCAGGTCGTCGATCAGCTCCCTGGTGAACATGGACGCGCCGGACCCCATCACCACCAGCGCCACCCCGTCGGGCAGCACCTCGAACCGCAGCCCTTCCCCGTCCGGCACGAGCTCCACGGCCTGCTCCTCCGGCGTCTCCACGGCCTGCTCCTCCGGCGTCTCCACTGCGGGCGGCCCGGTGGGTGACTCGAACAACGGCTCGGCAGGCTGCTCGGAGGTCGCGGTGGCGCGCTGCCAGCGGCCGAGCCAGCAGCTCTCCTCCTGGAACGGGTAGACCGGCAGCGACACCAACCGTCCGCCGTCGTGGCACTCGCGCCACGGCACCTCGGCTCCTCCGGCCCAGGCGGCCGCCACCTCTTCCAGCCGTCCGGCCCGGAACAGCCGGACGCAGTCCGCCGCCGACGGCGTCCCGTCCTCGCCGCCGGAGCCGGTGAAGACGCCGGGGCCGGGGTTCGCGCCCGCCGTGTACGCCTCCAGCCCGTCCCGCAGCTCGGCCACGTCGCTCACGACGAGCGCCAGCCGCTCCGCCATGCCGGTCCGTCCGACCTGCGAGGTGTAGGCGAGGTCGGCCAGAGCCGTGCCGGGCCCGGCCAGGTCGGCGACGGTGTCGTCCAGCGAGAGGCCCTGTCCGAGCTGGATCAGCGCGGCCGGGTCGAGGCCGAGGTCGCCCAGCGAGTCGGCCGGGTCGAGCTGGTCGGCGGGGATGCCGAGCAGCGCGGCCACCCGTTCGACGGCGCCCCGGGAGCTTGAGAGGGAGCCGTCCGCCGTGGCGGTCTCCGCCAGGAAGCGGGTCCAGGCGCGGGCGTAGTCGCGCAGCGCCTCGGGCGTGCGGGCGGAGAGCACGACCAGGCAGGGCCCGTCCGCGCCCGGCCCGGGAGCGGGCTCCGGCGCCTCCTCGACCAGGACGTGCGCGTTCGTGCCGCCCGCGCCGAACGCGCTGACCCCGGCCCGCCGGGGTGCGCCGTCCGCGCGGGGCCAGGGTTCGAGCGCGCGCTGCACGTGGAAGGGCGTGGCGGCGAAGTCGATCTTCGGGTTGAGCTCGTCGGCGTGCAGGGACGGCACCAGCTGCCCGTGCTGGAGCTGGAGCAGCACCTTGGTCAGCCCGGCGATCCCGGCCGCGCCCTCCAGGTGGCCGATGTTGGACTTGACCGAGCCGATCGCGCAGTCCGCGCCCTCCGGCAGGGCCTGGCGCATGCCCTCGACCTCGATCGGGTCGCCGAGCGAGGTGCCGGTGCCGTGCGCCTCGATGTAGCCGATGCTCGCCGGGTCCCAGCCGGACCTGCGGATCGCCGTGCCGATGAGCTGGGCCTGCGAGCGCGGGCTCGGGACCGTGGCGCCGCTGGTCCGGCCGGTGTGGTTGACGGCGGTGGCGGCGATGACGCCGTAGACGTGGTCGCCGTCCGCCAGGGCCCGCGAGAGCGGCCTCAGCAGGACGGCCCCGACGCCCTCGCCGGGCACGTACCCGCTGCCGCCGGCGCCGAAGGCGCGGCACCGGCCGTCCTCCGACAGCCAGTGTCCCTGGGCGAGTTGCAGGTACTTCTGCGGGTGGACGGTCGCGTTCACGCCGCCGGCCAGGGCGAGGTCGCACTCGCCGCGCCGCAGGCTCTCGACGGCCAGGTGCACGGCGGTCAGTGAGGAGGAGCAGGCGGTGTCCAGCGCGATGCTGGGGCCGTGCAGGTCGAGGGTGTAGGAGACGCGGTTGGCGATGGAGGCATGCATGGCCGTGGGGGCGACGCCGCCCTCCCCGCCCTCGACGAGCTGGTAGTGGTTCCACATCACGCCCGCGAACACGCCGACGTTCTGCGCCGACAGCGACTCCGGCGGGTGGCCGGCGTCCTCCAGCGCGTGCCAGCAGGTCTGGAGGAACAGCCGTTCCTGCGGGTCCATGCGTTCGGCGTCGCGGCGGGAGATGCCGAAGAAGGCGGGGTCGAAGCGGTCGACGCCGTCGAGGAAGCCGCCCCACTTGCCGTACGTCCTGCCACGGGCGCCCTTCTCGGGGTCGTAGATCTCGTCGTGGTTCCAGCGGCCGGCCGGGATCTCCTCGATGCAGTCGCGTCCCTCGGCCAGGTTGCGCCAGAAGGCGCGCAGGTCGGGGGCCTGCGGGTACCGTCCGGCCAGCCCGACGACCGCGATGGGCTCGTCGCCGCGCACCTCGCCGGGCTCGCCGCCGCCCGCCGCCCGCGCCTCCGCGCGGGGCGTGGCGGCCGCGGGCCGGGAGGCCGGGCGGGGCGAGGGTTGCGGGGGGGCGGGCGGCAGCAGCGCGGGGACGCGGTCCGCGTCGCCGTGCAGCACCGTCAGGACGTCCTCGCTGCCGCTCAGGGCGCGGTCGAACACGTCGAGGGCGGCCTCGGTGGGCAGCGGGACCATCCCGGTGGCCGCGCGGGCGCGCTCGACCGTCTCCGGCCCGACCCGCATCCCGCCCTCGGCCCAGTACGGCCACGCGATCGCCAGGGTCCGGCCCGGCCGGTCCCGTCGCGCCGCCCGCCGCCGGGCGAACTCCTCCAGGTACGCGTTCGCGAAGGCGTAGTCGGCCTGCCCCGGGTTGGCCAGCGACGCCGACACCGACGAGAACACCACGAAGCAGTCCAGGTCGTCGTCCTTGGTCGCGGCGTCCAGGTGGCGCACGCTCAGGGCCTTGGCCGCCACCACGGCCTCGATGTCGGCGGCCCGTTTGCCCGGGTAGAGCCCGTCGCGGTTGACGCCCGCGCAGTGGACGACGCCGTCGATGCGGCCGTGGCGCGCCCGGACCGTGGCGAGGGCGCGCTCGACCTGGTCCGGGTCGGTCAGGTCGGCGGAGATCTCCGCGTTCCTGCTGACCGGCACGGCCGTGGCCTGGTGGCGGCGTGCCAGGTGCTCGGCGAGGAGGCGGCCGATGCCGCCCGTCCCGCCGGCGATCACGTACACGCCGCCCTTCCTGATCGGGACGCGCCCGCCGGGCTCGGGCTGCTCGGGCGGCTCGACCGGGAGCCAGCGGCGCACCAGGCGTTCGCCGCGCTCGTAGCGGATCTCGGGCTCGGCGGAGGCGTCCCGCAGCACGTCGGCGGAGGCGGAGGCGGAGACGTCGGCGGAGGCAGGGGCGTCGGAGGAGGCAGGGGCGGGGGCGGGGGCGGGGTCCAGGCGGATGCTGCGGCAGCGGATCAGCGGGGTCTCGGCGGTGATCGTCCTGGCCAGCGCGCCGACGGCCTCGTGGGCGGGGTCGTCGCCGGTGTGGGCGTAGGTGAGGGTGACCGGCCGCTCCGGCTTCGCGGCGAGAACGGCCTTCGCGGTCTCCCAGACGGCCAGGCACGGGTCGGCGGGCTCACCCGGCGTGGCCCGGATCACCACGTGCCGGGAACCGTCGTACCGGGCGCCGGGGGTGATCTCGCGGTACTCGCCGGGGTCGTCGCCGTCCTCGGGCTGCGGCACCCACACGTCGCGGAAGCAGCGCGTCTCGCCCGGCTCGGGCTCCGGCTCCCCCGGGGTGAGGTCGTAGGCGGAGGAGAGGTGGGCGGCGAGGCTGTCGATGTCGCCGTACTCGAACAGCAGGGTCGGGTAGAGCCGCCGCCCGACGATCTTCTCCAGCCGTTCGCTGATGTCCACGAGCGTGACCGAGTCCAGGCCGAGGTCGTAGAAGCCGGTCCCGGTGGGCACCTCGCCGGGCGGACGGCCGAGCGGCCCGGCGACGAGCTCGCGCAGGCGGCCGACCAGGTCGCCGGAGCCGTTGTGACCGGTGGCGGACGGCTGCTCAGGGCGGGCCGGGTCGTCGAGCAGCCGCTCGATCAGCCGCGGTGACCTGATGCGCTTGCACGACAGCCCGCCGAACCCGGCGACGAAGCGCCCCCGCTCGTCGTAGAGGCCGAAGTCGTTGGTGATCACGTCGCCGGACGGCGCGATGCTCTCCGGGCGCGGCGCGTACACGTGGAAGGCCGCGCCGAGCCGCCGGGGCGCGCGGAACTCGGCGATGTAGACCGGGATGAACGGCTCCCGCCCCGACGCCTGGGTCTGGCCCAGCCCGGCCAGGGTGGCCGCGTCCAGGCGGGCGGGGTGCAGGTGGAAGCCCTCGTGGCCGGGGGCGGGCGCGTCCTGCCGCAGCTCGGCGAGCAGGTAGCCGTCGCCGTGGTGCAGCCGTCCTGCGCATTTCATCGGGGCGCCGTGGCTGATGTCCTCGGCCCTGGCGCGGGCGTACAGGTCCTCCATGTCGCCGTGCCGCCGGGCGCCGCGGCGGAGGGCGTCCAGGTCGATCGGGCCGGGCTCGGGGCCGCTCGGCGTGCCCACCTTGCCGGTGAAGTTCCGCCGCCAGCCGGACAGCGGCGTCCCGTCCCTGCTCCAGCGGCTCTCCGCCCGCACGTCGGCGCCGTCGACGGTGACGCGGATCTCCCGGTCGGCCTCCGGCTTGGTGACGATCGCCTCGGTGAACAGCACCTCGCGCAGGACGATCTCCCCGGCGTCGCGCCCGGTCGCCATCAGCGTGCGGAACACCAGATCGAGGAACGTCACCCCGGGCATGACGGACACGTCGTGCACCCGGTGGTTCCGCATGATGAAGTCGGTGTGCTTCAGCGTGGTGTGACACTCGATCGCGGGCATGGAGTCAGCGCCTCCCCGTGGTGATGTTCAGGTCGAGCAGCGAGCTGGCGTCGTCCGGCGGGCTCGGATCGGGACCGGGACCGGTGCCGGAGGCGCCGGCCGGAACCGGGTCGCGGCCCGGGTCGCGGGCCGGGTCACGGGCCGGGGCCGGGTCGCGTTCCAGCCACAGGCGCCTGCGCCGGAAGACCGGCGCGGGGGCGGGCTCGCGTTCCGGCCGCACGCCCGGCCGCGGGTCCGGCTCGCTCAGCACGAGGTGCGCGTTGGTGCCGCCGAGCCCGAACGAGCTCACGCCCGCGACCCTGGGCGAGGGCCAGTCCCGCGGCTCGGTGGCGGGCTCGAAGGGCGAGGCGGCGAAGTCGAAGCGCGGGTTGGGCCGCTCGCAGGACAACGTCGGCGGGATCCGCCCGTGCTCGACGGCCAGCGCCGCCTTGATCAACCCGGCGATCCCGGCCGCGCTGAGCGTGTGCCCGATGTTGGTCTTCACGCTGCCGATCGCGCACGTTCCCGGGTCGCCGCCGCCTTCCGCGAACACCCGCGTCAGGGCGCGCAGCTCGATGGGGTCGCCGATCAGCGTGCCGGTGCCGTGCGCCTCGATCAGGCCGATCTCGCCCGGCGTGCGGCCGGCCGCCGCCAGGGCCCGGCGGACCACGTCGGCCTGGGCCTCGGGGTTGGGCGTGGTGACGCCCATGGTGCGTCCGTCGTTGTTCACCGCCACCGCCTCGATGACCGCGTGCACCCGGTCGCCGTCGGCCAGCGCCGCGCGCAGCGGCTTGAGCAGGACGACCCCGCACCCCTCCCCCGGCACGAACCCGTCGGCGCGCTCGTCGAACGTGTGACACCGTCCGGTGGGCGACAGCGCCTTGGCCGCGCTGAGCTGGAGGTAGTCGTTCTCGTCCAGGAGCACCTCCACCCCGCCCGCCAGGGCGACCTCGGCCTCCCCGGCGAGCAGGCTCTGCGCGGCGAGCTGCACGCCGACCAGCGAGGAGGAGCAGGCGCTGTCCACGACGAGGTTGGGGCCGCGCAGGTCGAAGTGGTGGGCGACCCTGGCCGCGATGAAGTTCTGGTCGGAGGCCAGCCCGCCCGGCCGGACGCCGACCCGGCGCCCGTAGTCGGACATGCGGGCTCCGGCGAACACGCCGGCCCGGCGTCCGCGCAGCTCGGCGGGGTCGTAACCGGCGTCGGCCAGGCAGACCGCGCAGCACTCCAGGAACATGCGGATGGCCGGGTCGAGGGCGCGGGCCTCGTCCTCGCCCAGGCCGAAGTAGTCGTTGTCGAAGTCCTCGATGCCGTCGACGAAGCCGCCCCACTTGCTGATGCTGCGGCCGAGGGCCGGTTCGGGCGAGTACAGCTCGCGGTGGTCCCAGCGGGAGACGGGCACCTCCCGCACGTCGCACCGGCCCTCGGTGAGGTTCCGCCAGAACGCGGCCACGTCGGGTGCGCCGGGGAACCGGCAGGCCATGCCGATGATCGCGATCCTGCGATCCTCGGCGCCCGGAAGGGCAGACCCGGAGGCGCCGCCCGGCGCACTCTCCCGGCCCTCCCCCCACGCGCCCGTCTCGGGGGCGTCCGGGAGAACGACGGTCGGCTCGGGGACGTCCGGACGGTCGGCGGTCGCTTCGGGGACGGCCACGCTGTCGGCGTCCGGCTCCGGAACGTCCAGGCGGTCGCGGAGCTGCTCCAGCGTCGGATAGTCGAGCAGCAGCGACGGCTCCAGGCTCTCCCCGAGCCGTTCCTCGATGCGCTGCACCAGCTCGGCCAGCATCACCGACTCGACGCCGAGGTCCCCGAACTCCGCCGTCGGGTCCAGGGCGTCCACGGGGATGCCGATCGTCTCGGAGAACAGCACGGCCAGCCAGTCGGGTCCGCCGGTCCGCGCCGGCTCGGGAGCCGGGCGGGCGGTGGCCGGGCGGCGGTCCGCCCGCTCGGGGAGCCGGATCAGCGCCGGGACGTCCACGGACGCGCCGGACGGCGGGCACGGCAGCACGGTCGCGCCGCGCGGCAACCCGATCACCCGGTCCAGCACCCGCAGCCCCTCCCGGTCGCCGAGCGACGCGAGCCCGACGGCCTCGCCGACGTTCGGCTTGCCGCGCGCCCCGCCGGACTCCCGCCACTGCGGCCAGTCCACCGACCGGAACTCGGTCCGCCCGGACCGCCGCCTGACCCCGGTGCAGTAGTCGAGGAAGGCGTTGGCGGCCGCGTAGTCGGCCACCCCGGCGGCCAGCGCGGGCACGGCGGCGCACACGGAGGAGAAGGTGACGAAGAAGGCCGGACGGTCCCCGGCGCACGCCTCGTCCAGCGCCTCCAGGAGGTCGGCCTTGGGCGTGAGCACGGCCCGCAGGTCGTCCTCGGACTTGTGGGCCAGCGACGGACGGCCCTGGCTGGAGCGTCCCGCGCAGTGGACGACACCGCCGATCGGGCCCAGCTCGCGCCGCACGCCGTCCAGGAAGGCGGCCACCCCGGACGGCGGCCCGGTGTGCACGACCACCCGGGCGCCCGCGCGTTCCAGGTCGAGGACGGTGGCGACGGCCTCCTCGCCGGAGCCGTCCCACTGCTCGCGCGGCGGCAGCTGACGCGCGCCGAGCAGGGCGAGCCGGCGCGCGCCGCGAGCGGCCAGGTGGCGGGCCACCAGCGCGCCCAGCCCCCTGGTGCCGCCGCTCACGACGTAGACGGCCGAGGGGTCGAGCCGCGGCTCGGCGTACGGCGCGGACAACTCCCGCAGATCGGGACGGAACCGCTCACCGTCGCGGTAACAGACCTCCCCGTACGGCTCGGCGGCCGCCCATTCCGCGCGGATCTGCGCGGCCGTGGGCCGGTCGCTGTCCAGCACGGTGGCCGTGACCGCCGGGTACTCGGCGGCGAGCATCCGCACGAACCCCGCCATCCGCGCCCCCGCCAGGCTCGGCGACGCGCCGCCGAGGTCCAGCAGGCCGCTGGTGACGTGCAGGATCCGGAGCGGGCGGCGACGGGCCAGGGCGTCCCGCAGCACGGCGAGCCGGTCCAGCTCGCCCGCCGGGTCGGCCTCGCCCAGGTCGCGCAGGTCGATCCAGCCGGTGAACTCCTCCGGGACGGGGTCGCCCGCGCCCACGGTCACGACCTGGTCGCCGAGCGAGCGCGCCAGCTCCTCGGAGGCGTCGCCGAACAGGCACACCACGGTCCCGCCGCCGAGCGTCCCGGGGTCGCGGGCGGGCTCCCCGGACGGCGCCCAGGTCCGTTCGAAGAGCGGCGTCTCGGCGACGGCCGGTCCCCGCTCACCGACGGCGGGCTCCCGGCCGGCGACGGCCGGTCCCGGGACGCCGGAAGCGGGCTCCCGAATGCCGGAGGCCGGTCCCGGGATGCCGGAATCGGGCTTCCGGTCACCGGAAGCGGGCTTCTGGTTGGCGGCCGGTTCCGGGGCGCCGGAGGCGGGCTCCCGGTCAGCGGAGGCGGGTTCGAACGGCCAGCACCGCATCCGGTCGAACGGGTACGACGGCAGGCCAACCAGCCGCGCGCCCGGCGGCGGCGTCCAGCCCACGTGGCCGCCGTCCACCCAGTGCCGCCCCAGCTCCAGCAGGTCGCCGGGCCGTCCGGACAGCTGGTCGCCGGACCACCCGGACGGCGGGACGCCGGGACGGGTCCGGCCGCGCAGCACGTCGGCGGGCTCCGACCGGGCGAAGCGCTCCAGCCGTTCGCACAGCTCCGCCACGTCCGCGACGACCAGGGCGAGCCGTTCGCGCAGCGGTTCCCGTCCGATGCGGAGGGTGTGGGCGACGTCGGCGAGGCTCTCGGGTGTCGCGCGCAGGTGACCCGCCAGCCGGCCCGCCATGGCCCGCAGCCGCCGCTCGTCGTGGGCCGACAGCACGATGAGCTGCGGTCCGTCGTCGGGCGTACCGGTCGTGGTGGACGTACCGGTCGCTGCTGGCGTGCCGGTCGCGGTGGGCGGGGCCTCTTCGATCACCGCGTGGGCGATCGTCCCGCCGGCGCCGAACGAGCTGAGGCCCGCCCGCCGGGGCGCGCCGCCGGGCCCCTCGGGCCAGTCGGCCGCCTCGCGCTGCACGCGGAAGGGGATCTCGTCCCAGGCGATGTCCGGGTTGAGCTCGTCGGCGTGCAGGGAGGGCACGAGCCGCCGGTGCCGGAGCTGGAGCACGATCTTGGTGAGCCCGGCGATGCCGGCGCCCGACTCGACGTGCCCGAGGTTGGACTTGACCGACCCGATCGGGATGCTGCCCGGCGCGGCCCCCACCTGCCCGAACACCCGCATGAGGGCGTTGATCTCGATGGGGTCGCCGAGCGCGGTGCCCGCGCCGTGGCATTCCAGGTAGCCGATCCCGGCGGGGTCCACGCCGGCGTCGGCGAGCGCGCGGGCGACGAGCTCGCCCTCCTCGACGGGGCTCGGCACCACCCAGCCGTTCGTCCGGCCCGAGTGCACGACGGCGGTGCCCCTGATCACGGCGTGGATGCGGTCGCCGTCCGCCTTGGCCCTGGACAGCGGCTTGAGCAGGACGACCCCGGCGCCCTCGGCTGGCACGAAGCCGTCGCCGCCCGCCCCGAAGCTGTGGCAGCGCCGGTCACCGGCGGTGAGCCGCATGCGGGCGTGCTGGACGAACTTGTTCGGATGCAGGTTGAGGTTGACGCCGCCGGCGATCGCCAGCTCGCACTCCCCCTGACGCAGCGACCGGACCGCGAGGTGCAGCGCGGCCAGCGACGACGAGCACATCGTGTCGACCGACATGCTGGGCCCCTTGAGGTCCAGGTGGTAGGAGACGCGGTTGGCCACGCCGCCGAGCGTCGCGCCGGTGTCCTGGGGCGTGCCGCGCAGGCTCTGCTCGACGCCGAAGAAGGGGTACTCGTTGTACATCACACCCGCGTAGACCGCGACGTTCGAACCGTGCCGGTCGCGCAGGCGGGTGCGCGGGTAGCCCGCGTCCTCCAGGGCCTCCCAGGTGACCTCCAGGAAGACGCGCTCCTGCGGGTCCATGAGGGCCGCGTCGCGCGGGGTGATGCCGAACAGCAGCGGGTCGAAGTCGGTGACGCCGTCGAGGAAGCCGCCCCACATGAGGTCCACGGGCCAGCCGTCGCGGGTCCTGTCGGCGGGGACGCGGGAGAGCGAGTGCCGCCCGGCGGCCAGGTTCTCCCAGAACGTGCCCAGGTCCGGGGCGTCGGGGTAGCGGCCGGCGATCCCGATGACGGCGATCGCGCCGTCATCGGCGGTGTCGGCGGCTTTGTCAGGGTTGTCGGTGGATCGGTGGGGCTGGGGCGTCGGCGGGGCGGGGGTTCTGGCGGACAGGGCGGCGGCGACCCCGGCCAGGTCCTTGTGCTCGAAGAAGAGCGTGCGCGACCGCTCGCCCAGGTCCCGCTCCAGCCGCGCGTTGAGCTCCACGATCTGGGACGACGTCAGCCCGTACTGCTCCAGCGGCACCCGCGTCCCCAGCCGGTCGGCGTCGATGCCCGAGACCTCGGCGTAGACGCCCTTGAGGTAGTCCTCCATGTCCCCGGCGGCGGCCTCGGACGCGACCGGCTCCGCCCGTTCGATCCAGTACGGCTCGTCCTCGAACGGGTAGGCGGGCAGCGCGACCCGTCCGGGCGGCTGCGGCCAGAACCGGGCCCAGTCGACGTCCTGACCGGCCACCCAGGCCGCCGCCGCCTCGGCCTCCGCGCCGGTCGGACGCCCGCCGGAGCCTCCGGCGAGCACGGACGGATGCGTCCTGCCCGCCGCGAACGCCTCCAGCCCCTCCCGCAGCCCGGCCGCGTCACGGCAGACGACGGCGATCCGGTGCGCGAGGGCGGCGCGCCCGGTCTGGGTGGTGTAGGCGATGCGGCGCACGTCCCGCTCCCCGGTCTCGGCCAGGCGGCGGGCGGCGGCCACCAGCCGCTCCTCGGTCGCGGCGGAGACCAGGACGGCGTGCTCCCGTCCGTCCTCGTCCGAGTTGCCCGGGGTCTCCTCGGGGAGGGGCGCGCGGACGACGGCGTGGGCGTGCGTGCCGGTCGCCCCGAAGGCGTTGATCAGCGCCCGCCGCTCGCCGGTCCACGGCTGCGGCTGCTCCGGCACGGTGACCGCGTCGGTGGGCGGCTCGGCGAGCAGGGTGGGCGCCAGCCGTCCGTGCCGGAGCTGCAGCAGCACCTTGGCGAGCTGCGAGGCGCCGGACGCGGCTTCGAGATGGCCGATGTTCGGCTTGAGCGTGCCCGCCGCGACGGGCTCGGCCCGCTCGCCGAAGACCTCGGCCAGCGCCTCGGCCTCGGCCGCGTCGGCCAGGGCGGCTCCGGCCGCCGCGCACTCGACGTAGGAGACGTCGCCGGGCCCGGCGCCCGCCCGCTCCAGGGCGCGGCGCATGGACGCCGCCATGGCGTCGGCGCTCGGCGCGGTGAACCGCCCGGTACGCCCGGTGTGCGCGACCCAGGTGGCCTCGACCACGCCGTGGACGGCGTCCCCCGCCCGGACGGCGTCCGCGACGGGCCGCAGCAGGAAGGAGCCGACGCCCTCGCCGACCGTCCAGCCGGGCCGGTCGGGGTCGAAGGCGGCGGCGCCGGCCTCCTCGGCCAGCAGGCCGAGCCCGGCCAGCAGCCCGGCGTGGTAGGGGTCGGCGAGCAGGTTGACGCCCGCGACCACGGCCGCGTCGCAGTCGCCCGTACGGATGGCCTGGGCGGCCAGGTGCAGGGCGGTCAGCGTGGACGAGCACGACGTGTCCACGGCGATGCTCGGCCCGGTGAAGCCGAAGAAGTACGAGACGCGGTTCACCATGTCGGACGCGGTCGCCGAGACCACGGCCGGGCCGCCCGCGCGCCAGGCGGCGGCGCCCGCGTGCTGGTAGTCGTGCCACATCGAGCCGACGAAGACGCCCACCCTGGGCGCGGTCGCGTGCAGCGAGGCGGGGGTGTGACCGGCGTGCTCCAGGCACTCCCAGACGCTGTGCAGCAGGAGCCGGAGCTGCGGGTCGAGCGTCGCGGCCTCCTTCGGCGAGACGTGGAAGAGCAGGCTGTCGAAGCGGTCGATGTGCTCCAGGTAGCCGCCGGGACGCTCGCCCCTCGGGCTCGGGCCCAGGCTGCGGGTGCCGGTGCTGAGGTTGCGCCAGAAGCCGTCCAGGTCGTCGGCGCCGGGGTAGCGTCCGGCCATGCCGATCACGGCGAGCCCGCCCGGCCGATCCTCGCGCGCCGGCTCCTCGGGCGCCGGCTCCCCGCGCCGGGCGGGCTCGGTGCGGAGGGCCGGTTCCGTCTCCGGGGTGGAGCGCACGGGGGTGGAGAGCACAGGAGTGGCGAACACGGGAGTGGCGTCGCCGGTCGCGTACTCCGCCGGGCCGCCCAGGAACGCCTGGAGGAAGCGGTGGCCGTCGTCCAGGTCGAACTGGTCGCGCACCTGGTCGAAGGCGACCTCGCCGATGGGACAGAGCCCGATTCCGCAGGCCGCCTGGCCGGTCATCAGGAGCTGGCCGAGGTAGCCGGCCTCCAGGGTCAGGTAGCGCAGGCTCTGCTCGCCGTACAGGGGCTCGATGCCCTTGGTCTGGCCGATGAGGTAGAGGCTGAAGCCGGCGCGGTCGTACAGGTCGCGGTTGTAGACGAAGTGGGCCGTACGGTCGAGCTGGGGGCGGCCGTTCACGAGCTGGAGCGCGTGCTCGACCGGGTTGTAGTAGTAGACCCCCTCGGCGACGCCGCTGATCGCGCCCTTGGCGACGTGCAGGTACGCCTGCACGGCGTAGGTGTCCCCGGCCGACGGGTACAGGTGGCGCGCGCGGTCGCCGAGCCGCCGTTCGCGCAGCAGCCCGAGCAGCCGGCACAACGACCGGTACGGCAGCGAGCCGGGCGCGAAGTCGCGCACGCTGGCCCGCCAGGCGTAGTGCTCCTCGGGCACGTCCAGGCGGTCGAGGCGGATGAGGCTGGCGTCGGGCTCCAGCGGGCGCAGGTTCCATCGGCCCGCCTTGAACGCCTCCCGGTCCTCGGGCGAGAAGAAGTCGACCTCCCCCGGCCCGTCCGCCTCGACGCCGGCCTTCACAGGCTGCTCGACGGGCTTCTCGGCGGCGGGCTTCTTCGTGGTGGGCTTCTTCGGTGCGGGCTCGTCGGTGGGGGCGCCGACGACGGTGGCGATGCCGGTGACGGTCGGGTTCTCCAGCAGCAGCGCCACCGGCACCCGCCTGCCGTACCGCTTCCGCAGCGCCTTGGAGACCTGGACCATGGTGAAGGAGGTGACGCCCTGGTCCCAGAGGTCCTGGCCGGGATCGACCTCCTCGACCCCGATCAGCTCGGCGAACAGCTCGGCGATCTCCGTCACCGTCCGCCCCGCCACCTCGGGCTCGGGCTCGGGTTCCGGCTCCGGCTCGGGGGCGCGGTCGGTGAGCGGCCACGGGAGCGCGTCCCGGTCCAGCTTGCCGTTGGCGGTGGCCGGGAACGTGCTCACGAACGCCACGTGGTTGGGCACCATGTACGCCGGCAGCGTCCCGGCCGCGTGCGCCCGCAACTCCCCCACGTCCGGCTCCGCGCCCTCGGCCATCACGTACGCGACCAGCTTCCGCTCCCCCGACCGGTCGTCGCGGGCCAGGACGACGACGTCCCGCACGCCCGGATGTTGCCGCAGCCGGTGCTCGATCTCGCCCAGCTCCACCCGGAACCCGCGGATCTTCACCTGGTTGTCGGCCCGCCCGAGGAACGTGATGTTCCCGTCGGGCAGCAGCGCGGCCCGGTCGCCGGTCAGGTACATGCGCCCGCCCGCGAACGGGTCCGGCACGAACCGCTCGGCGGTCAGCTCGGGCTGGTTGCGGTAGCCGAGGCTCAGGCACCTGCCGCCGATGTACAGGTCGCCCTCCTCGCCTTCGGGGCAGGGCCGCCGGTCCTCGTCGAGGATGTAGTAGAGGGCGTCGTCGATCGGCCGCCCGTACGGGATGCTCCGCCACGACGGGTCGACCTCGCCCACCTCGAACCAGTTCGACCAGACGGTGGCCTCGGTGGCGCCGCCCAGGCTGACCACCCGCGCCCGCGGGAAGGTCGCGCGCACGGCGTCCGGCAGCGGCAGCGGCGTGTAGTCGCCGCTGAGGAAGACCAGCCGCAGGTCGCCGGTGCCCTCCCCGCCCTGCCGCTCGGCCAGCAGCGGGGCGAGCTGGTTGAGCGTGGTGGGCGCGGAGTTCCAGAACGTGATCGGCTCGTCGATGAGCACGTCCAGCAGCAGTTCGGGGTCGCGCTGCTGGCCCTCGTCGGCGATGTAGAGCGAGGCGCCCCGGCCGAGCAGGCCGAAGATGTCGAACACCGACAGGTCGAAGCCGAGCGAGGTGACGCAGAGGCCGACGTCGGAGGCGTCGAAGTCGAAGGTGCGGTAGCACCAGTCGAGCAGGTTGAGCAGCGGCCGGTGGCTGACCTCGACGCCCTTGGGCTTGCCGGTGCTGCCCGAGGTGAAGATCACGTACGCGAGGTCGTCCACGGTGCCGGCGAGGGGCGGGTCGCCGCGGTCGTCGCCGCCGGCGTCCAGCTCGACGGCGCGCACGCCCTCGGGCACGGCCCAGCCGGGCGTCTGCGCGCAGGTGAGGACGATCCCGGCGGCGGCGTCGTCCAGCATGACGGCGGCCCGCTCGTCGGGCAGGGACGGCTCCACCGGCAGGTAGGCGCCGCCCGCCTTGTGTATCCCGAGGACGGCGGCCACCATGTCGGGCCCGCGGCACAGGCGCACGGCGACCACCGTCCCCGGCCCCACGTCCAGCTCCTTCAGCCGCCAGGCGACGGCGTTGGCGCGCCGGTTCAGCTCCCCGTACGTCATGGTGCCGCCGGCGTGCCGCAGCGCGACCGCGTCGGGACGGGCGGCGGCCTGCCGCTCGAACAGCCGGTGCGCGGGGCGCAGCCGGTCCTCGAAGGCCGCGAACAGCTCGGCGAGGTCGGGGAACTCCGGCTCCAGCGCGTCCCAGTGGTAGTGCAGCCGGTCGCCCTCCCTGATGACGATGCAGTCGAGCGCGACGTCCGGGGTGTAGGTCATCCAGGGCCCGGCCTCGACGCCGTCCGGCAGGGGATGGTCGGTCAGGTCGAGGGTGCTGGTGTAGACGACGGGGAAGGCGTAGGCGCGGCGGCGGCGCTCCTTCATGACGTGGCCGCGCAGCGTGGCCAGGCCGGTCAGGGCGCCGTTCGCGGCGTCGGCGGCGATCCGGTCGGGGTAGGACTCCGCGTCGGTGACCCAGCTCAGGGCGGTGTGCTCGCCGGGGCGCCGCGGCTCGGACTCGGCGGTCCAGCGCACCACGGACACGCTGAACGGATCGGCGAAGCGTGCGCGCAGCGCGCCGGCCAGGGCGGCGAAGACGGTCTCGTCGGACACCGCGGCGACGCTGCCGCTCAGCCGGACGCGGCGCGCGGGCGTGGTGGCCAGCTCGGGCCCCGGCGGCAGGTCGCGGAACCGCTCGTCCCAGTAGCCCCCTTCGCGCGGACGCTCCGGGGCGGCCGGGGCCTCGGCGGGCGGGCGCGGCTCGGCGGACGGGTCGGCGTACAGCCTGAACAGCTCGCGCAGCACGATGTGGATGCTCCGGCCGTCCAGCACGGCGAGGTCGACGGCCGCGTGCACCGTCTCGCCGCTGACCCGCAGCTCCCAGTGCGGCCAGCGGCCCAGCGGGAACGCCCGCCCGGCCATCTCCGCGGCCGTCTCCCCCGCCGTCTCTCCCGTCTCGGCGCCGGGGATCTCGGGGATGTCCCAGTTCTCCGGCGCGTGCGGCCTGACCCGCAGCGTCCCGTCGTGGGTGACCTCCGAGCGCAGCGCGTCGTGCGCGGCCACCAGGCGCAGCCAGGCCCGTGCGAGCCGGTCCCGGTCCAGGTCGCGGACGTGGAAGCTGTGGTGGACCTGGCAGCCGTCGTACGGGTGCGAGCCGCCCGCGCGGGCCACGTAGTACGCCTTCTGCAGCTCGTTGAGCGGCCGGATCTCCTCCTCGCCGGTGTCGGCGGCCAGGGCGCGCAGCGCGTTGGTGAAGCGGGCGAACAGGGTCTCCGGCTCGCCGGGCGCGAAGCAGCCGGGCACCAGGTCCCAGCGCACCCGCAGCTCGCCGTCGTGCTCCCACATCTGGTGGTCGAGCGCGACGCCGGAGGTCTGGCTCAGCGCGTACGTCACCGGCGGCACGGCCTCGTCGGGCCGGGCGTCCAGCAGGCTGGTGAAGACGACGGGCAGCGCCGTGCGCTCGCGCAGCTCCCGCATGACGGTCACGCCGGGGACGCCCGCGTGGCCGAGGTCGCGCCACAGCCGCCGGTGCACCTCCTGGACCGCCTCCGGGAGCGGCTCGCCGAGCGTGCTCTCGGCGGCGAACACGGCGGTGCCGGTGAACGGCCCGACCACCTCGTCCACCTCGCGCGGCAGCCAGGCCCGGCCGGTCGTGGTCACGGCCAGGGAGCAGTCCTCGCCCCTGCCGACCGTCTCGGCGAACAGGGTCAGCACCAGGGCGGTCGGCGAGACGTCCAGCTCGGCGGCCCTGGCGCGCAGGGCGCCCCACTGGGCGGCGGTCAGCGAGCCGGTCAGCGCGGAGCGCGGCGACCCGTCGGGCACGCCGGCGGCGGGGCCGGGCGGCAGGTCGGCCAGGCGCTCCCGCCAGTAGTCCAGGTCCTCCTGGTGGCGGGGGCCGCGCCGCTGGGCGTCCAGCGCCAGCAGGCAGTCGCGGACGGACAGCCCGCTCTCCGCCAGCGTGTGGCCGGGGTCGCGGTAGCAGCGCCACCAGTCGCGCAGCAGCACGTCGAGCCCGCGGCCGTCGGTCACGCTCGCGTCGATGCCGAAGTGCACGGTCCCGGGCGTGGTGACCTCGACGGCGAACGGCGGCCAGACGCCGGGCTCGTAACGCCGGTGCGCGAGGCGTTCGCGGGCGCCGGGCTCGTCCACCGGCAGGTCCCAGGAGGGGGCCCGTTCCAGGATCCGCTGGGTGCCGTCCTCGCCCAGCTCCAGGCGCAGGGCGTCGTGGTGGTCGACGACGCGCTGCCAGGCCGCGCGCAGGCGGTCGGGGTCCACGCCGGGCACCTCGAACTCGCGGTAGACCTGGCAGCCGACCGGGTCGGGGGTGGCGTCCTCGTCCGCGCCCATGACGTACGCCTGTTGCAGGGGCGTCAGGGGGAACGGCTCGTGCCGGTCGCCGGGGGCCGGGCTGATCTCCGCCACGGTCACGGGGGTGTCGTGCTCCGCCGTCCCGGCCAGCTCGGCGATCCGCGCGGCCAGCTCGGCCGGCGTCGCGCAGCCGCCCAGCCGCTCGACGGGGAGGTCCAGCGAGAACTCCCGCTGGATCTCGAACCACACCCGTACCGCGGAGATCGAGTCGAGTCCGCTGTCCTTGAGTGAAGCGTCGGGGGTCAGCTCCGCACCGCCGGGCAGCACCTCGGCCAGCAGGCGGATGACCGTCTCCGTCACGCGCTCGTCGTGCTCCATGGGCCTCCTCCCTCACTGCGACGCTAGTGAGGACGGCGGGCGCTGCCTGCTCAAGACTGAGCAGGCGGCGCAAGGCGATCGGCCGTAGCTTTCTGACCATGCCTGGTTCCTGGATAGCGGGCGGCGAGCCCCGAGCCGACGCCCGCATCAGACTGTTCTGCTTCGCGCACGCGGGAGGCGGCTCGGCGCTGTTCCGCAAATGGGACGACCACCTGTCGCCGGACGTCGACGTCTGCCCGGTGGTGCTGCCGGGGCGCGAGTCACGCCTGCGCGAACGGCCCTACAACCGCATGGAGCAGCTCGTGGGGCCGCTGTCGGAGGCCATCGAGCCGTACACCGACCGGCCGTTCGCGCTGTTCGGGCACAGCATGGGGGCCGTGGTGGCCTGGGAGACGGCCCGCCGCTTCCCGCCCGCGGTGCTGTTCGTGTCCGGACGCCGCGCGCCGCACCTGCCGACCCGCCGCCGCCGCTTCACCGACCTGTCGGAGGACGAGCTGCTGAGCGAGCTCGGCAAGCTGAACGGCACGCCGTCGGAGGTGATGGACCAGCGCAGCCTGCTGGAGGTGTTCCTGCCGGGCCTGCGCGCCGACTTCGAGCTGAACGAGACGTACACGCCGCTGCCCGGCCCGCGTCCGGACTGCCCGATCTCGGCGCTGACCGGCGACGCCGACCCGGAGGTCGACCCGGACGAGATCAGCGCCTGGGCCGACGCCACCGGCGGCGGTTTCACGCTGCGCGTGTTCGGCGGCGACCACTTCTACCTCAAGGGCCCGCGGCCCGAGGTGCTGACGGCGGTCCAGGAGGACCTGAACCGCCATCTGCTCAACGTCTAGCCGTCCTCAGCGTCTAACCGTCCTTGGACAGGTCGCGCAGCCGGGCTTCGAGCAGCCCGGCCGCGGCCTCCATCAGCCGGTCGGCGATGACGTCCACGTGCCTGGCCCGCCAGTCGGCCAGCTCCGTGCCCGCCACCCACCGGTTGAACGCGCCCATCGCCGGCCCGCAGTGGACCTGGTAGTCCACCTGCCGCCCGGCCTCGCCGCGCAGCGCCAGCCTGATCGTGTGCACGAAGTACCAGCGGAAGACGAGCGCCATCCGGTGCTTGGGGTCGCGCTCGGCGCGGGCCAGCTCGGCCGGCCGGCGCGCGGCCAGGAACGCCCGGGTCTCCTCCCACACCTCCTCGAAGGAGCAGCGGAAGAACTTGTCCTGGATCGTCCGCCTGGTCCGCTCGTCGATCTCCTCCAGCGAGCCGTACTGGCGGTAGAGCTGGTAGAGCTTGTTGGCGCGGGCCGGGAACAGCGTGCCCTTCCTGGCGACCTGCACCTGCGCGCCCATCTCGAACATGTCGCCGGCCGGGGCGTAGGCGGTGTCCTGCACGTCGAGCCCGGCCAGCAGGTCCTTGACGGCGTCGGACGTCCCGGCCTGCGGGGTGCACTGGTTGACGCTGCCGGTGACGATGAAGTCCGCGCCGAGCACGAACGCCGCGGCGGCCGCCTCCGGTGCGCCGATGCCGCCGGACGCGCCGACCCTGATGCGCCGGGCGTAGCCGTGGGCGGCCATCTCCTCGTCGCGCAGCCGCAGGATCGCCGGCATCAGCGCGTACGGCGAGCGCCCGTCGGTGTGCCCGGCCGAGTCGGCCTCGACGCAGACGTCCGCGCTGACCGGCAGCTCCGCGGCGACCTCCGCCTCGGCCGCGCTCAGCGCCCCCTCCCGGACGAGCCGGTCCAGGACGGCCTGCGGGGCGGGCCGCATGAAGGCGGCGGCGACCTCCGGCCTGGAGACCTTGGCCACCACGTGCCGGACGGCGACCGGCCGCCCGGCCGGGTCGCGGTGCGCGCCGCTGTAGCGGTAGCGGACGAGGGGCGCGGTGATGTGCGGGTAGGCGGCGGCCTCGACGTACCGCACGTCGCGGCGGAGCAGCAGGTCCACCGTCTCGCGCTCCAGGCCCTCCTCGTCGAAGCCGTAGAGCAGGTTCACGCCGTAGGGGCCGTCCGGGCCGAGGGCGGACTGGACGGTGTCGAGCGCGTCGGAGATCTGGTCCAGGGTGAGGCCGCCCGCGCCGAGGAAGCCCATCAGCCCGGCCCGGCCCATCCTGATCACCAGCTCGGCCGAGGCGATGCCCTTGAACATCGACCCGGCCAGGTAGGCGTGGCGGACGCGGTAGTCGGCGCGGAACTCGGCCGAGCCGAGCACGATCCCGGCCTCCCGGACGGCGGGCGCCTCGACCGGCTCCCGGACGGCGGGCTTCTCGACCGGCTCCTGGTCGGCAGAGGGCTCGGGCGGGTGGCGGCGGGTGACCGTCCACAGTTTGGTGAGCACGTCGCCGGGGCCGATCTCCTCCAGCTCGGAGACGCCCTGGTCCATCAGGTAGCGCAGCCCGTCCACCCACCGCACCGGGTTGCAGATCTGGCGGCGCAGCAGCTCGGCCGCCTCGCCGGCCCGGTACGGGCGTCCGGTCACGTTGGAGACGACGGGCACCCGCGGCTCCTCGATGCGGACGCCCTCCAGCGCCTCGGCGAAGGCGTCGGCGGCCGGTTCCATGTAGCGCGAGTGCGAGGGCACGCTCACGCTCAGCGGCACCCACTTGCCGGGGCCGCCGCGGCTGAGCGCGTCCAGCTCGTCCTTGGGCCCGGCCAGGACGACCTGTTCCGGGGAGTTGTAGTTGGCGATGTCGACGCCGGTGCCCGCCACCAGCTCCTCCAGCCGTTCCCGGTCGGCGCCGAGCACCGCCGCCATGGCGCCGCCGCCCGCCGCGGACATCAGCTCGCCGCGCCGCTTGACCAGGCCGAGCGCGGTCTCGAAGTCGAAGCAGCCGGCCGCGAACAGCGCCGCGTACTCGCCCAGGCTGTGCCCGGCCAGGTAGTCGGGCCGGCCGCCCTCCTCCTGCCGGGCGAGGAAGCTCAGCGCGTTGACCGTGAACAGGGCGGGCTGCACGTAGCGGGTCTCCCGCAGCCGCTTGGGGTCGTCGCACAGCTCGGCGACGGAGTAGCCGAGGATCTCGTCGGCGCGGGCGCACAGGTCGGGGTACCGCTCCAGGACGCCCGCGCCCATGCCCTTGCGCTGCGACCCCTGCCCGGGGAAAACCCACACGACGGACATCAGGCGCGTTCCTCTCTAGCGTTCCCAGGGGAATCTCTTCTCGGTCGCGTAGTCGACGAGCCTGCGGCGCACCTCGGGGCTGGACATGAGCCGGCCGAACTCCTTGACCGCCACCTGCTCGGTCTCGTCCGACAGGATCCACAGCTCGCGGAAGTAGCGCTTCATGTCCGTGACGATCGACCGGTCCAGCTTGGTCAGCCGGTAGGCCAGCCGCCGCACGAGCGCCTCCGGGTCGTCCGACACCTCGTCCACCAGGTGGAAGGCGGCGGCCTCCGCGGCGCTCACCGGCTGGGTGCTCAGCGTCATCGCGTACGCCTTCTGAAAGCCCGTGCGCCGGATCAGGAACGGCAGCACGCAGCACGGCAGCAGCCCCCACAGCGCCTCGGGGAGGCTGAAGGTGCTGCGCTCGCTGGCGAAGACGAAGTCGCTGGCCGCGGCCAGGCCGACGCCGCCGCCGGCCACCCGGCCGTCCACCCGGGCCACCACCGTCACGGGCGTCTCGGTGAAGCGGCGCAGCAGGCCGTAGAACGCCCGGCCGCCGTCGGCGACGTCGCTGCCGGCCGCCTCCTCCAGGTCCATGCCGGTGCAGAAGACGCCGTCGCCGCCCTCCAGCAGCAGGATGCGGCAGCCGGGCGCGCGCTCGGCCTCGTCCAGGGCGGCGCCCAGCTCGTCGATGGCGCGGTCGTCGATCGTGCGGCTGCGCAGCCGGTGCCGCAGGGTCGCCGAGGTCAGCTCCATCTGTACTCCCGGTGGAAGTCCGCGATGCGGTCCAGCACCAGCAGGCCGCGACCGCCGAAGGCGTCCTCGTACAGGTCGCCGTACGGTTTGGGGTCGAGCACCGCGTCCCGCACCCCGAAGGCGCGGTCGGCGCTCAGCTCGGTCAGCGCGTCCAGCTCCGCGACGCCGATCTCGCGCCGCTCGTCCAGCGCCCGGCCGATGCCGCTGCGCCCCTGGGCCGGGATCACGCCGCTGTAGAACTCCGACGCGCAGCCCGACCCGTACGAGAACAGCCCCGCCCGTTTCGGGGCGTCGAACGCGCCGTGGTCGATGAGCGAGCACAGCGCCAGGTAGAGCGCGGCCGAGTAGGTGTTGCCCACCCGCACGCCGTAGGCCAGGGACGGCGCGACCCGGGCCGCGAAGTCGGCCTCGATCTCCCGCGCCCCCATGCCCTTGAGCTTGCGCAGCAACATCCGGTGCGCGCCCTTCACCATCCCGGCGAACGGCGTGTGCAGCGCCAGGTAGTCGAAGGTGTCCACGATGTCGGCCCCGGCCACCCGCCGCCCGTAGGCCGCGAAGCACTCCTCGGCGCAGCGCATGTACGCCAGCAGCGACAGGTCCGGATCGACGGCGTCGGTGTCGTGGCGCGGCCGGGCCGTGTCCATCACCTCGAAGGTGTGGTAGCCGCTGGCGCCGGGGTCGAGCCGCAGCACCCGCGCGTCCGCGCCGACCAGCATCGCCACCGCGCCGGCGCCCTCGGAGGGCTCCCAGTAGGTGGACTTGGCGGTGCCGCTGGCCGCGTCGGTGGCGATGGCCAGCGCCTTCACGCCGGGGATCGGGCTGGCGCCGACGACGGCGGCGGCGCACTGGAGCGCGGCCGTCCCGCCGTAGCAGGCGTGCTTGACCTCGAACGAGCGGCACGCCGGGTTCAGCCCGAGATGGTGGTGGATGTAGGTGCTGATCGGCTTGCCGAAGTCGAGCCCCGACTCGGTGCCGACGACCAGCAGCTCGATCCGGTCCTTCTCCTCCGGGGCGAGCGCGTCCAGCAGCGGCTTGGCGGCGTTGACCGCGTTGGTGACCGGGTCCTCGCAGGGCAGGTTGACCGAGCGCTGCTCCATCATCAGGTTGCCGAAGCGGTTCACGTCCAGGCCGCGCGCGTCGAACAGCGCGCGGACGTCCGTGTACGCCCTGCCGACGTACGCGTTGATCGCCTCGATCCCGAGAGCCATGGCCTAGGGCACCATCAGGACGTCGTGGATGCTGGTCGGCACGAACAGCCGGTCCCACTGCCCGCCGCCGTGCCGTTCCGGGACCCGTTCCACGTCGTAGACCTCCTTGCGCATGCCCTCGCCGCGGTCCACCTCCTGAACGGCCTGGTAGTCGTCCAGCTCGCGCAGGTGGATGAGGGCGTGCAGGCGGTCCTGCCGGCCCCACGTCTGCTCGTAGATGAAGGCGGTGGCGCGGCCTTCGAGGTTGGCGTTGAGGTAGCGGGACCAGTCGTAGAGGAACTGCCGTCCCTCCTCGCGCAGCTCGTAGCGCGCGTCGGCGGTGCGCAGCACGATCGCCCCGGCGGTCGCCGAGTTGAGCTGCTGCTGCTGCGTGGTCTGGTACGTCGCGGGCGGCACGAACGTGCCGGGCACGTCGTGCACGTCGTCGGTGAACCCGTGCTGCGGGCACATGACGGTCTCCTGGAGACTGCCGTGCACGAACATCTTCTCCCAGTTGCCGCCGCCCTTCTTGGGCAGCCGGTCCTTGAGCGAGATCTGCTGGAACGCCTCGTCGTGGTCCACCATCTCGATGAGCTTGCTGTACTTCTCGGGGGACTTCATGTGCACGAACCAGTGCAGCCGCTCGCGTACGCCGAAGACCTCCTCGTAGCAGAAGGTCGTGGCGACGCCGGCCTGGGCGCGGTTCATGTAGTCGAGCAGGTCCACGCTGAAGTCGCGGCCCTCGCGGGCCATGCCGTACTCCAGCATCCCCACGCGGTGGATGATCAGGCCCGCGTTGCCCGAGTGCAGCAACTGGTCGGGGGGCAGGGTGGTCTGATACTGCGCCGGCTTCGTCATGCCCCGAATGTCGCCCACGGGGGCGGGAAGCTCCGCTCAATATTGAGCAGGCCCCCGGCGCGCCCGTCGCGGGCGGGCTCAATATTGAGCAGCAGGACGGCGGCCCGATCGGCCTAGCCTCTCCTGTGCCTGACATGCCTCTGGGAGCCCACGAACTGCTGGTCTTCATGCTGCAGCTGGGCCTGCTCCTCGGTCTCGCCGTCCTGCTCGGCCGGCTGGCCGTGCGCCTGCGCATGCCCGCCATCGTCGGCGAGCTGACCGTGGGCGTGCTGCTCGGCCCGTCGCTGCTGAGCCACCTCGCCCCCGCCCTGAAGTTCACCCAGCTCCACCTGCTGGACGCGGTGGGCCAGGTCGGCGTCCTGCTGCTGGTCGCCATCACCGGCGTCCAGCTCGACTTCGGCCTGGTCCGGCGACGTGGCGCGACGGCCGTCAAGGTGAGCGTCGCCGGTCTCGTCGTGCCGCTGGGGCTCGGCGTGGCCGCCGGTTTCCTGCTGCCCGCCTCCCTGCTCGTCGAGGGCACCAGCGTGACCGTCTTCGCGCTGTTCCTGGGCGTGGCCACGTGCGTCAGCGCCATCCCCGTGATCGCCAAGACGCTGACGGACATGAAGCTGCTGCACCGCGACGTCGGCCAGCTCTGCCTGACGGCGGGGATGGTGGACGACGCGTTCGGCTGGTTCATGCTCTCGGTCGTCTCGGCCATGGCGACCACCGGCGTGCGCACCGGGCAGATCGTGTTGTCGCTGGTCTACCTGGTCGCGCTGGTGCCGTTCGCGCTGTGGGTGGGCCGGCCGCTGGTCCGCTGGACAATGCGGGCGGCCACCCGCTCGGACGAGCCGGGCCCGGCCGTGGCCGCCGCCGTG
Organism: Nonomuraea sp. NPDC004702; assembly: GCF_053601695.1. NCBI lineage: Bacteria > Bacillati > Actinomycetota > Actinomycetes > Streptosporangiales > Streptosporangiaceae > Nonomuraea > Nonomuraea sp. NPDC004702. The sequence continues at coordinate 133,033 of NZ_JBSGCE010000022.1, forward strand.
GTGCTGGTGCTGCTGGCCGCCGCCGGCACGCACGCGCTCGGCCTGGAGGCCATTTTGGGGGCGTTCGTCTGCGGCGCGCTGATCGGACGGTCCGGCCACGCCGACGCCGCGTGGCTGGCCCCGCTGCGCACGATCGTGCTGAGCATGCTCGCGCCCCTGTTCTTCGCGACGGCCGGCCTGCGCATGGACCTCACGCTGCTGTCCAGGCCGGACGTGCTGGCGGCGGCCGGGGTCGTGCTGGGGGTGGCGATCGTGGGCAAGTTCCTGGGCGCGTACCTCGGGGCGCTGCTGAGCCGGTTGAGCGCGTGGGAGGCGTTCGCGCTGGGGGCGGGCATGAACGCGCGCGGCGTCATCGAGGTGATCGTGGCGATGGTCGGGCTGCGCATCGGCATCATCGACACGGCGATGTACACGATCGTGATCGTCGTCGCGATCGTCACCTCGCTCATGGCGCCGCCGATCCTGCGCGTCGCGATGAGACGCGTCGAGCTCACCGCCGAGGAACGCCTGCGCCGGGCCGAGCACGAGCAGCTGGTCGAGCCCGGCCGCCGCGGCTGACCTATCGGGGGACGACGATCGCCGTGGCCAGCAGCCCGGGGGCGGCCGTCCAGCGGCCCGCGAACTCCGCCAGCGGCGCGTCCGGCGGCAGCAGCCTGGCGCGGAAGCGGCCGTCGAGGGAGAAGGCGAGCGAGCCGTCGTGGAACCCCAGCCACTGGCCGGTCAGCGGGAACCACGCCTTGTAGACCGACTCCTTGGCGCTGAACAGCAGCCGGTCCCAGCAGGTGCCGGGCCGCAGGTCGCGCAGCTCGCGGACCATCGCGGCCTCCTCGGGCCGGGCCACCATGCGGAAGACGCCTTCGGGGAGCGGTTCGTGCGGTTCGGCGTCGATGCCGATGCTGCGCACGTCGCCGGCGTCGGCCACGGCCGCCGCGCGGAACCCGGCGCAGTGCGTCATGCTGCCCACCGCGCCCGCCGGCCAGCGCGGCGCGCCGCGCCGGCCGGGGACGATGGGCGCGGGCGGCATGCCGAGGGCCGCCAGCGCCTCGCGGGCGCAGTGGCGGACGGTGGCGAACTCGCGCCGGCGTTTGGCGACCGCCTTCCTGACGGCGTGCCGCTCCTCGGGGAAGAGCCGCACGCCGGTCGGGTCGCCGTAGGCGGTGGAGACGGCGACGTTGTCCGGGACGAGCGTCTCGATCATCGAGTGTCCCTCCTCCTGGGCCGGCGGGTGCCCCTCCGTCTACCCACAGGCCGCGGTCGTCACCGCTCTCCGGCGAGCGGTTCGAGGACGAGGACCGGGATCAGGCGCTCCGTCTTCGTCTGGTAGTCGGCGTAGTCGGGGTAGGCCGCCACCGCCCGCCGCCACCAGACGTCCTTCTCCTCCCCCGACACCTCGCGCGCCCGGTAGACGCCGGTCGCCGTGCCGTCCTGGAGCTCGACGACGGGCTCGGCGAGCACGCTGGCGTACCACTGCGGGTTGACCGGGGCGCCGCCCAGGGACGCGACGGCCGCGTAACGCCCCTCGTGCTCGACCCGCATGACCGGCGTCCTGCGCAGTTTGCCGGTCTTCGCGCCCCGGTAGGTCATCAGCACGACGGGCCGGTCCTTGATCGTGACGCCGTCGGTCGTGCCGGTGCGCATGATCTGCTCGACGTGCTCGCGGACCCAGTCCGACGTGCTGGGCTCGTACTCGCCGGTCGGCCCCTGCCCTGCCCGCCGCGCCTCCGCCGGGCCGTGCCGCCGGCCGGGGCGCTTGTCCACGTTGTCGGTGAGGGTGTTGATCAGGGCGGGCAGCCCGGCCACCGTCTCGGCCGGCAGCCCGGCCACGGTCTCCTCGGCCAGGTCGATCCAGAGCCGCTTGACCTGCTCGGCCAGCGCCCGGCCGCTGTCGGTGAGCTCGACCACGCTGGCCCGCTTGTCGGACGGCGCAGGCGTGCGGCGGATGTGACCGGAGGCCTCCAGCTTGCGGCTCATGAGCGTCACGCTGGGCGGCTCGCACCCCAGCGCCTCGCTGAGCTGCGCCTGGATCCTCGGCCCGGTGCGGGCGAGTTCGAGCAGGAGCGCCTCCTGCCCGGGATGCAGGCCGAGCGGGGCCAGCAGGGCGGCGGCCCTGGCCCGGTGGCGCAGGCTCAGCAGGCGGATCGCCTGGTTGACGGCGTCGGCTTGCGCGAAGTCCATGATCGCTCCTTGACGGAAATTAGTTATCTGCATAATAGTTATCCGCGTAACCAAATCCTACACGGCCGGGGCACGGCCCGCGGGAGCCGGGGCCGTCCCCGGCGCGGCGCACGCACGCCGCGCGTCCACGGCGGCGAAGCAGACAAGAACGGAACAATCCATGACGAGCATCGGCGCCGCCGCCCGGCGGGCCACCCCACGAACCATCCCGTCCTGGCTGATCCTGGCGCTGGCCTGCGCCGGCCAGTTCATGGTCATCCTGGACGCCTCCATCGTGAACGTCGCCCTCCCCGCCATCCGCGCGGAGCTCGGCTTCACCCCCGCCGGGCTCGCCTGGGTGGTGAACGGCTACCTGCTGGCCTTCGCCGGGTTCATGCTGCTGGGCGGCCGGGCCGCCGACCTGTTCGGCCCGCGCCGGACGCTGGTCGCCGGGCTGCTGCTGTTCTCCGCCGCCAGCCTGGCCGCCGGCCTGGCCACCGCGGCGGAGGTCCTGGTCGCGGCCCGCGTGGCACAGGGCGCCGGGGCCGCCATGATGGCCCCCGCCACGCTGGCCGTGATCAACACGTACTTCACCGAGCCGGGCGCGCGTGCCAGGGCGTTCGGCGCCTGGTCGTCCGCGGGCGGCGTCGGCGGGATGATCGGCGCGGTGGCCGGCGGCGCCATCACCACCGGCCTGTCGTGGCGCTGGGTCTTCCTGATCAACGTGCCGGTCGGCGCGCTGCTGATCGCCGTGGCCCTCGCGGCGCTGGTCACCGTACAGAGCGCGCGGCGCGAGCCGCTCGACCTGGCCGGCGCGGTCACCGCGACCGCCGGCCTGGCGGCCCTGGTCTACGGGGTCATGCAGAGCGCCGAGCACGCCTGGTCGTCCGGACGGGTGCTCGTGCCCGTGCTCGGCGGCCTGCTGCTGCTCGCCGTCTTCGTCGTGGTCGAGGCGCGCTTCGCCGGGCGGCCCATGCTGCCCCTGCGGCTGCTCCGGATCCGGGGGGTGGCCGTCGGGAACGGCATGCTGCTGCTGTTCGGCGGGATCACCATCGCGATGTGGTACTTCACGTCGCTGTTCCTGCAGAACGTCCTGGGCTTCAGCGCGCTGCTGGCGGGGCTCGGGCAGACGCCCGCGGCGGTGACGTTCATGCTGGTCGCCCGGGCGTCCGCGGCCCTGCTGCCGCGGGCCGGGGCGCGGGCGCCGGTGCTCGGCGGCGGCGCGCTGTTCGTGGCCGGGTTCGGCTGGCTGTCCCTGGCGCAGGCCGGCGGCGGCTACCTCACCGGCGTCCTCGGACCCACGCTGCTCGTCGCGGCCGGGATCGGGCTGACCTTCCCCACCCTCATGGCCGCGGCGACCGCCGAGGCGCCCGAAGGCGCGGCGGGCGTTGTGGGGGGCCTGGCCAACACCACCAGCCAGGTGGGCTCGTCGATCGGCCTGGCGGTCCTCGCGACGGCCGCGGGCGCCGCCGGCTCCCCCGAAGCCCTCGCCGACGGCTACGGCCTGGTCTTCCTCATCGCGGCCGGGCTCGGCCTGGCCCTGGCGGCGGGCGGCTTCCTGCTGCCGCGCCGCGCCTGACCCACCCCCACCCCTTCCACCAAGGAGACCTCCATGTCCATCGCCTTCGATCCGATCGCCGTGGGCCGCACGAAGCTGGCCAACCGGGTCGTCATGGCCCCGATGACCCGCAGCCGCGCCCGCGACGGGCTGGTGACGAGCCTGACGGCGCGGTATTACGCCCAGCGCGCCTCCGCCGGGCTGATCGTCACGGAGGGCGTCCAGCCGTCGGTGATCGGCCAGGGCTATCCCTTCACGCCCGGCCTGCACAGCGCGGCGCAGGTCGCCGCCTGGCGCGAGGTGACCGGCGCGGTGCACGCGGCGGGCGGCAAGATCTTCGCCCAGCTCCTGCACACCGGCCGGATCGGCCATCCGGTGCTGCTGCCCGAGGGGGCGGTCCCCGTCGCGCCGTCGCCGGTGGCCGCGCGCGGGCAGCTCTTCACCCCCGACGGCGTCAAGGAGTTCGTCACCCCGCGCGAGCTGACGGAGCCCGAGATCGAGCGGACCGTCGCCGACTTCGCGGACGCCGCCCGCAACGCCGTCGAGGCCGGCTTCGACGGCGTGGAGCTGCACGGCGCCAACGGCTACCTGATCCACCAGTTCCTCGCCCCCGGCAGCAACCGGCGCACCGACGGCTGGGGCGGCTCGGCGGCCGGGCACGCCAGGTTCGCCGTGGCGGTCGTCTCCGCCGTGGCCGGCGCGATCGGCGGCGACCGCACCGCGTTGCGGATCTCCCCCGGGATGCCGAACAACGACATGCACGAGCCCGACCCGCGGCCGGTCTACGAGGAGCTGCTGGGCCGGACGTCCGGGCTGGGGCTGGCGTACCTGCACGTCATGGAGGCCGCCGATCGGGAGCTGACGCGTGCCCTGCGGCGGCTCTTCCCCGGCCCGCTCGTCCTGAACCCGCACACCGGCGACCGCCCGACCGGCCCCGAGGACCTCGCGCTGATCGAGGACGGCACCGCGGACCTGATCGCCTTCGGCCGGCTCTTCCTCGCCAACCCCGACCTGCCCCGCCGGCTGGCGACCGGCGCGCCGCTCAACGCCCCGGACCCGGCCACCTTCTACGGCGGCGACGCGGCGGGCTACACCGACTACCCGGCCCTGCCCGCCTGACCGGCCGGTCGCGGGGCGCGGACCCGCCACCCTTTTTGATCTTCAAGGATGCGGCCGGCCAGAATTTCGGTCGGCCGATAAAGCGGCTCCCTTGCGGAGAAGGCGGTCGGAGGCGGTGTCAAGGAAGGTCCGCGCCCCACGCCCCGGCGGCGATTGACCCGGACCCGCGCGAACAGGACGCCACCAGGCTCGATGCGCGCCTCCACCCGCCGGAGTCACCGAAACGTGATCGGCGCTCTTTTCCCACGCATTCTTCGCCTCGCGCATGATTCAAGGGAGAACAATTCCTCGGCGAATTCGGGGCGGGCGGCTCGCCGGAAATTCGCCGCCGCCCGATCGCCATTCAAATGATTCGGGAAAAGCGCATTGTCCGATCAATTGCGTCCCGGAGTTCAGCGGATGAGGCCGCGGAACCGTCCTGGAACGATCCATATGCGAGAGGCCGCCGAGGATGCCAGCATCGTCGGATGGCCCAAGAGGTGGAATCCATGACCGAGCCCGCGATCCGTCCCAACGAGACGACGGTTCCGGTGCTGCCCTGCCCTTCCCCCGAGCAGACCCTGGAGTTCTTCGAGGCGCTCGGGTTCACCGTCACCCACCGGCAGACCCGGCCCTACGTCTATCTGGCGATGCGCTGGAGCGGGTTCGACCTGCATTTCGGTCCCGCGCCGAAGGACTTCGACCCCGCCCGGGACGCGACCGGGGCGTGCCTGGTCCTGGTCGACGCCGTGGCGCCGTACCACGCCGCGCTCGTCGCGGCCATGCGCCGGGCCTACGGCAAGGTGCTGAGCTCGGGCCTGCCGCGGATCACCCGCTACCGGCCCGGCGCGTCCAGGTTCACGCTGATGGACCCGTCCGGGAACTCGATCATGTTCATCCAGCGGGACGAGCCGGCCGAGCTGGAGTACGGCGGCTCCAAGAAGCTGACGGGCCTGGCCAAGGCGCTGGACAACGCCCGGATCCTGCGCGAGTTCAAGAACGACGACCTGCAGGCCTACCGGGCGCTCAAGTCGGCCGTGCGCCGGCACGGCCCGCAGGCTCCGGCGGCCGAGCGGGCCATCGCCCTGTGCCACCTCGCCGACCTCGCCACGGCGCTCGGCGAGCCCGCCGAGCCGTGGCTGGCCGACCTGCGCGGCATCGAGCTCACCGCCGACGACAGGCGGCGCGTCGAGTCCGAGGTCGGCCACCTCGCCGACCTGCGTGAGTGGCTCGGGCCGAGCTGACGGCGGGCAGACCGGCGGCGGACGGCCGGGCCGCGGCGGGCGTCAGGAGGCGGGGGTGTTGTGCATGATCTTGACCATCCGCACCTTGCCGTTGGGCTCCGGGGTGATGCTGTCCACCGTGCGTGCGGTCACCTCGAAGTCCTTGGCGACGGCGGCCACGGCGTCGCGGACCCGCCCGGCCAGGTCGGCGGGGGCCGACGGCGAGGGCACCAGCAGGATCTCCACCGCGCCCGGCCGGTACTGGAGCACCTGCACGCCGCGCACGCCCGCCGTCGGCATCACGGCCGGGTTGGTGAGGAAGTTGGCGTGCACCGTGCGCCCGTCGGCGGCCACGACGCGGTCCTCGGTCCGTCCCTGGATCCGGCGGATGATCGGGGTGTGGAAGGCGCGGCACGGGCAGTCGTCCGGCTCGATGAGCACGCGGTCGCCGAGCCGGTAGCGGATCAGCGGCATCGCCTCGGCGTGCAGCCGGGTCACCAGGACCTCGCCCTCGCCGTCGGCCAGCGACACGCCGCCGTCGTCGTGCAGCACCTCCACCACCACGTCGGCCGAGCGCAGGTGCATCGCGCCCTCGGGGCAGGTGCGGCCGATCGTGTACGCCTCCACCGAGGCGTACACCTCGTGGCCGCGCGCCCCGAAGTAGTTCAGCACGTGCTCGCGGGCCTCGGGGGTGAGCGTCTCGCCGGCGAAGATGACGGTGTGCACGCGACGGTAGGCGATCTTCCTGCGGCGCAGCTCGTCCACGAGGGTGACGATGCAGCCGGGGAAGCCCCACAGGAACGTCGGCCGTCCGCGCAGGAACGCCTCGACCTGCTCGTCCAGGCTGCGGCTGGTGTTGACGTGGACCGTACGGGCCAGGCCGAGCCGCTGCAGCCGGTGCGGCCGGAACTCGCCCACCCGGAAGTAGCCGATCCGGTCCCAGGGACGCAGGCCCGAGGCCAGCAGGTCCTGGAGGTAGGTGGCGCGCAGGTAGCCGAGGTCGCCCTCGGAGTAGAAGGGGCGGATGGGCACGCCGGAGGAGCCGCTGGTGGGCGCCTCGCGGGTGTTGTCGGGGGTGAACCCGGCGGCCATCAGCTCGGCGGGCGGCAGGTCGCGCAGCGTCGTCCGGTTCAGCATCGGCAGGGCGGCCAGGTCGGCGGCGGTGGACAGCGCCGCCACGGCGTCGGCCGGGAACACGCGGCGGTAGTACGGCACGTTGGCGTGCGCGTGACGGACGAGCCCCGTCAGCAGCCGGTCCTGCACGACCTGGAGCCGGGCCGGGTCCATCCGGTCCCGCGACCGCGCCAGGTAGAGGTTCCGCACCACCGGCACCACCGGGATCGTGCTGGGCAAGCCCTTCATGAGGTCTCCTTCTTCAGCGTGGCCAGCATGACGCCGCCCTTGACCACCTCGCCCGCGCAGTACGCCAGCAGCGCGCCGAACGCCGTCGCGGCGGGCACCAGGAACCAACCGGCGGCGGCGACCACCGCGAACTGCAGGCACGCGGCCACCGCGGCCAGCCGCCGTCCCCGGTCGTCGGTGTTCTCCACCAGCAGGAACGCGGGCAGCACGGCCACCGTCAGGGCCGCCTCGGCCAGCAGCGCCGCGCCGGTCGCCACCATGCCCCGCTGGCCGCCCGCCAGCACCACCCCGAGCACGACCACCGCCAGGGCGCCGGCCGGCACGGCGGGCGCGAGGATGCGCCGCGCCATCCGGCGGGCGCCGGCCTCGCCCGTGCCCTCGATCCAGACCGCCACCCGCGGCTGGAGGATGCGCAGCAGGTACGACACGCCCATCACGACCACCGACAGCGCCACCGACCACACGTAGAAGACGCTGGTCTGCTGCGCGTCGCCCAGGTGGGCGAAGTACGCGAACGTCACCGAGGTGGCCGCGACCGCGGTCACCTCGCCGACGCTGAGCAGCGCCGCCGCGCGCACGGCCGGGCGGTAGGCGCCCTTGTCCGCCCTGCCGGAACGCCCGCGGATCAGCCCGGCCGCCAGCACGGCGTTCAGCACCGCCAGCACGCCGACGTGCAGGGCCAGCAGCGCGTTGGCCCGCATCCCGGTCAGGGCCACCAGCCCCACGCCGGACGCCTGCGCGACGGCGAGCGTCAGGTAGGCGAACACGTCGGCCCGCGCCCGCCCGCGCAGCCGGTTCAGCGCCGCCATGACCGCGCAGCAGCCCAGCCCGCAGGCGTAGGCGGCGGCGGCCGCGTACCGGGCCGGCGCGCCGCCGGGGTCGGCCGCCGCCAGGGCCAGCCAGACGGGCACGGCCAGCGCGAACGGCGTGGCCGCCAGCAGCATGAACAGCGGCCGCAACGTCTGCCCGCCGCGCCGCGGCACCAGCGCCAGCGCCGCCTTCTCGATGCCGCTGGACGTCAGCGCCAGCAGCCAGCCGGACACGCCGTTGGCGGTGGCGTACAGGGCGAACTCGTCGGCGCCCCAGAGGCCGAGCAGCACCAGGTTGGCGGTCCACAGGGCGGCGCGGAACGCGCCGCGCCCGGCGAACAGGGCCGCCGTCACCGCCACGAGGCGTGGCGGCGGCCTGCGGCGCAGGCTCACGGTCACGGGCCGGCCTGTGCCGACTCGACGAACCTGCCCTTGCCGCCGGGGGTGAGCGTGACCCGTTCGGCCTGCTCGAAGCGCACCTCGACCGGGCCGCCCACCTGCTTGGCCAGCCCGTCCCGGTAGGCCGCGGCCACCTCGTCGAAGTCCCGGCCCGCCTCGGGGACCAGGTGGACGGTGACGTTGCCGTCGGCGTCCTGGCGGACCATGCTCTCGGCCACGCCCGGCGTCCACATGGCCAGCGACAGGAACGTGGCCGTGTAGACGCGGTGGCCGCCGGGGAAGGTGATGTAGTCGTCGGACCGGCCGCCGGTCACCCGCATGCGCATGAACCGGTTGCCGCAGCCGCACTCCCCCGGCACGATCATGCCGCGGTCGCCCAGGCGGTAGCGGACCAGCGGCATCGCCCGTTCCCTGAAGTGGGTCACCACGACCGCGCCGTCCTGGCCGTCGGGCACCGGCATGCCGTCGTCGTCCACGATCTCCAGGCGGACGCGGTCCTCGTCCACGTGCATCGCACCCCGGTCGCACTGGGTGGAGACGGTCAGCACCTCGTAGGCCGAGTACTCGTCGTACACCGGGACGCCGAAGCCGTTCTGCAGCAGCTCGCGCACCTCGTCGGTGAGCAGTTCCGAGTCGGTCATGACCATGCGCAGCGTGCGCCGCAGCCGGGCCACGTCGGCGGGCGAGGCGGCGCGCAGCAGCCCGCGCAGCACCACCGGGTAGCCCATGATCAGGTGCGGGCGCACCTTCAGCACGTCGGCCAGGATCTTCGCGTCGCCCTGCCCGGCGCCGATGACCGTGCGCGGGAACAGGCCGAGCCGCTGGAACCAGCGCAGCGGGCGGGGGAACGGCTTGATGTGCGCGATCCGCCACCACGGCCGGTAGCCCGACAGCAGGAAGCGGCGGAAGATGGTCGCGCCGTGGTAGCCGTAGGCGGCCACGTCGTGCCGCACCTCCAGGACGCGGCCCGTGGTCCCGCTCGTACGGTCGAGCCGGTAGTCCTTGGTGCTCAGGCCGGGCGTGTGGAAGCGGGACAGGTCGCCGTCCAGCACGGTGGCCTTGTCCAGGATCGGCAGCTTCGCCAGGTCGGCCAGGCTGTGCAGGGGCACGTCGTAGCGCGGGTCGGCGTAGTGCGGCACGTGCGCGCGGGCGAAGGCCAGCAGGTCGCGCAGGCCGTCGAGGGTGAGCCGGTCGGTCTCGGCGCGCGGGCGGCGGATGGCGCGGAAGGCGTCCACGACGTGCCGCACCTCCCGCACGGCGACGCCCAGTCCATGGCTCACAGGCCGTCCCCGATCTCGAAGCGGAGCAGCCCGGTGGCCTCAGCCAGCACGCCGGCCAGGGCGTCCCGGCCGGAGGCGGCGACGGTCAGGTAGCCGAGCTTGGCGCCCGCCCGCGTGTAGCGCTCCACGTGGTCGCCGGGGGCGGCGGCCAGCACCAGGTCGACGACGCCGGGCAGCGCCCTGACCTGCTCCTCGCCGTCCACCCGGACCAGCTTCCCGTCGCGTTCCGCGTTGAGCACGCGGACCGCGCCGTACCGGGTCGCCGCCGGGGTCAGGGACGGCGTCTCGCCCATGGCCGACAACACGTACTGCTCGACCACGTCCACGCCGTGCACCAGGCCCAGCAGCTCGGCCAGGCCGTTGCCGCCCAGGCGGGCGCCCATCTCGACGAGCACGACCTCGCCCGTCCCGGTGACCAGCACGTCGGCGCTGAGCGGCCCTTCGCGCAGCCCGGTCTCGGCGCAGATCGCGTCGAGCATCGGGCGCACGGCGTCGGTGACGTGGTCCGGGCCCGGCATGGTGTGCTGGACGGTGATGAACAGCGGCGGCGGGGTCAGCTCCCGTTCGGCCAGGCCGATCAGGGCCACCTTGCCGCCGATCACGAACGCCTCGGCCGTGTAGTGGGCGCCCTCCAGGAACTCCTCGGCCACGACGCGGCCGGACAGCGACCACTCCCTGGCCAGCCCCACGGCCTCGGGCAGCTCGTCCGGCGCGCGGCACAGCGACACGCCGCGGCTGCCGGAGGAGTCCACCGGCTTGACCATGAGCGGGAAGCCCAGGTCAGAGGCGTCGCGCAGCACCTCCTCCGCGGTGCCGCTCACGTGGCGGGGGCCGGGCAGGCCGAGCCGGGCGCACATCGCGCGGAACCAGCCCTTGTCCACCGAGCCGCGCACCGCGCCCTCCGACAGCCCGCACGGCAGGCCGAGCCGGGCGGCCAGGGCGAGCTGCGAGGGCAGGTTGACGTCGCTGGCCGGGGAGACCACGCCGGCCAGGTCGTCGCGCTCGGCCAGGGCCCGCGCGACCCGCGGCACGTCGCGGGTGCTGAGGTCGAGGAACTCGTCGGCGTGCGCGACGCCGGGGGCGTCGGCCCGCATGTCCACGCAGATCGTGCGCACGCCGAGGCGGGCCGCGGCGCGGATGGTGCTGATGGCGCCGTCCGCGCCGCCGAGGACCGCGATGGTGCGGCCGGCGCCGGTCATGTGAGCCTCCCGGCGAGCAGGTCAGCGGAATCGACCGGCACGTTGGCCTCCCGTACGAGGAACAGCGGCGGACGGGCCTGACCGCGAGAGATGTGCAGAAGCGTGCGGGCCATCATGCTCAGCCCGAACAGGGCGGCGGCCAGCGCCAGCCCGAACAGCAGCGCGCTGCCGGTGATCCCGGCGAGCAGCGCCACGGGCAGGCCGATCAGGCCCGCCCACACCGCGGCCGAGATGGGCCGCGACGAGAAGCCGAAGAACAGGTCCAGCGAGTGCCTGGCCAGCCCGCGCACGGTCACCTTGGACGAGCCGTGCACCCGCGGCCGGTGCGCGGTCGGCACGGTCGTCCAGGCGCGCGTCAGGCGCGGCAGCGTGGCCAGGAAGTACGGCGTGCCGAGCCGCAGGTCCACGATCCGGCGCGCGATCTCCGTGCGGACCAGGCGGAACGTCGTGGCGCGCGGCGGGATCTCGATGCCCAGCAGCCGCCGCGCCAGCCAGTCGTGCACGATCGACGCGGTCCGCCGCGGCCAGGGGTCCTTGCGGTCCACCCGGATGCCGAACACCGCGTCGTACCCGTCGGCCGCCCGCTCGATCAGCCGCTTGGCCTCGGTGGGCGGGAACTGCAGGTCGGCGTCGAGATGCAGCACCCAGGGGTTCCGGGCGTACCGATAACCGGCCGAGAAGGCGGCCTCCACGCCGAAATTCTTGGACAACGATATGAACGACACACGATTGTCACTCTCGGCGATCATTCGAATGCGCGCGAGCGTGTCGTCCGTACTGCCGTCGTCGACGAAGAGAATTTCGAGTTCGCCCTGGTCACCCAGCGCGTCTGCGATTTCGCGATAGGTGTCAGGGATGTTGTCGGCCTCGTTCAGGCACGGAACGACCACGGTGAGTGCCAGGCCGTCCGGCGGAACCGGAAGCGGATGCTCATTCATGGAACGGTCTTCACCACGTGTATCAACCCCGGTTCACCCTGTGACAGGGCCCGGGCATTCCCACCCGGCTACGACCCCGGTTGCGGAATATATCCAAACGCGTCAGACAAAAGATAGGTATTGATTTCTTTCCGGACGGTTTGTTAGGAAGATCTCCGACGCGGGGCCGCTGGGTCATGCGCATTGTCAGGGGGCATTCATGTATGTGCTCGGCATCAGCCAGGTCCACGACTCGGCGGCGGCCCTGGTGGCCGACGGGAAGATCGTGGCCTTCGCCGAGGAGGAGCGGTTCACCAGGGTCAAGCACGACGGCCGGTTTCCCGCGCAGGCCGTGCGCTACTGCCTGGAGGAGGCCGGCATCACGCTGGCCGACGTCGACCACGTCGCCTACTACTGGCAGGCGCCCCGCGAGACGTTGCACGCGCTCGGCCACTTCGCCCGGCACCTGCCCCACACGCTGGCCGTCTTCCGCAACGACGCCGGCGACTACGGCGACAAGGCCAGCGGCCTGCTGGAGACGCTGTCCGACCAGAAGGGCCAGGCCCACCCGGACGACTACAACGTGGGCGGCGCGCTGCTGCTGCACCTGCGGCGCGGGTTCACGCTGGAGAAGATCCTGCGCGAGTCGCAGAACTTCCGGGGCCGGACGAAGTTCAAGGTCCACCTGATGGACCACCACCGCGCCCACGCCGCCAGCGCCTTCTTCATCTCGCCGTACCAGGAGTCGGCGATCATCACCTGGGACGGCATCGGCAGCGACGGCACCTCCACCTACCTCGGGCTGGGCAAGGGCGGCCGGATCCACGACATCCGCCGGGTCAAGTTCCCGCACTCGCTGGGCGCCATGTACGCCGGCGTCACCGGGTACCTCGGCTTCAACCCGACCCGGGACGAGGGCAAGGTCATGGGCCTGGCCGCGTACGGCACCGACCGCTACGTGGACGACTTCGCCGACCTGGTCCGCCTGGGCCCCGACGGCCACTTCGAGCTGGACCTGAGCTGGTTCCGGCACCACGCCACCGGCAAGCACCAGATGTCGGCCAAGTTCCTGGAGCGCTTCGGCCCGGCCAGGCCGCGCGAGCGCGCCATCCCCAACCAGCACTACGCCGACGTCGCGTACGCGCTGCAGGCCACGCTGGAGCGCACCGGCCTGCACGTGGCGCGCTGGCTGCAGGCCAAGACCGGGCAGACCCGCCTGGTCACCGCCGGCGGCGTCGCGCTGAACAGCGTCATGAACGGCCGCATCCTGCTGGAGACGCCGTTCGAGGACTTCTTCGCCCAGCCCGCCGCCGCCGACGACGGCTCGGCGCTGGGTGCGGCGCTGCTGCTGGGCGTGGAGAAGTACGGCATGCGCCGCCCGCGCGACGAGGAGTACATCTTCCTCGGCCCGCAGTTCGGCGAGGAGGAGATGGAGCGGGCGCTCCAGGACGCCGGCCTCGACTACCGGCGCACCGACGACATCAACGACACGACGGCGCAGGCGCTGGCCGACGGCAAGATCGTCGGCTGGTTCCAGGGCCGCATGGAGTGCGGGCCGCGCGCGCTCGGCAACCGCTCGATCCTGGCCGACCCGCGCCGCGCCGACGCCAAGGACCGGCTGAACGAGAAGGTCAAGCACCGCGAGCCGTTCCGCCCCTTCGCGCCCTCCTGCCTGGCCGAGCACGCCGGCGAGTACTTCGCCAGCGGCTACCCCTCGCCCGTCATGCTGCTCGTGTTCGACGTGCTGGAGCACCAGCGGGACAAGGTGCCGGCGATCACGCACGAGGATGGCACCGCCCGCGTCCAGACGGTCTCGGCGGCCGACAACCCGCGCTACCACGCGATGATCTCCCGCTTCGCGGAGCTGACCGGCGTGCCCATGGTGGTCAACACCTCGTTCAACGACAACGAGGAGCCCATCGTGTGCACCCCCGAGGACGCCGTGCGCTGCTACCTCAAGACCGACATGGACGCCCTGGCCCTGGGACCGTTCTTCACCGAGAAGGTCGTTCATTGAGGCGTTGGCTGTGGCTGGCGCCCGCCGTTCTGGGCGCCGGGGCGGCCACCCTGATCATGGTGATCCTGCCGCCCGACCGTACTCTGGACAACCCGCTCGAAGCGCTGTGGAAGGTCAGCCCGCTGGTGTTCGCGGTGCTGGCCGTGGCCGGGTTCCCCCGGCGTCCGGGGCTGGGCATGGCGCTGATGTGCGCGCTGGTCGTCGGCTACATGGGCGTGCTCGACACGGTCAACGTGCTGCACATCTTCTCCTACGCCGAGTCCGCCGACCAGAAGGCCGCCTTCCCCGAGCTCTACCAGTTCATGCTCTTCATGAACTCCTTCACCGTGCTGGCCGTGCTGTTCGCCTACCGGCTGGGCGGGGCGCGCTCCGACCGCGTGCTGAAGGTCGGGCTCGCCAGTGTCCTGGTGGTGATCTCCGGGCTGAACGACCTGTCGATGTGGCTGCTCGGCGACTGGCCGCAGGGCCGGCCCGGCACGCTGACGTGGGCCTCGCACATCGCGGTGTTCGTCGGCGGGCCGCCGAGCGTCGCCGTGGCAGTGATCTTCTTCCTCGTCCACCTCGTCCTGGCCGGGGTCGTGCTGGCACTGCCCGTGCGGCGGTGGCTGGACCGGCTCGTCCCCGCAGCCGCATGAACGCCGACTTAGTCGTCGTCGGCTCCGGTCTGTTCGGGCTGACCGTGGCCGAGCGGTGCGCGTCCGAGCTGGGGATGCGCGTGCTGGTGCTGGAGCGCAGGGACCACGTCGGCGGCAACTCCTACAGCGAGCGCGAGCCGCAGACCGGCATCGAGGTCCACCGGTACGGGTCGCACCTGTTCCACACGTCCAACGCGCGCGTGTGGGAGTACGCCCAGAGGTTCACGTCGTTCACGCCGTACGAACACCGGGTCTATTCGGTGCACAAGGGGCAGGTCTACCCGATGCCCATCAACCTGGGCACGATCTGCGCCTTCTTCGGCCGCCACCTCAGCCCCGACGAGGCTCGCGACCTGGTCGCCCGGCAGGCCGCCGAGGTGACCAGCGCCGGCAACCTGGAGGAGAAGGCGATCTCGCTGATCGGCCGGCCGCTGTACGAGGCGTTCATCCGGGGCTACACCGCCAAGCAGTGGCAGACTGCCCCGGCCGAGCTGCCCGCCGAGATCATCGGCCGGCTGCCGGTGCGCTACACCTTCGACGGGCGCTACTTCGACGACCTCTACCAGGGCCTGCCCACCGACGGGTACGCCGCCTG
This sequence comes from Nonomuraea sp. NPDC004702, assembly GCF_053601695.1. Taxonomy (NCBI): domain Bacteria; kingdom Bacillati; phylum Actinomycetota; class Actinomycetes; order Streptosporangiales; family Streptosporangiaceae; genus Nonomuraea; species Nonomuraea sp. NPDC004702. The sequence goes on from NZ_JBSGCE010000022.1 coordinate 148,279, forward strand.
GCTGGAACGCATGGCCGACCATCCCAACATCGAGATCCGGCTCGGCGCCGACTTCTTCGACGTGCGGGAGAGCCTGGCCGGCGCGGTGCCCGTCGTCTACACCGGGCCGCTGGACCGCTACTTCGGCTACGCCGAGGGCGAGCTGGGCTGGCGGACGCTCGACTTCGAGACGTCCGTGCTGCCGACCGGCGACTTCCAGGGCACGTCTGTGATCAACTACGCCGACGAGGACCTGCCGTGGACGCGCGTCCACGAGTTCCGCCACCTGCATCCCGAACGCACCTGGTACCCGTCCGACGCCACCGTGATCATGCGGGAGTACTCGCGCTTCGCCGGCCGGGCCGACGAGCCGTACTACCCGATCAACACGCCGCAGGACCGCGCCCGGCTGCGCCGGTACCGCGACCTGACCAAGGGCGAGCGGGACGTCTGGTTCGGCGGACGCCTGGGCACCTACCAGTACCTCGACATGCACATGGCCATCGCCGCCGCCCTCACCCTGTACGAAAACCGCCTCCGCCCCCACTTCACCCCCCACCCCTCCGAATAGGACTGCCCTCCCACACCCGGGCTTGGGGCCGTCTCCCCCACACCTCCTGGTGGGATGGCCCCCTCTCACCCCGGGCTGGGCCGTTTCCGCCCACGCCTCCTGATAGGACGGTCCCCTCCCACACCCGGCCTCGGGGCCGTCCGCCATGCCTTCTGGTAGGGCGGCCAGCTTCCGCGCCCGGGACCGTCGCCGCGCCCGGGGCCATCGCCGCGCGCGGCTGCCCGTTCGCCCTCTTCACGCCCCCACCGCACGCTTTCGCCTCCCCCGGGAGCGGGCCGCCCGTGGGGCGGGCGGCCCGGTCGCCGGGTTTCAGGGAGTGGCCTGCCAGGAGGTGCGGACGAGGGCGCGTTCGGTGGCGGCCAGATGGGTCGCCGCCGCTAGCCAGGCCCGTGCGTACCCGTCCGGGTCGGCCTCGGCCAGCCTGCCGAACACGTCACGTTCACGCCGGTCGGCCTCGTCGGCGAGCGCGACGGCCAGGTCGGCGGCCGTGCGGAACCCGGCGCGGCGCAGGGACGCGGCCTGCCCGCGGGCGTCGCCGCCGCGCGCGGACTCGGCGACCGCCCTGCGCCCGCCGGAGACCGCCAGCTCGACCAGCCGGCGCACCCGCCACAGCGGCGCGCCGTCCAGCGGGTCCACCTCGGCGTACGCGTCCCGGCCGGGCGAGGGGCCGGCGTCGGCGAGCGAGGGGCTGGCGTCGGCGGGTGGCAGGTGCGAGCCCTGGAGGCGGTCGTAGCCGAGGTCGGCCCGGCCCTGCCACTCGGGGGGCAGCCTGAGCGTCGCCTCCTCCCCCGCGACCGGCCCCACGGCGAGCGGGACGAGCGTCGCCGCCCGGCCGGGCTCGACCCTGGCCACCACGCGCACCCGCAGGCCGGGGCGCGAGGCGAGCCGCCGCAGGTTCTCGACGTACGCGAGATCGGGATGACGGTTCGCCGGAACCAGCCGGACCACCACTCCCGCCGCCTCCTCCGCCTGCGCGGCTTCGGCCGCTCTCCCGACTGCCGCCACTCCCCCGGTTTCCACCGCTCCCCGGGATTCGGCCGGTTCCGCCATTCCCCCGGCTTCGGCCGGTTGTGGCGGGGCGGTGGGTGGGAGGTGGCGGGCCAGGACGTGGTCGCCCGCCGCGCCGACGATCACCAGGTCGCAGCCGACCGGCTCCCGTACCTGCTCGGCGGACTCCTCCTCGCTCCACGCCCCCGCCGACAGCCGGGCCCCCACCGCTTCGGACAGCGGCCGGGCGAACAGCGCGCCGAGCGGCCCGTCCGTCCAGGCCAGGCCGGCGACCGGGGTGGCCCGTACGCCCTTGCCCGCGCCGAGGCGGCCGTCCGGGGAGACGGTGGCCCCGGCGATCAGCAGTCCGCCCCGGGCCAGTTGCGCGTGGCTCATCATGGCCGCCCCGATGGCGACGGTCGCGGTCGCCGCGCCACGGGCACGGGCCGGGCCGCCGGGCTTGACGTCGGCCACCGAGAACCAGCGTCCGTCGTCGGTGACGAGATGGGTGACCACCCCGCCGTAGCCGGTGCTGCTGATCACGGGCTCGCGGAAGACGCCGTACACCTTCAGGCCGCCGTTCGGACGGTAGCCGCGCCGTACGGTGCCGACCAGCGCCGGGTCGGGATCGGACGCGGCCAGCCGGCCCACGGTGAGCAGCAGCTCCCGCAGGGCGGAGACCAGGTCGGCGAGGCGGTGGCTGTCGTAGCGGGCACGGGCGGCGCGCAGCCCGCGCACCACCCGCAGTGTGGCGGCCTCGGCCCTGGGCAGCCCGGCCAGGCGGGCGGTGTGGGCGGCTCTGAGCAGCTCGGCCTGCGGCACCGCGCCCGCGCCCGGCACACCCGCCGACAGCACGGCGGCCGCCGCCCGCCACAACCCCGCGGCCGCCGCCACCTGCGCCGCCCCGGGCGCAGCCGGAACGACCGCCTCCCCCGAGCCCGCCCCGGACGCGGCACCCGCCTGCCCGGCCCCTGAGCCCGCCCGGGACGCGGCACCCGCCTGCTGCCCGGCCCGTGAACCTGACCCGGACGAGGCACCCGCCTGCCCGGACCGTGAACTCACTCCGGACGCGGCACCCGCCTGCCCGGACCGTGAACTCACTCCGGACGCGGCACCCGCCTGCCCGGACCGTGGACCCGGCCCGGAGTCGCCACCCGCCTGGTCGGTGTCCGGGCGCCGGCCGGGTTCGGTGGCCGGCTGGGCGGGGCGTCCGTCGGTGGAGGGCGTGTCCGGTTGCCCGGAAGGGGACGGGGATGTGTCCGTCTCCACGTCCAGGGGCAGGGTGTCGGCCGGGTCGGCCAGGGGGCAGGTGGTGAGGAGGGCGGCGCGGTGGAGGCAGCGGGGAGCGAGGAGGCAGGAGCAGCGGGCCTGCCCCTCCTCCGCGATCACCCCCGACGGCCCCGGCGACAGCGTGACCACCGCGTCCTCGCCGCACGTGACCACCACGTCGGTGCCGTCGGCCACCCGGTGGAGGGCGGCGTACTGGTCGACGGCCGCGTCCAGCTTCTTGCGCAACCTGCTGGTCAGACCGTCGACGGCGGCGGCCACCACGTGCGGCGCGGCGGGCGGGAGCGTTGCAGAGGTGTTCACCGGACTTCTCCCCGGAGGCGGTCCCCCACCCAGCGGGCGAGGGCGAGCGGGCTGAGCGCGGCGACCGGCATGCCGGCCGCGACGAGCTGCTGGGCGATGGGCAGCGAGTAACGGGGCACGCCCTGGTCGTCGAGCGCCGCGCAGCCCATCAGGTGGACGCCGGACCCGGCGAGCGAACGCACCTCCGCGAGCAGGCCGCCCACCGGGTAGCCCTCCTCGAAGTCGCTGACGACGACCACGAGCGTACGGCTCGGCACGGTGACCAGCGTCCGGGCGTGCGCGAGCCCGGCGGCGATGTGCGTGCCACCGCCGACCCGCACTTCGAGCAGCAGGGACAGCGGGTCCTCCACCCGGTCGGTCAGGTCGATCACCTGGGTGGAGAACGCCAGGAAGTGCGTCGACAGCGTCGGCACGCCCGCGAGGACGGCCGCCGTCAGCGCGGACCACACGACCGACGCCTCCATCGACCCCGACACGTCGACCACGAGGATCAGCCGCCAGTCGGCCTCCTTCCTGGCCCGCGTGCTGAACACCGGTCGTTCCGGCACCACCACGAGCCGCCCGTCGTCGAGGCGGCGGGTGTGGGCCAGGTTGGCGCGCAGGGTGCGCGGCAGGTCGAGCCGGCCGCCGGGCCTTCTGGTCGGACGCGGATTGGCCAGGCCGGTCAGCGCGGGTCTCAGCCGGGTCGCCAGCTCGCGGGTCAGCTCGGCGACCAGGCGGCGGACGAGCGGCCTGAGCTTGGCGACCTGCTGCTCGGGCAGCCCGCCGGCCAGCGACAGCACGGACGTCAGCAGCTCGACGGACGGCCGCACGGCGGCGGGGTCCAGCTCGGCGAGCGCGTCGTGCCGTCCGGCGTCGGCGGCCCTGGCCAGCACTTCCTCGCGTACGTCGCCGCCGAACAGGGACTCCAGCTCGTCGGCCCATTCGCGGGCCGTGGGGAACGGGTCGCCCTGGCCTCCGGTGTCGCCCTGCTGCCCGAAGTCGTCGGCGCCCTCGCCGCGGCCGGCGCCGTAGAGCTCGTCCAGGGCGCGGGCGTACGGGCGGGCGCCGGCGGGCAGCCGCTCGCGCTCTTGCCCGAGCAGCAACCGCCACCGGTCGGCGGGGCCGATCCGCATCCCGTCCTCCACCCGCCGCCCGGACACCGGCTCCCCGCCCGCCGCCTGGCGCGTGGACACCGGAGGCACCGGTTCCCCGCCCTCCACCAGCGGGACCGGACCGCCCTGCGAAACCGGGGCGTCCTGCGAGACCGGACCGCCCTGCGAGACCGGGGCGTCCTGCGAGACCGGGGCGTCGGGCGAGGCCGGGGCGTCGGGCGGGGTGAGGAGGCCGAGGGTGTGCAGGGCCGTCAGGCCGGCCAGGTCGGCGGCGGTCCAGGCGGCCAGCAGGTCGGGCGGCGCGTCCAGCGTCAGGTCCGGACGGTCCCCGAGCCGCTCGGACACCGCCGCCAGCAGCCGGCCTCGCGCCGCCGGGGCGAGCGTGTCGAAACCACCGCGCAGGGCGGGCAGCCGGTCGAGGAACTCCTTGTCCGCCAGCTCGTCCACCCGGTCCATCAGCGGGCCGAGCGCGGCGGGCGCCGCCTGGAGCAGCGGTCCGGCGGCCGTGAGCACGCCGGTCAGCAGCAGGCTCAGCCGGCGGCGGCCGTCCGGGGTGGTGGCGGTGTCGATCCAGCCGGCGGCCCGCGCGCCCAGGAGCTCGGGGCCGTCCAGGTCGAGCAGCACGCGGGCGGCCAGCGCGGCCCCCTGGACGAGCGGCGCCCCGGTGCTCGCGAGCGCGCCCAGCGCGTCGTCCAGCCGCAGGCCCAGCCGGTCCTCCCCGGCACGCGTGGCGAGCGCGACCAGCGCGACCGCGTCCTCGGGCCGGTCGCTGCCGGCGAGTCCGGGCAGCGACCGGACCGCGGCCTCCAGCAGCGTGACGGCCAGCTCGCCCGCCTGCTCGCGTCCTTCCGGCGTGGTGCCGGGAAGGTGCTCGCGACGCAGCGCCTCCAGCAGGTCGAGTGCGTCGAGCAGCTCGGGGAGGGTGGCCGTGGCGGGCAGCGTGCCGGCGGCGTCGGCCAGCCGCTGCCCGACCAGCTCCGGCAGGTCGCAGCGGGCGGCGGCGCGCAGCCCGTCGAGGATGGTGCGGCAGGTGGGGCCGCCGTCCGCGGACTCGCGCCGGTAGGTCTCCCGCAGCGTGCCCGCCGCGGCCTGCGCCGGGGTCACGCCCCGGACGCCGGCCAGGTCGAGCAGCGCGGGGGCGGCGGGCGTCCAGGACAGGCGCCATTTGGTGGTGAGCGCGCCGGCGTCGCCGGTGCCCGCGACCTGGATCGGCTCGCCGTAGCCGATGCCGCACACGTGCAGCCGGCGCAGCAGCACCTCCCGGCGCGCGTCCAGGTCGGAGCGGAGCGGGTCGAGCCGCACCTCGCGCGGGTCGGGGTCGTCCGGGCAGGGCAGCCTGAGCGCGGCCAGCTCCTCCTCGACGGCGGGGCCGAGCCCTGAGCGGGGGGTGCCGGGGGCGGTGCGGCCCCTGGCCGTCCCGACGAGCACCGTGTCGAGCGCCTTGGCCAGCGCGCGTCCGCGGCCCAGGGGTTCGCCCTGGCCGAGGACGGTCGTCACCGCCTCCAGCAGCTCGCCGCGGCCTGGGGCGGGCAGGCCGCGCAGGCGGGCGAGGTCGCACGCCAGGCGCAGCGTCTCGACGGCCTCGCCGGTGCCCGCCGTGTGCCCGGCGGCCCGCAGCTCCCTGCACAGGTCGGTGATCGCGCGGGCGGCGCCGTCCCTGACCCGGTCCGGTACGCCGTCCGCCTCGAACACCGCCTGCTGCCAGCGCGGGTCGCGGATCCCGGCCGGGTAGCCCGACCGGGAGTCGAGCAGATCGAAGGCGTACGGGACCAGCGAGGTGACGGCCCGCGCCCCGGCGTGCGCGGACCCAGCGGACGCGGACCCAGCGGACGCGGACCCAGCGGACGCGCATCGACGGCGCGGGCGACTTCGGCATCCTCGTACGGATCGTGCTGCCGCT
>NZ_JBSGCE010000023.1:0-153500 GCF_053601695.1 Nonomuraea sp. NPDC004702
AGGCGGGAGGCCGGCCGCCGCGCGATCCACGTTTGCGGCGATGAGCCGCCTGATCCTTCTTTTCGGGGATGGTGCATCTGATGCCGCGCCGGCGCAGGGGAGCGATTGCCGCGGGAGGATTAGGCCTTGTCGGCGCGGACTCGATCGGGGCGAGTACGGGGACGACCACCGCCCGGACGCGGCACCCGGATCCCCTCCAGCACCGGCCTGAACTGCGGTGAGTCGCCCCGCTGACCAGCCGTGACCACCAACGACAGCGGCTTTTGCCCCTGCTCCACGGCCAGGTGCGTCTTGGTGGTCACACCGCCACGCGATCGGCCCAGCCCATGATCGTCCGGTTCCGTACGAGTCCCGCCGGGTGGTTCCTTCTGCGCATCGCCATCTTTTCGCGCACCGGCGGCATGCTGGTGCGCGCGGACGATGGTGGAATCCACTGACACATCCCAGGTGATCAGCCCTTCGGCATCGGCTCGTGCCTGTAACGCGACAAGGATCCGCGCCCAGACTCCCTCCCGCTGCCAACGGCGAAACAACCCGTACACCGTCTGCCACGGCCCATACCGCTCGGGCACATCCCGCCATGGCGCGCCAGTCCTGATTCGCCACCGGATCCCGTCGATGAGCTGCCGCTTCGCCCAGACCGGCGGACGGCCCGGCTTCCTGCCCACCGGCAACAGCGGCTCCAGCACCGCCCATTGCCCGGCGGTCAAATCACCCCGACCCACACAAAGATCATCTCGGAAGTGAACCACCCAGGTGATCCACTTCTGAAACAGGCCCTAGTAGACCGAGATGTGCGGATGGTCGAAGTGGTTGGCCGTCGTGCCGCCGCGGTTGGACATCGTCCGCCAGGTGCCCGTCCTGGCGTGCCAGATGCGCTGGCGGTAGATGATGTACATGATCCCCAGGCGCCGGGAGTTCTTGATGGCCCAGTCCGCGATCTCGTAGCCGCGCTTGACCTCGGCCGCCGACGGCATCGCGCCGCCGTGGCTGAGCATGAAGTCGCAGGCGCGGCCGAGCGGGTGCTCGCCGCCGTCCTGGATCGTCCGGTAGCAGCCGATCCCGAACGGCACCGTGAACCGTTCCTTGATCAGCGTCTTGACCAGGCGCATGCGGGGCGTGATGTTCTCGGAGCCGTCCGGGAGCTGCGGCACCCACGTGCCGTCCGGGCGGCGCACACCCGGGGCCGCGTAGAGCCTGTCGATCCGGTCCCTGATCTTCTCGATCAGCTTCTCGGCCTTCTTCTTGCGCCCCTCCAGGGCGGCCACCGCGGTGCCGAGCTCCTCGGCGCGGGCGGCGGCCTCCTGCTCGGCCTTGCGGCGCTCGTCCCTGACCTTGGCGTAGCCGCGCAGCCGGGCGTCCTGGACGTCGATGAGGTGGCGGCTCAGGGCCAGGCGGCTCAGCAGCGCGTCCGGGTTCTGGCTGCCGGTGAACAGGGCGATCTGGTTGGGTTCGCCGCCGATGTACTGGGCCACGGCCAGCGTCCTGAGCTGGAGGGACTCCCGGTCGTAGACCTCCTGGGCGGCGGCCAGCCGCTCGCGCGCGCTCTTCTCGGTCTTCTCGGCCTGCTGCTGGGCGCGGCGGCTGTTGTAGTACTCCTCGATGAGCCGGTCCGACTCCTTGCTCAGCGCGGCCAGCTCCTTCTTGAGCTGCTTCACCGAGGGTTTGGGGGCCGCGCGCCCGGCTGAGGCGTTGCCCGTCGTCAGCGTCAGCCCGACGAGTACGGCGACCACGGCCCGCGCCACGTGGCCCACGGCGGAGGAGGCGACCGCCACTGTCCTCCTTAGCCTGAGCCGCAGGGCAGGTTCCGGTCAGGAGCTAATCAGAGTCCGGGACGCCCTCTTTCCGACGCTGATAGTAGGGGATCAAGCATCATTCCCCGCAACTCATGACTTTTCCTGACTGCGTGATCTTCGTGCGCGTCTGACCGCGATGCGGCCTCCGAGCAGGGCCGATCCCGGCACCACGAGCATGCCGAGCAGGCTGGAGCCCAACCCGACGTCGAGGTCGGCGTCCAGCAACCCGCCCCCGCCCCCGCCGAGCAGCGAGCCGCCGAGCGACAACCCGACCGAGACGGACAGAAGCGGTTCGTGGCTCTTGGCGGGCGGCTTCGCGGAGGGCTCCGGGGCGGGGGCGCTCGTGGCGGGCGGCTTGGGAACCGGGCCACCGGTGGCGGACTGCCGGGTGGACGTCGGCGACGACCGCGTGGGCGGCCCCGAAGCCGGCTCCGAAGGCGCCCCGGACTTCGGCGGCTCGGACTTCGGCGGTCCCGACTCCGACGGCCCGCTGGTCGGCCTCGGCGGCCGGCTGTTCGGGGCCCTCGTGGCGGGCGGCGCGGACGACGCGGGCCCCGCGGTCGGCACGCCGGGCACAGTCGGCATGGCCGGCACAGTCGGCTGCCCGCTGGCCCCGGCGGTGGCCGTCACAGGCGGCGAGACCGTCCCTGACCCGCTCGGCACGGGCAGCTCCGGATCCGGTGAGACGGGCGGCGTCACGAACGAGCTCTCCGCGGACTCCGGCGGCATCGCGATGCCGCTGTCCGGCGAGGGCGAGCCGCTCCAGATCACGAACGTCGAGGCCACCGCCGCCGCCGTCGCCAGCACCAGTCCGCCGGTCACCCCCAGCTTGGCCGGCGGCCCCAGCGAACTGCGCACCACGCTGGTGCCCGTCGCGACGCCGTGCTCCGCACCGCTCCTCCCGATGATCCCTTCGCCGAGTCCCTCGCCCATCCCCCCGCCGGTCCCGGCCGACGGCAGCAGCGCGGCGAACGGCATCGCCAGCACGGCCAGGCCCGACCGCCCGCGCAGCTCCCATCCCGCGCCGTACGTCCCGCGCGCCACCTCCTCCAGCTCGGCCAGGAACGCCTCGGCCGAGGCGGGCCGGTGAGCGGGGTCCTTGGCCAGGCCGTGTTCGACGAGCCCGCGCAGGCGTCCGTCCACGTGCTCCAGCGGGGGCGGCATGTGCTGGTGCTGGAAGGCCAGGGCGGCCAGGTTCGCGGCGGTGAACGGGCGGCGGCCGGTGAGGCATTCGTAGAACACCAGGGCGGCGGCGTACACGTCGCAGGCCGGGCCGGCCGGAGCGTCCTCCCACTGCTCGGGGGACATGTAGGCGGGGGTGCCGGCCAGGGCGCCGGTCTCGCCGAACCGGGCCGCGACGCCGAAGTCGACCAGCTTGCTGTCGCCGTCCGGGGTGACGATGACGTTCTCGGGCTTGAAGTCGCGGTGGGCCACCCCGCGCCGGTGCGCCTCGGCGAGGCCGAGCAGGGCCCCCTTCAGCAGGGTGAGCGCGGCCTCCACGCCGGTGCCGCCCTCGGCGGCGATCAGGCGGCGCAGCGTGACGCCGTCGACCAGCTCCATCACGATCGCGGACGTGCCCCCGGCCTCGACGTAGTCCAGCAGGCGGGCGGTGTGGGGGCTGTCGATCTCGCCGATGACCCCGGCCTCGGCGCGGAACCGGGCGGCGAACTCGCCGTCCGCGCGCAGGGCCTCGGACAGGTGCTTGATCGCGACCGGTAAGCCGTCGGAGTCGCGGACGGCGAGCACGACGCGGCCGGTTCCTCCGTGACCGAGTTCCCGGATCTCCGTGTAACCGGGAACAGCCATGTCGGGCCCTCCTGACCGGATAAAGATCCTTATGTCAGGACGCTAGCCGAAGGTAACACGCCGTGTCGAGCCCCTTCGCAAGAGTAACCGACCCCCTGTCGCAATCGGTATTTTTCCTACTTCCTATAGTAGGTCCGTGGCTCTCACCGATCATCTGCGCGAATGGCTCGGGGCCTGGCCGCCCACGGGAAACCTCGACGTCACGGGCTCGCCGCTGCGTACGCTGCCCGCCTGGGACGGCCGCGTGCACCCGGCCGTCGGCGTCGGCACCCCGGAGGGGGCGATGTTGTCGGTGCCGCCCGAGCACGTCGCCCGGGTGCGCGCCGCGCGGACGCTCCGGGAGATCCCCGAGCTGATCGGATATGGGGATCGCGGCTGGTTCGACGCCGTCTTCCGGTGGACCACCGAACCCGCGCCCCTGCCCGACGCCGGCGAGTGGGTCCCGGCGACGGACGACGCCGTCCCCGGGTGGCTGCGCGTGTTCGGCGGCGAGGTGCTGGTGGCCGTGGACCCCGAGACCGGCCAGCACCTGGCCGGGGTGGGCATCAAACGGCACGACCGGTTCGGCCGGGAGCTGTCGGTGGTGACCGCGCCAGAGGCCCGCGGGCGCGGCCTGGCCAGACGGCTGGTGGCGCAGGCGGCGCGGCGGGTGCTGGACGAGGGGGCGGTGCCGACGTACATGCACGCGGTCAGCAACACCGCCTCGGCCGCCGTCGCCAAAGCGGCGGGCTTCCCCGACCTCGGCTGGACCGCCTTTGGCGTCGCCGAGAACTGACCCCCGTGCCAAGCCGCGCACGAAGTAAGGGCAAAGCCACCCAAGGCCAGGCGGCCCGAAGCACCGGACACGAGATCAAGCCCTGGCACGCGGCCAGGCGGCCAGGACCACCGGGCGCGGAGCCAGGCGGCCCGAAGCGTCGGACACGAAGTCGGGCCGCGGGAAGGGCCGATCGTGGGTCAGGCCGCGGGAAGGGCCGATCGTGGGTCGGGCCGCGGGAAGGGCCGATCGTGGGTCAGGCCGCGGGAAGGGCCGATCGTGGGTCGGGCCGCGGGAAGGGCCGGCCGTGGGAAGGGCCAGGCGGCCCGAGGCGCCAGACACGAGGTCAGGCTGCGGGTTGGGCCTGGCGCGCGGTCAGGCTGCGGGTTGGGCCTCGCGCGGGGTCAGGCGGCTGGGATGGCCGGGCGTGGGGTCAGGAGGGTGCGGATGTTGCGGGCGGCGGTGCGGCCCGCGCGGTTGGCGCCGACCGTGCTGGCCGAGGGCCCGTAACCGACGAGTTGCAGCCGCGGCTCCCGGACGACCCGCGTCCCGTCCACCTTGATGCCACCGCCCGGCTCCCGCAGGCGCAGCGGCGCGAGGTGATCGAGCGCCGACCGGAAGCCGGTGGCCCACACGACGACGTCCGCCGCGGTCCGCCGCCCGTCCGCCCACTCCACGCCGTACGGGGTGAGGCGGCGGAACATCGGCAGCCGCTCCAGCGCCCCCTTCGCCATCGCCTCCCGCACGACGACGCTGTAGCCGAGCCCGGTGACGCTGACCACGCTCTGCGGCGGCAACCCGTCCCGCACCCGCGCCTCCACCAGGGCGACGGCCTCGCGCCGGGCGTCCTCGCCGAAGTCGTCGTCCCTGAAGACGGGCGGACGCCGGGTGACCCAGACGGTGCCGGCGGCGACCCCGGCCACCTCCGACAACACGTGCATCGCCGAGGCCCCACCCCCGACCACGACCACCCGCCGACCGGCGAACGCCGCCGGCCCGCGATAGCCCGCGTAGTGCAGCTGCTCGCCCAGGAAGTCGCCGGCTCCCGGGTAGTACGGCCAGTACGGACGCGTCCAGGTGCCGGTCGCGTTGACCACGGCCTTGGCCGCCCACTCCCCCGCGTCCGCCGCCACGACCAGCCGCCCGTCCTCCCCCTCCCGGACGGCCGTCACCTTGACCGGCCGCAGGACCTCAAGCCCCACGCGCCGCTCGTAGTCGCCGTAGTACTCCGGGACGACCTCCGCCGCGGGCCGGTCACCGGCCGCCGCCACCCCGTCCGGCACGCCGGGCAGGTCGAAGATGCCGTGCACCTTGTCCATGGTCAGCGACGGCGACCGGTGCCGCCACGCGCCCCCGGGCCCCGCGGCCGCGTCGAGCACGATCGTCCCGATGCCGAACCGTCGCAGGAAGTACGCGCTGGACAGCCCCGCCTGCCCGGCCCCGATCACCAAAACCTCGGTCGTCTCCACGGTCGAGTGCAACCCCGCACACCCGCCCGCTCTTCCCACCGGCCGTCCCTGCGGCGACGCCCGGCCCGTCCCGCAACGGCGCCGAGCCATTCGTGCGGCGACACCTGCCCGGTCCCGCAGCGGCGCCGGCCCGTTCCTGCACACGCCCGGCCCGTTCCTGCGGTGGCCCCCGGTCGGTCCGGTGACGGCGCCCGAGCGGATTTGGCAGCGGCGCCCGGCCGGATCAGGCGGGGGGCGGCTCTGTCAGCGCCGTGGCGAACAGAGCGCGGTGGCGCAGGACGTGCTCGCGGTCGGCGCCGTACAACAGGTCGTCGCCGCGGGCGATGTGCGCGGCGAAGGCCCGGTCCCCCGCCGCCGCGCGGTCGCGCATGTGCCGTACGAGGTGCGCCAGCCGGTCGGCGACGGTGACGGGCAGCGCCGGACGGTCACCTTCGGCCAGGCCGTAGGCGTCGGCGAACAACCGCAGCCTGCGTGCCTGCTCCCCCACCGGATCGGCCCCGTCGTGGCGCGGATCGCTCAGCGGGACGAACCGGTAGGCGGCGTAGGCGACGTCCCACACGCGCGGCCCCGGATGGGCGGTGTCGAAGTCGATCAAAGCCACCGGCCGCCCGTCGCGGAACACGCAGTTGTACGGCGCGACGTCCCCATGGCAGATGACCTCGGCGGGTTCGCGCGTCGGGAGGTACCAGGCGGCCCCGGCGGCGGGCCGGAAACCCTCGGTGGCGTCGTGGTAGCGGCGCAGCAGCCGGGCGACGTCGCCGAGGGCCTGGTCGGAGCGGGCGTAGTCGGGCAACGGATGACCGGGCACCTCGCCGGGGACGAAGTCGAGCACCTCCCGGCCCTGGACGTCGATCCCGTGCCCGGCAGGCGCGCCCGTGAAGCCGCGGGCGGCCAGGTGGGCGAGCAGGGCGTGCACGGCCGGCGTCCACGGGCCGGTCGGGCGGCGCACCGTGGCGCCGACCCGCACCACCTCGTTGACACCGCCCCCGGTCAGTAGCTCCTCAGCACACCCGCCCCCGCTGAGCAGCCCTTCGTCAGGGCCGCCACCGGTCACCCGCTCCCAACCACCGCCGCCACCGGCGAGCACCCCCTCGTCAGGGCCGCCACCGGTCAGCAGTTCCCGGTCACCGCCGCCGGTCAGCGACTCGCCGTCACAACAACCGGTCAGCAGTTCCTCGTCATGCTCAGACACGCCCGCCATCCTCGCACCCCGGCGCGCAGCGGCCACCGCCGTCGAGCCGCCCGGACCCCGCCGGGAGGCGTCAGCGGGCCCTGAACGCGACCGCGGTCGTGGAGGCGATCGCCGTCACCAGGACCACCATGACCAGGACCGTGCCGAGCGGGTTCTTGCGCCGCGGCGGCGCCTGGAACTGCTTGACCCGCTTGTGCATCGCGACCGTCGGGGTGGGCTTGGGCGTCGGTGTGACCTCCTGCACGGGCACCCGCACCGGAGGCGCCACGCGCACCGGCCGGGGCTTGGGGTGGTGCACCGGCCTCGGCGTGTGCGGCGGAGTGGATGGCGGCGTGGGACGCGGTGTCGGCCGCGGCGACGAGCGAGGCGGCGGAGACGGCGGCGGAGACGGGCGGACGTGACAGTCACCCACCTCGACGCTGCCGCTCGGCCCGTACACGCACACCGAGCCGGGGCCGATCGACACGCGCGGCACAGGGGCGCCGGTCCGTGGCGCCCGCCCGCCGGGCCGCGTCGACACCGACACCCGCGGCTCCGGGTCGTCCCAGATCTGCGCACCCGGAACCGACACCCGCGGCTCCGGGTCGTCCCAGATCTGCGCACCCGGGACCGACGCCACCGGCCCCGGGCCGTCCCAGATCTGGGCGCCCGGCACCGACACCACCGGCCCCGTGCGGCCGTCGCGCCCCCGCCCGCCGTGGATCGTGATCCCCGGGCTCGGGAGCTGCGACGGACGCACGCGCACGGTGCCGGACGCCGGGGATTGCAGGTCGGCCGCCGCCGGGCCGGCCGCGCTCGCGGCGAGCAGAGCGGTGGCCAGCAGCAGCGGCGCACGCCTGACGCCCACGGTCACATTCCCCCGGCGATGCGGGAGAACTCCTGCAGGGCGCCCTGGAACGCCTGCGGCCCGACCGCCAGCGGCCCGGCGAAGGCGTGGGAGATGTCCCAGGTCAGATAGGTGCCGAAGCCGAGCATCGCGGCCATCGCGAGCAGCGGCAGGACCGCGAGGCCGCGTGGCCGCGCGCCGGCCAGGTAGGGGAAGACGACGACCAGCAGGCCGGTGAGCACGGTCAGGAGCAGCAGCCCCTGGGGCGGGGTGGCGGCGGCATCCATCGAGCGCTGGGAACGGGCGGCGGCGATCGCGGCGACGCGTTCGAGCACGGCGTCGCGGGCGTCCTTGTCGTCGTCGGTCTTGGCGTCGACGGCGCTCACGCGGCTGCGCATGGCGTCGAGCCGGGCGGCGCCGACCGGGTCCATCCGGCCCTCGGCCATCAGCGGCCACTCGTCTCTGACCACGAAGGTGACGTAGTCGCGCAGCGCGGTGCGGACCGTCTGCTGAGCGGTGCCGGGCAGGTCGGCCGCGGCCCAGTAGGCGTCGATCGCGGCCTGGCTCTCGGCCTGGGCGTTCTGGCGGGCGGCGTCGGCGGTGGTCCACGGCACGATGATCGCGATGGCGAACACCAGCAGGAACAGGGCCGACAACATCGACCCGGAGTGACCGGCCGAGACCCCGTCGGGCTCGGCGTCCTCGCTGCCCTTCTTCGTGAGCCGGAACACCAGCGCGGTGAGCGCCACCACGCCCACGGCCGCCACGATCGAGAGCGTGTACGCCAGCATGAAGATCTCCCAAATCTTCTCGAATACACAGTGTTACATGACTATCACACTATGCAACGCTGGTGTCAGCTACCGGCAAGTAAAGTCGCGGCAAGCGTGTCGGCCGCCGAGGGGGCGGCGCGAGCGGCACCGGGCAGGCACCGAAGACGTCGAGAACCTGCTCGCGCAGGGGTCCGGGACGGCGCCGCCGCTGGACGGATCGTTGATCATGACCGGGTGTTCTGACCAAACGTCCAGCCGGTCGGTGATGATCCAGAAAAATGGTGACTATGGACGGCGTGAATCTCAACGGCCGTAAATTCGTGATGGTGAGCTCGACGGCGAGCGCGGTGGACCCCGACAGCCCGACGGAGTTCCTGTACTGGGAGGCCGACGGCGTGGTGTGGGGCAGCTACACGGGCGACACCGTGACCCACGGCCGCTTCGTCGGGACGCGCGACGGCGCAGACGTCTCCATCTCCTACGCCCATGCGCTCAAGGCGGGCGGCAAGGCGGGCGGACAGAGCAGCAGCCGCGTCGAGCAGGGCGAGGACGGGCTGCTGCGTCTGGTCGAGGAGTTCCGGTTCGACGGCGACGACACGCTGCACGTCAGCGTGTGCGCCGAGGTCCCGGCCTCCTGACCGACCCTCCGACGGGAAACCGGAAGGCCGGTGGGCCGGTGGGCCGGTGGGCCGATCGGCCGGGAGCGGGCAACGCACCGGCCGCCCGGCCCCCCGGCCCCCGGCGGCCCGGCCACCCGGCCGCTCTCGGCCCAGGGGGCGACGCCGAGCCCTCCTCACGGCGGGCGGCGCCCGACCGTCCTTGCCCAGAGCGGTGGCTAGCATCCTTGCGCAGAGCAGTGGCTAGCATCCTTGCGCAGAGCAGTGGCTAGCGTCCTTGCGCAGAGCAGTGGCTAGCGTCCTTGCGCAGAGCGGTGGCTAGCCGTCCTTGCGCAGAGCGGTGGCTAGCCGTCCTTGCGCAGAGCGGTGGCTAGCCGTCCTTGCGGAGGGCGGCGCGTCCCTCGGCCGCGCCGACGAAGCGCATCATGCCGAGCGGCACGTCCCCTTGCGTCTCCTGGGGTGTCCGCCGCGCGGGGCGGGAGGCGTCCCGGTCGGACGGCAGCACGTACGGCCGCCTGAGCACTTCGTCCAGGATGAACACAGTTTCGGTGGCCTTGACCGCCGGGATGTTGGCCAGGCGGTCGGTCACCATGGCGTGCACGGCGGCCACGTCGGAGACCCGTACCTGGATCATGGCGTCGTGCTGGCCGGTGGTGATCGCGCAGTACTCGACCTCGGGCATCCGGGCCAGTTCGGCCCTGAACTGCTTCCACATCTGCTGGCGCACGGTCACGAAGATCAGCGCGGTGATGCCGAGCCCGGCGCGCACGTGGTCGATCTCCGCGGTGAAGCGCTTGATCGCGCCGTCGGCGCGCAGCGCCTCGAAGCGCGTGTAGGCGTTCGCGCGGGAGATGCCCACCCGTTCGGCCAGCGCGGCGACCGAGATCCTGCCGTTCTCGCGCAGGACCTCAAGGATCTTCATATGGACGTCGTCCAGTTCGAGACCGATGCCGATCCGTCCAGGCTGACCGCCGCCGCTGGCACCATTTCTGGAAATATCACTCATCATTACACCTCGACCATTTATATCCGTCTCGCGGACCGCACATGACCTGGACGTTCTGCCGGACAATCCTCGACATCCTTCTCCCGAACGTCCAATTTGGAGGACCCCATGGCGACCCGCTCGCAGACGGCGGCAGTGCTGCTCGCCGGTGCGCTCGCCCTCGCCGCCTGCGGAAGCGGCGGCACCTCGCAGACCCCGGCGGCCTCCGGTGGCGGTGGGAAGACGCTCGTCATCGACACGTCGTTCGACCTCAAGACGGCCGACCCCGGCCGCACCTACGAGCCGACCGGGCTCATCGTCGGCAAGGCCGTCTACGAGACGCTGCTGACCTTCGACGGTTCCGACGTGACCAAGCCGGTCCCGGCGCTGGCCGAGTCCTACGAGCTGAGCGAGGACGGCAAGACGCTGACGCTCAAGCTCAAGAAGGGCCCCACCTTCGCCGACGGCTCGCCGATCACCGCCGACGACGTGGTGTTCTCGCTCAACCGCGTGCGCGACATGAAGGGCACCCCGTCGTTCCTGCTGGACGGCGTCGAGGTGGCCAAGACCGACGACTCGACGATCACGCTGACGTCGAAGGCGCCGAACCCGGCGCTGCCCTACATCCTGCCGAACCCGGCGCTGGGCATCCTCAACAGCAAGGTCGCCAAGGAGCACGGCGCGACGGCCGACGCCCAGGACAAGGCCGAGCAGTACCTGAACGCCTCCTCGGCGGGGTCAGGGCCGTACACGATCGAGTCGTTCAACGTGAGCAGCCAGGTCACGCTCAAGGCGAACCCGAAGTACTACGGCACCAAGCCGGCCTACGACAAGGTCGTCATCCGCAACGTCGAGGCCGCCACGCAGAAGCTCAACGTGCAGCGCGGCGACAGCCAGGTGGCGCTGAACCTGTCCGGTGACCAGGTCACCAACATGCCCTCCACCCTGCAGGTGAAGAAGACCGCCTCGGCGAACGTCATCTTCCTGCTGGCCAACCAGGACTCGGGCGTCAGCAAGACCACGCCGAACGCCAAGTTCGTCGAGGCCGTGCGCAAGGGCGTCGACTACGCGGGCCTGCTGGAGCTGGCCGGCGAGGGCTCGACGCAGGCGCCGGGCGTGATCCCGTCGCAGCTGCTCGGCGCGCTGCCGCCGGAGCAGGCTCCCAAGCGGGACGTCGAGGGCGCCAAGGCGGCCCTGGCGGCCAGCGGCGTGTCGAACCCGACCGTCAAGCTGGAGTTCCCGAGCGAGCTGACCGTCAACGGCCTGTCGTTCCAGCCGCTGGCCGAGCGCATCCAGGCCAACCTCAAGGAGGTCGGCATCACGGTGGACCTCCAGCCCGCGCCGGTGACGACCGCGCTGGACAACTACCGCAACGGCAAGGAGGAGATGGGCCTGTGGTACTGGGGCCCGGACTACCCGGACCCGAGCGACTACCTGGCCTTCGCCCCCGGCAAGACGGTGGGCCTGCGGGCCGGCTGGAAGGAAGGCGCGGCCAAGGAGATCGAGGCGGCCGCTGACAAGGCCGCGACCGCGATCGGCGACGAGGCCCGCAAGACGGCCTACGCCGACCTGCAGACCAAGCTCAACACCTCCGGCCCGTTCGTGCCGCTGATCCAGCCGAGCCAGAACATCGTGTCGGCCGCGTCCGTGATGGGCCTGGAGTACCACCCGGTCTGGACCGTGGACGTCGCCGACCTCGGCGCGAAGTAAGGAGACCGTCAGGTGTCCGACAACCCGGGCGCGGCGGGCTCGCCGCCGCGCCCCGGCGCCGGCTCCCCGGTCGAGGCGGCCGCCGCGGGCACGCGGCGGCGGCGGGGCGTGCACCCGCTGGCGCGCTTCCTCATCCGGCGCATCCTCATCGCCGTGCTGCTGGCCTGGGGCATCACGCTCGTCACGTTCCTGCTGACGAACCTGGTGCCCGGCGACCCGGTGGCCGCCAACCTGGGCCAGCGGGCGCTGGGCGACCCGGCCATCGTGGCGCAGTGGCGGTCCGAGCACGGCCTGGACAAGCCGCTGTGGCAGCAGTACGGGATCTACCTGCAGGGTCTGGTCCAGGGTGACCTGGGCATGAGCCAGCAGAGCCACCGCCCGGTCAGCCAGGACCTGGCCGAGTTCGTCCCGGCGACGCTGGAGCTGGCGGGCGCGGCGATCCTGATCTCGCTGGTGCTGGGCGTGGCCTTCGGCGTGGTCGCCGCGCTGCGCAGGGACCGGCTGTCCGACCACGTGCTGCGGCTGGTCAGCCTGATCGGCATCTCGGTGCCGACGTTCTGGCTGGCGCTGGTGGCGTTCTACGTGTTCTTCTTCCGGTTGCAGATCACGCCGGGCAGCGGTCGCGTGGACGCGGCGCTCGGCTCGGCGCCGGCGGTGACCGGGCTGCAGACGGTCGACGCGCTGCTGGCGGGCCGGTGGGACATCTTCACCTCCGCCGTCGGCCATCTGATCACGCCCGCGCTGGTGCTGGCGCTGTACACGATCGGCCTGCTGACCCGCTTCACCCGTTCCGCGGTGCTGGAGGTGCTGGGCCAGGACTACGTCCGGGCGGCCCGCGCCAAGGGGCTGCCGGGCCGGGTGATCCTGTTCAGGTACGTGCTGCGTTCGGCCCTGGTCCCGATCATCACCGTGGCCGGTCTGGCCTTCGGCAGCCTGCTGTCCGGCACCGTCCTGGTCGAGGCGATCTTCGCCTGGCCCGGCGTCGGCCAGTACGCCTACAAGAGCGCCACCAGCCTCGACCTGCCCGCCGTGATGGGCGTCGGCCTGGTCGTGGGCGTGGTCTACCTGGTCATCAACCTGATCGTGGACGTGCTGTACGGCGTCATCGATCCCCGAGTGAGGCTGCAATGAGAGGCAAGGGTCTGCTGGGCAGGCTGCCCGAGGCGTGGCGGCAGCCGCTGGCCGTCGCGGGCGCCGTCCTGGCCGTGGCCTGGCTGGTGATCGCGCTGGCCGCGCCGTGGCTGGCGCCGCACGACCCGCTGGCCCAGGACCTGCCGCGGCTGGCGCCCCCGGGTCCGGGCCACTGGTTCGGCACCGACCAGCTCGGACGCGACATCCTGAGCCGCGTCATGTACGGCGCGCGGGTGTCGATCCCGCTGACGTTGCTGCTGGTCGTGCTGTCGGTGCTGGTCGGCGGCCTGCTGGGGGCGTGCGCCGGGTACTTCGGCAAGTGGGTCGGCGAGACGATCATGCGGATCGCGGACCTCGTGTTCGCGTTCCCGACCGTGATCCTGGCCATGGTGGTGGCCGCGGCGCTGGGCGCGAGCCTGGGCAACGCCGTGCTGGCCGTGCTGGTGGTGGCCTGGCCCGCCTACGCCCGCGTCACCCGCGGGCTGGTGCTGGGCGTGCGCGAGCGGGAGTTCGTGCTGAGCGGGCGGCTGCTGGGCTTCTCGGTGTGGCGCTCGCTGCGGGTGGACGTGCTGCCGAACGTGACCGGCCCGATCCTGGTGCTGGCCACGCTCGACATCGGCACGGCGCTGCTGCTGCTGTCCGGCCTGTCGTTCCTGGGCCTGGGCGCCAAGCCGCCGTCCCCCGAGTGGGGCGCGATGGTGGCCTCCGGCGTGGAGGTCTTCGACAGCTGGTGGGTGGCGACGTTCCCGGGCCTGGCGATCCTGACCGTGGTGCTGGCGTTCAACTTCCTCGGCGACACGCTGCGGGACGCGCTAGACCCGCGGACGGCCCGCGCGATCAAGGAGCGTGCGTTGTGACGCTGGACATCACCGGCCTGAAGGTGTCGATCCACGGCAAGGAGATCCTGCGCGGCGTCGACCTGAAGCTGGCCGCCGGGCGCGTGCACGGCCTGGCCGGCGAGAGCGGGTCGGGCAAGACGATGACGGGCCTGGCCGTGCTGGGGCTGCTGCCGCACGGCGCGCGCGTCTCGGGCCGGATCGGGCTCGGCGAGCGGGACCTGCTCACGCTGCCGCCCAAGGAGCTCAACCAGGTGCGCGGCGGCGAGGTCGCCATGGTCTTCCAGGACCCGGCGACCAGCCTGCACCCGATGCTCACGATCGGCCGGCAGCTCACCGAGCACATGCGCCACCACCTGGGCCTGGGCAAGGCCGAGGCGAAGGCGCGGGCGGTCGAGCTGCTGGGCAAGGTACGCATCCCGGGCGCCGAGGAGGCGTACGGGCGCTTCCCGCACCAGTTCTCCGGCGGCATGCGCCAGCGCATCGCGATCGCCGTCGCGCTGGCCTGCTCGCCCAAGGTGCTGATCGCCGACGAGCCGACCACGGCGCTGGACGTGACCGTGCAGGCGGGCGTGCTGCGGCTGCTGCGCGGGCTCTGCGACGAGCTGGGCCTGGCCGTGCTGCTGGTCACGCACGACCTGGGCGTCATGTCGGCGGTCGCGGACGAGGTGAGCGTGATGAAGGACGGCCTGGTCGTGGAGACCGGGCCGCGCGGACGGGTGCTGCGCGACCCCGAGCACCCCTACACCCGCGCGCTGCTGGACTCGCTGCCTGATTCTGCGCCTGATTCTTCTGCGCCTGATTCTTCTGTGCCTGATTCTGCTTCGGACGTGGAGGGCTGATGCTGGACATCGAGGACCTGGTCGTCGAGCACCGCTCCCCCGGGCGTCCGGTGGTGCGGGCGGTGGCGGGGGCCAGCCTGACGGTACGGGCGGGCGAGGTCGTGGGCCTGGTCGGCGAGTCGGGGTGCGGCAAGTCCACCCTGGCGCGGGCGGTCTGCGGGCTGAACCCGGTCACCCACGGGTCGATCGCGTTCGAGGGGCAGCAGGTCACGCCGCTCGGCCTGCGCCGCAGGAAGCTCACGGGCATCCAGATGGTGTTCCAGGACCCGTACGCGTCGCTGAACCCGCGGCGCCGGGTAGGCGACCAGATCGCCGACGGCCTGCGCACCGCGGACGACACCCGTACCGACCCGGCCGACCTGCTGGAGCGGGTGGGCCTGCCGCGCGAGTTCGCCGGACGGCACCCCCACGAGTTCTCCGGCGGCCAGCGGCAGCGCATCGCGATCGCCAGGGCGCTGGCGGCCCGGCCGCGGCTGCTCATCGGCGACGAGCCGATCTCCGCGCTGGACGCCTCCGCCCAGGCCCAGGTGGCCCGGCTGATGCGCGACCTCGCGGTGGACTCCGGGGCCGGGCTGCTGTTCATCAGCCACGACCTGTCGGTGGTGCGGCTGATCGCCGACCGAATCGCCGTCATGTACCTCGGCAAGATCGTCGAGGTGGGCGAGACGGCCGAGGTGTGGGACGACCCGAAACATCCGTACACCAGGGCGTTGCTGGGGGCCATCCCCAAGCCGGACGGCATGGGCGTGCTGCCCGCCGAGCTGGCCGGGGACGTGCCCGATCCGGCGAACCCGCCGGGCGGGTGCCGGTTCAACCCGCGTTGCCCGCTGGTGATGGAGGTGTGCCGCGAGAAGGAGCCGGACTTCGGGCCGGTCGCCTGCTGGCTGCACGAGCCGGCGTGAGCCGGCGGCACGCCGCGCGGGTGGCGGCCGTGCGGCGGGCGATGGCCCAGGAGGGCATCGACGTGCTGGTGTTGCGGCCCTCGCCCGACTTCCGGTTCCTGAGCGCCTCCCCCGAAGGCCCTCTCCCCGAAGGCGCCTTCCCTGAGGGCGTCCTGCCGGAGGCCGTCCTGCCGGAGGGCGCCGCGCCGGACGGCGGCGCCGCGCCGGGCGTGTTCCTCGTCGTGACGGCCGACGCGATCGTCGAGACCCGCGACCCGGCTGGCCTGGTGCCCGCCTCCGCGCGCCGGGTCGGGGTGGACCCGGAGATGCGGGCGAGCGAGCTGTTCCGGCTGGCGATCGCCGCCGAGCTGGTGCCCGCCTCCGCGGTGCTGGCGCCGTTGCGGCTGCGCAAGGACCCGGCCGAGCTGACCGCGCTCGGCCGGGCGGTCGCGGCGGCGGAGGCGGTGCTGGCGCAGGCGGCCGAGCTGGCCTGGTTCGGCGCGACCGAGCGGGCGATGGCGCGCCGGCTGCGGCTGCTGGCCGTGGAGTCGGGCTGCGAGGAGGTGATCTCGCTGCGCGTGTCGGCGGGCGAGCACACCGCGCGGCCCGAGCACGTGCCCGGCGGGCGCGTGATCAACCCGGGTGACGCGCTGCTGGTGTCGGTGTGCGGCCGCTGGGACGGCTACTGCGCCGAGGCGGGCCGGGTGTTCGCCGTGGCCGAGCCGCCGGAGGACTACGAGGCGATGTACTCGGTGGTGCTGGCCGCCCATCGCGCGGCGCTGGCGGCGCTGCGGCCGTCCGTGCCGTTCGCGGAGCTGGCCAGGACGGTGCACGAGGTCATCGACGCCAGCGGGTACGGCCGCTTCGCCGCCCCGCACGTGGGCCGCGGCGTGGGCCTCGGCCACGACGAGGGACCGCGGGCCGGCGAGGACGCGGTGTTCGCCCCCGGGATGACGGTCTGCCTGGAACCGGCCATCTACGTGCCCGACCTGTTCGGCGCCCGGGTGGCCGACGTGGTGGCCTGCACGGCCGCCGAGCCGGTGCCGCTGGGCACGCGGCCGCACACCCTGCACGTCCTCGACCGCTGAGGCGGCCTGCGCTTACGCTGGGTGACGACGATCACCGGGGGGCGTCGTGGACCAGTTCGTGCTGCTCATGCTGGTGCTGCTGGGCGCGCTGGTCACGGTTCCGCTGGGTGAGCGGCTGGGGCTGCCCGCGCCGGTGCTGATGACGCTGCTGGGCATCCTGCTGGCGGTGCTGCCGTTCGTGCCGAACGTGGACATCCCGCCGGCCATCGTGCTGCCGCTGCTGCTGCCGCCGTTGTTGTACGCGGCGGCGCGGCGCACGTCCTGGCGGCAGTTCGCGGCGAACTGGCAGCCGATCTTCCTGCTCGCCGTGGCGCTGGTGTTCGTGACGACGGCGGCCGTGGCGGCCACGGCGCACGCGCTCGTCCCCGGCCTGCCGCTGGCGGCGGCGGTGGCGCTGGGCGCGCTGGTCGCGCCGCCCGACCCGGTGGCGGCCACGGCGGTGGCCGGGCGGCTGGGCCTGCCGCGGCGCATGGTGTCGCTGCTGGAGGGCGAGGGCCTGTTCAACGACGTGACCGCGATCGTGCTCTACCACGTGGCGGTCGCGGCGGTCGTCACCGGCGTGTTCTCCTGGCCGGGAGCGCTGGGCGAGTTCGTGTTGTCGGCCGTGGTGGCCGTGGCGGCGGGGTTCGCGCTGGGCTGGGCGGCCGGGAAGCTGATGGCGCTGCTGGGCGACGCGACGCTGCAGGTGGGCCTGTCGCTGGTGGTGCCGTTCGTGAGCTACGCGGTGGCCGACGAACTGCGCGGGTCCGGCGTGCTGGCCGTGCTGACCACCGCCTTCTACCTCAGCGACCGCATGTGGGACGCCGACGACGTGTTCGGCAGGTTCGCCTCCTCCACGTTCTGGCAGGTGGTGGACACGCTGGTGACCGGGATCGCGTTCGGGCTGATCGGGCTGGAGCTGCACGCGGTGTTCGGCACGGTCCACGGGCGGTTCGGTGAGGTGCTGTGGTGGAGCGCCGCCGTGGTGGGCGTCGTCGTGGTGGTGCGGCTGCTGTGGCTGCTGCCGGCCGCGTGGCTGGCCAAGAAGGGGCGGCGCGAGGACACCGAGGTGCCGATGAGCTGGCGCGAGACCGTCGTCATGTGGTGGGCGGGCATGCGCGGCGTGGCGTCCGTGGCGCTGGCGCTGGCCATCCCGCTGCGGATCCACGACGGGCGGCCGTTCCCGCAGCGGCCGGTGATCGTGTTCATCGCGTTCGCGGTCATCCTGGTGACGCTGGTGGTGCAGGGGCTGACGCTGCCGTGGCTGGTGACGCGGCTCGGCGTCAAGGCCGACACGGCGGCCGAGCGCGACCTGGAGAAGCGCCTGGCGATCCGGGCCGCCCACGCGGCCAAGCGGCGGCTGCGGGAGATCGACGAGGCCGAGGACCTGCCCGAGGAGGTGGTCGAGCTGCTCGGCCGGCGCATGATGGACCTCGGGCTGCGGATCAGCCCCGAGGCCGCCGACGACGAGCGGCGCGAGGCGTTCGAGCAGCGGGCGCGGCGGGCCCGGCTGGTGCGGCGGGTGCAGGAGGAGATGATTTCGGCCGCCCGGCAGGCCGTGCTGGACGCCCGCCGCGACCCGCGCGCCGACCCCCAGGTGGTCTCCCGGGTGCTGCGCGCCCTCGACGCCCGGAGCATGCGCTGACCAGCCCGGATCCGCCGCCCGGAGGGTTGACGGTGTGTGATCGGGGGCCGCAGAGGGTAGTCATTTCCTTATGCTGCGGATCGGCACGCTGGGCGCCGCCCCGTCGGTCGGCGTCGTGGCCTGTGGCTGGCACGACAGCGGTCCTGGCCCCTTCACCACCGGCATCAAGCTGATCTACACGCTCGGCGGCCCGCTGCCCGAGCTGCCCGGCCTGCGGATCGGGTCCGGGGCGCTCAGGGGCGCCGAACAGATCGCCGCCGCGCTGCTCCAGGGGCTCGACGTAGTGATCACCGAGCCCGCCTGCCCAGCCGCGCCCGTGGTGGCGGCCGGCATGTGGCACTACGGCTGGACCAGGCGCGACGTGTCCGCCCTGGCCGGGGCGACGGTCGCCGGTCTGGCGCTGGCCACGCAGCCGGGCGCGTGCGTGGCGGAGATCGGGCGCGACGGCACCAGCTCCATCGACGGGCAGATGCCGGCCGAGTCGGTACGGGCCCGCCTGGCGGCGGCGTTCTCCGGCGGCCGGTACCGCACGCCGGAGGTGACGGTGCCGCTGGAGGCGGTGCGGCTCAGCGAGGACACGCCGTGCCGGATCCGGATCGCGCGCACCCCCGGCATCGTCGTCTGAGGCCGTCCCTGGGCTGTGGGGCTCGGCGACGAAGAACCGCCGGCCTTTGGTGGCCCGGCACGAACCCTGGTGTCGCCGCATGTCGTACGGTCGCCAGGGAGCACCTGCGCGCCGACCGAGTTGGAGAGAGTGTGAAGATCACAGGAGTAGAGCTGCGCCGGATCGCGATGCCGTTGGTGGCGCCGTTCCGCACGTCGTTCGGCACCGAGACCGCCCGGGACGTCCTGCTGGTCAGGGTGGTGACCCCCGACGCCGAGGGGTGGGGCGAGTGCGTGGCCATGTCCGAGCCGCTCTACTCCAGCGAGTACGTCGACGGCGCCGCCGAGGTGATCCGCCGGTTCCTGCTGCCCTCCCTGCCGACGACCCTGGACGCGTACGGCGTCGGCCGCGCGCTGGAACCGATCAAGGGCCACCGCATGGCCAAGGCCGCGCTGGAGACCGCCGTGCTGGACGCGCAGCTGCGGGCCTCCGGCGAGTCGTTCGGCCATTTCCTGGGCGCGGCCCGCGACCGGGTGCCGTGCGGGGTGTCGGTGGGCATCATGGACTCGATCCCGCAGCTCCTCGACGCCGTGGCGGGCTTCGTCGAGGAGGGGTACGTCCGCATCAAGCTGAAGATCGAGCCCGGCTGGGACGTCGAGCCGGTGCGCGCGGTGCGCGAGCGCTTCGGCGACGACCTGCTGCTCCAGGTGGACGCGAACGCGGCGTACTCGCTGGCCGACGCCCGCCGGCTGGCCCGGCTCGACGCGTTCGACCTGCTGCTGATCGAGCAGCCGCTGGCCAACGACGACCTCGTCCAGCACGCCCGGCTGGCCCGCCAGTTGCGCACCCCGATCTGCCTGGACGAGTCCATCGAGTCGGCCGAGCACGCGGCGGCCGCCATCGCGCTCGGCTCGTGCTCGATCATCAACATCAAGCCGGGCCGCATCGGCGGCTACCTGGAGGCGCGGCGCATCCACGACCTGTGCCGGGCCAACGGCATCGCGGTGTGGTGCGGCGGCATGCTGGAGACCGGTCTCGGCCGGGCCGCCAACGTGGCGCTCGCGGCGCTGCCCGGGTTCACGCTGCCGGGCGACACCTCGGGGTCGCGCCGCTACTTCGCGACCGACGTGACCGAGCCGTTCGAGCTGGTGGACGGCCATCTGGAGGTGCCGACGGGGCCGGGGCTCGGCGTCGAGCCGATCCCGTCCGTCCTGGAGGAGGTCACGACGGCCACGGAGTGGATCCCGCTGTAGGGCGCCCGTCCTGGAGGGCGGCCCGGCCGGGGTCGCGGGACCCCGGCCGGTGCCCTGCGGGGTCAGGACCGGGTGAAGCGCAGGCGCAGGGTGGCCGGGGCGGCGCGCAGGTCGTAGCGGGGGAGGGTGCCGGGGCCGCAGGTGGCGGTGCCGATGCCCTGGTGGGCGAGGTCCAGGTGGAGGTGGACGTGGTCGCCGGGCGCCAGGTCGGGGCGGTGCCGGGCGGCCGCCAGCTCGGCGGTGCTCCACCGGCGGGCGGTCAGGCCGAACACCGGGTCGCCGTGGACCCTGAACCCGCCCGGCCCGGTCCCGCCGAACTCGGCCCACCGCACGTCGGCCCGGTGCCCGTTCTCCTGGGGGTGGACGTACGGCGTCTGGAGGTCGTCGATCGTGGCGTGCCAGCGGCCGACGCGGGCGGCCATCCCGGTGTCCGGGTACGCCTCCCCCGGCCCCCTGCCGAACCAGGTGACGTGGCCGAGCTCGCCGGGCAGCAGCAGGTGCACGCCCAGCCGCGGGATCGGCGCGGGCCACTCGCCCTCCGGCTCGACGTCCACGGACAGGTTCAGTGAGCCGGACGTGGCGGTCCACGCCCAGGTGACGAGCATGCCGAGGTCGGTGGCGGCGGGGGCGACCCTGGTGCGGACGGTGATGCCGTCGTCCGTCTCGATCCCGGCCACGCGGTGGGTGAGGCGATGCAGCCCGAGCTGCCGCCACTTCCGGTCCAGCCCGCCGTAGCGGTCGTTGTCGGTGGGGGCGCGGTAGAGGTCGAGCCGCGGACCTTCGACGTCCAGGCCGAACAGGCGCAGCAGGAGGCCGGTGCGCGGGTCGAACTCGCCGCCGCCCAGCCTCAGCCGCCCGCCGGACGTCTGCGGCCGGACTCCCGCACCGGCGTCGGCGGGAAGGGCGGGGCTCGGCAGGCGGGTCTGGGACCAGGCGAGCTCGTGGCCCGCGGCGGCCCACGGCTGGTCGCCGGTCAGGGTGGCGCGGACGGTGAGCCAGCGCTCCCCCGCGCCGTCCGGCGGCGGGGGCAGGGCGGGCAGCTTCACCTCGCCGCCGGACGGCGGCACCGCCAGCGGGAACCGCGCGACTTCGAGCCCGTCGTCCTCGACGACGGCCTCGAAGGCGAGGTGGGCCAGGTCGCGGAAGTCGTGCCGGTTGACCACCCGCACGACGCCGTCGCCGAACTGGAACCGCACCGGCTCGAAGACCTTCTTCAGGTCCAGCAGGCCGGGTGAGGGCGTGCGGTCGGGGAACACCAGGCCGTCGATGACGAAATTTCCGTCATGGACGGATTCGCCGTAGTCGCCGCCGTAGGCGTACTCGTGGCGGGGATCGGTCAGGCCGTGGTCGATCCACTCCCACACGAACCCGCCGGCCAGCCTCGGGAACCGTTCGAACAGCTCCTGGTACTCGGCCAGGCCGCCGGGCCCGTTGCCCATGGCGTGGGCGTACTCGCACTGCAGGAACGGCATCGCGCGCCGCCGCGCGTCCAGGGCGGGGTCGTCGAGCGGGTCCTCCTCGCCGCGGCCGATGGCCTCGACCTCGGCGTGGGTGGCGTACATGCGCGAGTAGACGTCGGTGTGGGCGCACGACCGGTCACCCTCGTAGTGCAGGGGCCTGGACGGGTCGCGCTCGCGCGTCCAGCCGGCCATGACGGCGAGGTTGCGGCCGACGCCCGCCTCGTTGCCGAGCGACCACATGATGACGCTGGGGTGGTTCTTGTCCCGTTCGACCATGCGGCGCATGCGGTCGAGCAGGGCGTCGGCCCAGCGCGGGTCGTCGGTGGGGTTGCGCCGCCAGCCGACCTGGCCGAAGCCGTGCGTCTCCAGGTCGCATTCGTCGACGACCCACAGGCCCAGCTCGTCGCACAGGTCCAGGAAGGCGGGGTGCGGCGGGTAGTGGCTGGTCCTGACGGCGTTGACGTTGTGCCGCTTCATGAGCAGCACGTCCTCGCGCATGGTCTCGTACGGGACCGCGCGGCCGTGGTCCGGATGGAACTCGTGCCGGTTGACGCCCTTGAGCAGCAGCGGGCGGCCGTTGGCCAGGAGCACGCCGTCCTCGACGGAGACGGTGCGGAAGCCGACGCGCAGCCGTACGGTCTCGTGCGGGGTGGTGAGGACGGCCTCGTACAGGCGGGGCGTCTCGGCGGTCCACGGCTCGGCCTCGACGGTGATCTCGACGCCGGGCGCCAGGTCGCGCACGCCGAGCTCGGGGATGCTCAGCAGGCCCTCGGCGGCCTCGAAGGACAGCCGGCCGTCGTGGGCGGCGTGCACGAACACGTCGGCGGCCGACCGGGTGAGGGTGACGTCCCGGAAGATGCCGGGCAGCCACCACATGTCCTGGTCCTCCAGGTAGCTGGCGGCCGACCACTGGTGCACGCGCACGGCCAGCACGTTGCGTCCCGGACGCAGCCACGGCCCGGCGTCGAACTCGACGGGCAGCCTGCTGCCGGTGGAGAAGCCCAGCTCGTGGCCGTTCAGCCAGACCCTGGCGAAGGAGTCGACGCCGTCGAAGCGCAGCCTGCCGCCGCGCCAGCCGTCCGGCAGGTCGAAGGCGCGCCGGTAGTCGCCGGTCGGGTTCTCGTCCGGGACGTGCGGCGGGTCCACGGGGAAGGGGTAGGAGACGTTGGTGTAGGCGGGGGCGCCGTGGCCGTGCAGGGGCCAGTGGGCCGGCACCGGCAGCTCGTCCCAGGCGGAGTCGTCGAAGCCGGGCCGGGCGAAGTCGTCGGGCACGTCGGCCACGGGTGAGAGGCGGAAGCGCCACAGGCCGCCGAGGTCGAGGGCGGGGGCGTCGGAGCGGAGTGCCGCGCGGGGTTCGAGACGGCCCGAACCGGGGGCGAAGGTTTCGAGATCCATCCCTTCCGACAGTAGGGGTTGATGGTGGTTCCGTCAGCGGTGCCCCGTCTGGGGTGCTTGGACTTCCCTGCCGTGGTTGTTGGAGGAATGGCGCCGGCAGGGCCCGGTCTCAGGCGTTCCTGGAGAACAGGATCCCGTTCGCGCCGGCCGGGCCGGGCAGCGCGGAGGCGGCCGCGAGGTAGCCGGCCAGCAGGCTCTCTGCCACCGCGCCCACGGCCGCGTCGCCGGGCAGGAACTCGGGGGTGTGCAGGCCGGCGGCGGTGTCCACGCCGACGAACATCATGAGCGACGGCGCCACCGAGGCGTAGTGGGAGAAGTCGTCGGCCCCGCACGAGCGCAGCCCGCCGTCCACGGTCCAGCCGTGGCCGCGCAGCAGCCCGCCGGCGCGCACGGCCAGCCCGGTGTCGTTGACCAGCACCGGCTCGCCCGGCAGGATCGTCACCTCGGCCACGCAGCCGCACGCCCTGGCGACGTCCTCGACCACCTGGGTGAAACGTTCGTGCAGCTCCTGGCGCCAGTTCTCGGACATCGCCCGGAGCGTCCCCCTGGCCACGGCCTCGCCCGGGACGGCGTTGGGCGCGGTCCCGGCGTTGACCGTGCCGAAGGTGACCACGGTGGGCGTCATCGGGTCGGCGACCCGGCTGACGACCTGCTGGGCGGTGACGATGACCTGCGCCATGGCCACCACCGGGTCCCTGGTGAGGTGGGGGTAGGCGGCGTGGCCCTCCGCTCCCCTGACGACTACCCTGAACTCGTCGGAGGAGGCGTTGACCGCCCCCGGCACGGAGGCGACCGTGCCCTCCGCCAGCAGGGGCTGCACGTGCGCGCCGATCATGGCGCCGACCTTGTGGCGGTGCAGCGCGCCCGACCCCACGACGTCGGAGGCGCCGGAGGGGAAGCCCTCCTCGCGCGGTTGCAGCACGACCAGCAGGGGCGGGTCGGCGCCGAGCCGGTCGAGGGTCCTGGCCAGGGCGACCACGGCCGCCATGTGCACGTCGTGGCCGCAGGCGTGCATCGCGCCCTCGGGGGCGGCCCACTCGACGCCGGTGCGCTCGGCCAGCGGCAGGGCGTCGAGCTCGCCGCGTACGCCGACCGCCGGGCCGGGACCGCCGATGCGCAGGACCGCGCCCGTGCCGGCGACGTGCTCGACCTCCCCGGCGGGCAGCGCGTCGAGCAGCCGGTCCCGCGTCGGGCCCTCCTGTCCGGACAGGCACGGCTCCGCGTGCAGCTGGCGGCGCAACGCCTGGGCCGCGGGCAGCTCCCGCAGCAGGCCCTCCCGCAGCGCCGCGTAGGCGGCGCTCTCCACGCCGCCGGTCCCGATGACGGCTCCGTCGACGGGCCTGTTGATCGTACGGCCCCCGAAGTCGTTCACCCCGTGCTCTCCTCCCGTGTTCCCAGTCCGTAGACGCGTCGCGCGTTGTCCGCCCCGACCATCGCCGCCACCCGCATCGCCTGCCCGGCCGACCACTCGCCGTCCAGCACGAGCCGGCCGAGCACCCGCGCCATCGCCCGCCGCCACAACACCGCGCCGAGGTGGTGCAGCTCGGCCGGTCCCCATCCGTCGGACGAGAACATGATCTTGGCGAACGGCGCCAGCTCCAGGCTCTCGGCCACCAGCGCCACGCTGCGGGCCCCGGTGTAGGTCACGCCGAGCCCCACGTCGAAGTAGACGTTGGGATAGGCCTGCGCGAGGAACCCCGCGTGCCGCTGGAAGGGGTAGCAGTGCAGCAGCACCAGCGGCACCCCGGTCGGCTCCGCGCGCTCGACGAGGCCGCGCAGCAGCAGCGGATCGGCCCGGCGCAGGTCGAGGTCGGGATCGCCGAGGCCGGTGTGGAACTGGATCGGCAACCCTCGCTCGATCCCGGCCCAGATCACGTGCCGCAGCAGCACCGGCTCCGTCAGCTTACCGCCGCCGGACCCGAGCCAGCGCCCGGCCGCCTCGGTGACCTCGGCCCGGCTCGGCGGCTCGGGGTCGAGGTCGAGGCCGTGGCGGTAGGCGGCGACGCTCTTGAGCCCGCGCGCGCCGCCGGTGCGCTCCCACAGCTCCCGCGCGAACGCGTCGGCGAACGAGGACGCGTCGCAGCCGCCGGCCGCGACCTGCTCGGCCACCGTCTCCAGCCGCACCACCTCGTCGGCGGGCGCGCCGGTGAGCTCGGCCATGCCGGACGGGCCCACGAGCTCCTCGCCCCGGTAGCCGGTCTCGACCAGGTAGTGGGCCACGTTCGTGGCGCCCAGCAGCAGCCGGTTCACCTCGCCGGCGCCCAGCCGGGCCCTCCTGGCCAGGTACTCCTCCGGCGTGCAGTGCGGTTCCAGGCCGAGGACGGGCGCGCAGTGGCGCAGGATGGCGTACCCCGTCTGGGAGTCGAACTGCGTCATCCACTCCGGCACCGGCCGGTCGGACTCGGTGATCAGCTCCTCGAACGCGGTGCGCGACAGGTCGCGCGGCACCACGCCGTGGACGTGGTGGTCGACCAGCGGCAGCTCCTCGATGGCCCGGACGAACCCGGCCGGGGCGAGGTCGAGGTCTGCGGCGGTGGCGTACACGTCGGTCACGGAGAGATCTACTCCCCCGTGGGCGCGCGGACGAACCATCCCGCCCCGATCCGGCGCCTCGATCAGGGGGCCGCGGCGGGCACCGCGAGCTGCTGGACCAGCCACGGCAGCGCCTGCGGCAGCTCCCGGTTCCAGGTGTTGAAGTTGTGGCCGCCGCTGGGCAGGATCAGCGACGAGGCCCGCATGGGCGCTTTGACGGCGTTCAGGAAGCGCTCGGTCGGCAGGTAGTCGGCCTCGCCCTTCCTGCTGCTGGTGACGAGCACGGCCACGGGCGGCGCGGGCAGCCGGGCCAGGCGCCACATCAGGTCGTTGCGGTCGGCGAGCGCCTTGTCGCCGTGGAACAGGTCGCCGGTGGTGCCGTCCAGGATCGTCTTGTAGTAGCCCGACAGGGAGACGGCGGCGGAGAACGCGTCAGGGCGGCTCATCGCCAGCTTCAGCGCGCAGTAGCCGCCGGTCGAGCCGCCGAGCACGCCCCAGGAGTCGCGGCCGGCCGCCGCCCGGTAGTGCGCGGTCACGGCCTGCCGGACGTCGGTGGCGAAGTACGTCAGCGCCTGCGGGCCGCCCGGCACGTCCACGCACTCGGTGTCGCGCGGCAGCACCACGCTCGGCCGCATCATGACCAGGACGGCCGGCTCGACCTGGTGCAGGGCGATGGCATGGGCCAGCCGTCCGGGCAGGTCGAGGCGGGTCATGAGGTTGCGCGGGTCGCCGGGGTAGCCGGTCAGGGCGAGGATCGCGGGGAACCTGCGCCGCGGGTCCTTGAAGTAGGCCGAGGGCAGGAACACGTACGCCTCCTCGCTGAGGCGCGTGGTCGCGCCCGGCAGGACGACCTCCTCGATCCGCCCGCCCGGCACCGCCCGGCTGTCCAGCACCCGCAGCCCGGCTGCGGCCCCGGCGACGGTGATCTGGGCGGCGCCGGTGTCGGCGCCGAGCAGGTCGGCCCAGGAGGCGTAGAAGCCGAAGTAGTAGTTGACCAGCAGCGCGAGCGCCGCCACGGTGAGCGCCTGGCAGCCCGCCAGCAGGCCGGCCCGGCCCAGCACCGGCGGCAGGCCCCGCCCGGCCAGCCGCGGCCACACCCAGACGGTGGCCGCGAGCCCGGCCACCGCGAGCACCGCGGTGGTCACCAGCAGCGCGATCGAGGTCAGTCCCATGAACAGCAGGAATATCCCGGCCGGCGTAAGCGCGTGGTTAACGGCGAGATTAACCGGCAGGAGCTTCAATCGGTATTTGTGAAGCGTCCTTGGATCCCCGCGCTGGCGGGTTACGCGTCGCTGGTCATCGGCCTGCTGGACATCGCCAAGGCCGTGGCGCCGCGGCTGGAGCACACGCGGATGGGCCAGTGGTCGGATCTGCTGCCCGGGACGGTGACGACCGTGGCGCGGGCGACGTCGCTGGTGGTCGGCATCATGCTGGTGATGATCGCGCACGCGCTGCGCCGGGGGAAGGTGCGGGCCTGGCGGGCGGTGGTGGTGCTGCTGCCGGTGAGCGCCGTCATGGGCGTGCTGCACCTGCGGCCGGTGACCGCCGCGATCAGCGTCGTGCTGCTGGCCGTGCTGGTGGCCGGCCGGCGGGAGTTCACGGCGCTGCCCGACCCGCGCTCGCGCTGGCGGGCGTTGTGGAACCTGCTCGTGCTCGGCGTGATCGACCTGGCGCTCGGGTACCTGATCGTGAGCGTCCGGCCGGGCGCGCTGGTGGGCCGTCCGGGCGTGGCCGAGCGGCTGGAGCACGTGGCGCTGGGGCTGGCGGGCATCGAGGGGCCGGTCACGTTCACCGTGGAACGCGTCTCCGACCTGGTCTACTTCTCCCTGGTCGCGCTGGGCGCGCTGACCGCCGTGACGACGCTCTACCTGGCGCTGCGTCCGGAACGGCCGGCCGCCGAGCTGACCGCCGACGACGAACGCCGTCTGCGCGCGCTGCTGGACGTCCACGGCGAGCGCGACTCGCTCGGCTACTTCGCGCTGCGCCGGGACAAGAGCGTGATCTTCTCGCCGTCGGGCAAGGCGGCCGTGGCCTACCGGGTCGTCTCCGGTGTGATGCTGGCCAGCGGCGACCCGATCGGCGACCGCGAGGCGTGGCCGGCCGCGATCGCCGCTTTCATGGCCGAGGCGCGGCGGCACGCCTGGGTGCCCGCCGTCATCGGCTGCGACGAGACGGGCGGCGAGGTCTGGACGAAGGTGGCGGGGCTGTCCGCGCTGGAGATCGGCGACGAGGCGATCGTCGAGGTCGACGGCTTCACGCTGGAGGGCCGCGCGATGCGCAACGTGCGGCAGATGGTCAACCGCACCCGCCGCGCCGGGTACGTCTGCCGGGTGCGCCGCGCCCGTGACGTGCCCGAGGAGGAGAAGGAGCGCATCCGCCGGGCCGCCGGGCTGTGGCGCGGCACCCAGACCGAGCGCGGCTACTCGATGGCGCTCGGCCGGTTCGGCGACCCCGCCGACGCCGAGTGCCTGGTGGCCACCGCCTGCCGGGACGGCGACCTCAAGGCCGTGCTGCACTTCGTGCCGTGGGGCGCCCGGGGCGTCTCGCTGGACCTGATGCGCCGCGACCGCGACGCCGACCCGGGCCTGAACGAGCTGCTGATCGCCGAGACGCTGCAGGCCGCGCCGTCGCTGGGGATCACGCAGGTGTCGCTCAACTTCGCGATGTTCCGCTCGACGCTGGCCCGCGGCGACCGGCTCGGCGCGGGGCCGGTGCTGCGGGCCTGGCGGTCGGTGCTGGTCTTCCTGTCGCACTGGTTCCAGATCGAGTCGCTGTACCGGTTCAACGCCAAGTTCCGGCCGATCTGGGAGCCGCGCTTCGTCGTCTACCCGAACGCCCGCGACCTGCCCAGGATCGGCGTCGCGGCGCTCCAGGCGGAGGCGTTCATCCCGTCGGGCCTGCCGCTGCGCGCCCGCCTGCGCCTTCCCCGGCCCTTCACCCACGACCGCGCCGCCGCCGCTCCCCAGACCCCGTGAAGCGCGCGGTTCACGGAGAGGCGGCGGTGCCGGTGGCGGGCCACATGGTGTTGAGACGGCCGGCGGTGGCCTGGTAGGCGCGCTCGGCCTCCGGCGTCAGGACGACGTCGGCGCCCGGCCCGGCGGCGGCCAGCCGTTCGCGCAGGACGATGGAGTCGGCGGTGTCGGCCAGGTCGAGCAGCCCGGTGAACCGGGCGGCGGACGACACCAGCTCGGTGGCGGGCAGGCCGGTGCACACGGCGTCGAGGGCCTGGCGGACCACGCCCCTGCCGACCGCGCCGAGGCCGAGCGCCACCGCGGCGGCCGACAGGGTGGCCACGTCGAGCGGGTCGACGTCGACCAGGCGCAGCGGCACGTGCTCGACCTGGCCGCCGGGGGCGTACAGGCGACCGGCGAGGCGGGCGGCGGCGGCGCGCCTGCCCTGCGTGGGGCCGATCGCGCGCCAGAGCCGGCGCAGCGCGGTCAAGGCGATCCCACCGGCCAGCGGGCCGGGCAGCGGCGAGCCCACGGACTCGGCGGCGCGCAGCACCAGCAGCAGCCTCTCCAGCTCGCCCACCGCGCGGGCCAGGTCTTCGCCCAGGTCGGGGACGAGGACCGCGCGCGGGCCGAGGCCGGTCATGTGCGGCTCCTCACGGAGCCCTCGTCGTCGAGCGGTCGTCGGGCGGCGGAGCAGTCAACCGGAGGGTCACAACCGGAGCGTACGCCGCCCCGGCCACGCCGCACACCCCACCGCTGAGCACCCCGCCCCCAGCCCGGCGCCCACCCCGTGCACCCGTGCGGAGCGGGCGAGCCGGGCGTGTGGGAGGATCTGGCCTCGATGGGTCCATGGTCGTTGGTGCGGTGGCTGCGTGCGGCGAGCTTCGCCGGCACGTGCGCCGCGCTGGCCGCGCTCGCCCACCTGGCGGGCGGCGGCTGCTTCGACCCCGGGGCGCTGCTGGCGGGGTTCCTGCTGGTCCTCGCGCCGGCCCTGGCGCTGACCGGGCGTGAGCGCACGCTGCCCGCCATCGTGCCCGCCACGGGCGCCTCGCAGGTCGTCCTGCACCTGCTGCTCTCCCTGAGCTGCGACCATCCCGCACCCGTCGCCGCCCCCGCGAGCGTGGTCCACGCGCACGACACGGGCGCCCCGGGGTTCGGGATGCTGCTCGTGCACGCGGCGAGCGTGCTGCTGACGTCGGTCTGGCTGCGCTGGGTGGAGTCGGGGCTGTGCGCCCTGGTCCGCGAGCTGGCCGGTTGGGTGCTGCGCCCGCTGCTGGTGCTGTTCCTCGTCGTGGCCGGGTGGGCCGCGCCGGCGCGCACGCCGGTGGGCGGGCGCGACGACGTCACGGCGCGCGTGCGGCTGTTCCTGCGGCACGTGCTGGTGCTGCGGGGGCCGCCCGCGGATGGACCGGAGCCGCGATGGCCGGTCCGTCCGACGGTCGTGGGCCTGCCCGCCTAGGCGCGCCCGCGGTCCTTCGCGCGCCCGTCCGCCGCGGTTCCTCCGACGACAATCCCGGCTCGCCGCCGTGCCCGCCCCCGCCGTGGGGCCGGTCCGGCGTGCGCGCCTCCGGACTCGACTCAGAGGACATCACCCATGAGACCTTCCCGTACCCGCCGGGCCTCGGCGGTCGCGCTCGTGCTGCTGGCCGCCGCCTGCGGCACGCCCGCGGCGACCGGCGGCGAGGCGGCCACAGAAGCGGCCACAGAGGCGGCCAGCGCGGCCGCGTCCGCCGGCCGGACCGTCTACCCCCTCACCTTCGACAACTGCGGCACGCGGGTCACCTTCCGCCGCCCGCCGCAGCGCGTCCTGATCCTGAACGGCACCAGCGTCGGCGAGGTGGAGAGCTTCCTGCTGCTCGGGCTGGAGCGCAGCATCCTGGCCAACGCCCAGAGCTACGGCGTGTCCGACGACCCGTCCATGACGGCCCGCATCAAGGCGCTGCCGACCGGCGGGCTGACCATGAACAAGAACTTCGACGTGCCCGCCGAGCAGGTGCTCAAGCTCAAGCCGGACCTGGTGGTCTCCACCTGGTCGGGCGGGTTCGACCCCGCCCGCGGCTTCGCCACCCGCGAGCAACTCGCAGCGGCCGGCATCACCTCGCTGGTCAACCCGGTCAACTGCGCGATGGGCAAGCCGGAGGCCACCGAGCAGGAGAAGCGCGCCTACCGCAACCAGTCGATCAACTCCTCGCTGGAGTTCCTCAGCCTGCTCGGGCGGGTGTTCGACGTGCAGCGCGAGGCGTTCGACCTGATCGGGCGGCTGCGGGCGCGGGTGGAGTCGGTACGGGCCCGCGTCGCGGCGCTGCCGCCCAGGAAGGTGCTGATCGCCTATCCCGGCATGGCCATGATGAACGCCAACGGCCTGCCCGCCGTGATGACCGGCGGCATCTACGACGACGTCATCAGGGCGGCCGGCGGGGTCAACGCCTTCGCCGGCCAGACCGCCGACATGACGCGCACCCTCAACCGCGAGCAGCTCGCCACCGCCCAGGTGGACGTGCTGGTCGTCGGGCTGTTCACGCCCGAGGAGAAGGGCGAGGAGGCGGCGGCGAAGCTGTTCGCCGCCTACCCCCACTGGGCCGCGGCCAGGTCCAGGAGCTACACGGTCGTCTCCGACGGCGTCTATCTCGGGCCGCTGAACGCCTGGGCCGTCGAGAAGATCTCCAAGGTGGTGCATCCCGGTGGCTGACACGCTGACCGCGCCGCCGCGCCGCGCCGTCCCCGTGCCGCCGCGGCGGCCGCACGCGGTGTCCGGGCGGGCGACCGGGTTCCTGCTGGCCGGGCTCGGTGCCGCGCTGGTCGTGGCCCTGGTGATCGGGATCTCCGCCGGGTCGGTGAACCTGCCGCCGGATCAGGTGTGGGGGGTGGTGTGGGCGTACCTGACCGGGCGGGGCGAGCAGGCCGATCCGCTGCTCGCGCAGGTCGTGTGGGAGATCCGCACGCCCCGGGCGCTGCTGGCCGCGCTGGCCGGGGCCGCGTTGTCGGTCGCCGGGGTCGCGTTGCAGGCGCTGGTCCGCAACCCGCTCGCCGACCCGTACGTGCTGGGTGTGTCGTCGGCGGCGTCGCTGGGGGCCGTGCTGGTGCCCGCGCTCGGGGGCGGCGCGCTGGCCGGGCTGACCGGCGCGCTCGGCGTCACGGGGGCCGCCTTCGCCGCCGCGCTGCTGTCGGCGCTGGTGGTGTACGTCCTGTCCCAGCGTTCCGGCAGGCTGCTGGACTCGTGGCTGGTGCTGACCGGCGTGGCCGTCGGCTACCTGTGCTCGGCGGCCACCACGTTCGTGCAGCTCCAGCTCAACCCGACCGAGCTGCAGGGCATGATGTTCTGGCTGATGGGCAGCGTCGCCGGGGCGTCGTGGGCCGATCTGGGCGTGCCCGCGCTGCTCGTCGTGTGCTGCGTGGCCTGGCTGTCCTCGCAGGCGCGGGCGCTCAACGCGCTGCTGGCCGGCGAGGAGTCCGCGGTCGCGATCGGCGTGCCGGTCGCGGCGCTGCGGATCGGGCTGCTGGCGGCCGGGTCGCTGCTGACGGCGACGGTGGTCAGCGTGGTCGGCGGCATCGGGTTCATCGGGCTGATGGTCCCGCACATGGTCCGGTTCGTGGTCGGTGCCGACCACCGCCGGGTGCTGCCGGTCTCGCTGCTGGCCGGCGCGGTGTTCCTGGTGCTGGTCGACCTGGCGGCGCGGATCGCCGACCGGCCGAACGAGCTGCCGGTGGGCATCTTCACCACAGGGCTCGGCGTGCCGTTCTTCCTGTGGCTGCTGCGCAGGCGGCGGGCGGGAGGCGGCGGCGATGCGGCTTGACCTCGCGGGCGTCAGCGCGAGCATCGACGCGCGGCCCATCGTCACCGACGTCACGCTGAGCGCCGGGCCCGGCGAGTTCGTGGCGCTGGTCGGGCCGAACGGCAGCGGCAAGTCCACGCTGCTGCGCACGGTCTACCGGTCGCTGCGCCCGTCGGGCGGCGTCGTCCGGCTGGACGGCGACGACCTGTGGCGGATGCGGCCCCGGCACGCCGCCCGGCGGCGGGCGGTCCTGCCGCAGCACAACCCGGCCGGAGAGGGGTTCTCCGTGGCCGAGGTCGTCGCGGCCGGACGGCACAGTCACAAGCGGGCGCTGGACCGGGAGAGCGCGGGCGACCGGGCGGTGGTCGCCACGGCCCTGGAACGGGTCGGCATGGACTGGGCGGCCGACCGGCTGATGACCACGCTGTCCGGCGGCGAGCGGCAGCGCGTGCTGCTGGCCCGCGCGCTGGCCCAGGAGGCGCCGCTGCTGATCCTGGACGAGCCGGGCAACCACCTGGACGTCGGGTCCCAGCTGCTGCTGCTGGACCTGATCCGCTCGCTCGGCCTGACGCTGCTGGCCGCCCTGCACGACCTGGACCAGGCCGCCGCCTACGCCGACCGGATCGTCGTGCTGCGCGAGGGCCGGGTCGCCGGGCAGGGGCCGCCCCTGGAGGTGCTGACCCCGGCCTTCATCGAGGAGGTCTTCGGCGTCCTGGCCCATGTGGGGCCGCATCCGATCACCGGGCGGCCGCACGTCGCGGTGGCGTCCAGGGCGGGAGGTAAGCGCCTGCCCTAGGGCCGGTCAGCACTCGTCCCCCGGTGCGGAGCCGTGCCCGGCGCCGTCCGTCCGGCCGGTTATAAACGGAGCGGAGTGGATCTTCGTGGTGAAGGGGCCGGGGACCGTGTCGATCAGCAAAGTAGGACGAATGGCCGCCGGTGTCGGCCTGCTCGCGGCGGTGTGCGTGCCGGAGCGGGCCGTCGCCGTCCCGGCCCCTCCCCCGGTGGCGCCCCCGGTCGCGGCGCCGGGGCCCACGCGGGCGCCGGTGCTGGACCTGGTGCTGGACGGCGGCCGGTTCGCGCTGCGGGACGCCTTCGCGATCCTGGCCGGCCGTCCCGTGCTCGCGCGGGTGTCGGACGCCGCGCGGGCCCGCATGGCGCAGTCGCGGGCGGGGGCGCTGGCGGCCCTGAGCGGCCAGCGGGTGTACGGCTGGAACCAGGCGCTCGGCCCGCTGAAGGACCGCCCGCTCTCGCCGGAGGAGGCCGAGCAGTTCCAGCGCAACGTGCTGCGCTCGCACGCGGCGGGCGTCGGCCCGGCGTTCCCCGACGACGTGGTCAGGCTGGCCCTGGTCCTCAAGGCCAACCAGATGGCCAGGGGGAAGATGGGCGTCCGGCCCGAGGTGCCGCAGCGGCTGCTGTCCCTGGTGAACGCCGGGGTCGTGCCGGTGATGCCGCAGATCGGCTCGCTCGGCACCGGCGACCTGCAGCCGCAGGCGGCGGCCGGGCTGGCCGCGCTGGGCGAGGACGCGCCGGTGCACTACCGGGGCGAGACCGGACCGGCCTCGCGGATGTTGCCGCGGGCCGGGCTGCCCGCGAGCTTCACCTTCGAGGCCGGGGAGGCGCTGCCGATCGTCAGCGGCAGCACGGTGCTGGCCGCCACGCTGATGCACGCCGTGCACCGGGCCACGGTGCTCGCCGACCAGGCGGAGGGGGCCTTCGCCCTGTTCATGGAGGCCACCAGGGCCGAGCGCGGCTCGCTGGACGCGCGCACGCACCGCGAGCGGCACATCCCGGAGGAGGACGCGGTCGCGGCCCGGCTGCGGACCATGGTCGCGGGTTCGGGCTGGATGACCGAGGAGGGCCGCAGGCGGCTCGACCCGGCCAACTACACCCCGCGCGTGCAGGACGCGGTCTCGGTGCGCGCGGCCCCGCACATCATGGCCGGGCTGCGGCAGGTGCTCGCCGCCACCCGCCGGGCGCTGGCGCGCGAGGCCAACTCCTCGGCCTCCAACCCGCTGGTCTTCCGGCGCGAGCGCGGCCCCGGCTACGAGTTCGTGATGGGCGGCAACTGGGACGGCTCGATCATGGGCCACCTCGCCGACAGCCTGAACGCCGAGATCACCGACCTCGGCGTCCTGTCGCAGGAGTTGTCCGGACGCCTGCTGTCGCCCCGCTGGAGCTACGGCCTGCCGGCGAACCTGGCCGGCGGGAGCGTCGGCCTGAACTCCGGGATGGTGCAGGCGCAGTCGGTGGCCGCGGCGGTGGTCCCGGAGATGCAGGTCAGGGCCCATCCGGCGGGCACCTTGTCGCGTCCGGTCAAGGACGGCCAGGAGGACCACAACACGATGGCCATGGTTTCGGCCCGCGACCTGCACGCGAACCTCGACCGCCTGGAGATCGTGCTGGCGGTGCAGTACCTGATGGCGGCGCAGGGCATCGACCTGATCGCGGCGAAGATGGCCGGCCTGCCGCTCGGGACGGCGACCCGCGCCCTGCACGACGAGCTCAGGCGCTACGTCGCGCCGCTGGGCGACGACCGATACCTGACCCCCGACCTGGAACGGACGATCTCGCTGGTGCGCGCGGGCGGCCTGACGCCGTACCCCGCCCGGTGACGTCCCGGAACGGGTGAGGGGTGCGCAGGCCGCCGCGGTCGCGCGCCTAGGGCCGCCCGGACCTGGATGGCCGCATCATCGGGGCGGGCTTGCCGGCCGTGACGTACGTGCCGCCGTTGATCACGTCGCGGGCGGCGGTGTCGCGGGCCCCGGCGTCGGAGGCCCTGGTGTCGGAGGCCCTGGTGTCGCGGGTCGCCGTGTCGCCGCCGGTCCTGACGGTCACCAGGACCGGTTCGATCTCCTCCAGGTATCCGTTCGCCAGCAGCCAGCTCACCGGAACCTCTTCGCTGGTCTGCGGAGCCTCCGGGATGTACCTGCTGAGCACGTGGTACTGCGTGCCGCCGCCCGACTGCTCGAACGCGGGCGCCGCCGGGCCCACCTCGACGCGGAACGACTTGAGCACCCGGAACGCGTGATAATTGCACAGGTGCTGCGGATCCTGCGGATTGGTGTTCAGGTTGCGCGGCGGCAGCGCGCGCAGGACGAATTGGTCGCCCAGCGGCGACAGGAACGCTCCCCCGTAACCGCCGAAACGGTCCAGCCGCATGCCGATCTGCAGAAACGTCGTCTTGAGCAGCAGTCTTCCGTTGGGGTAATTGCCGGAGCGGCCGAAACCGGAGTCGGGCGGGAAACGGTAATTGTTGGCGGCGTAGTCCCAGTAGCGGGAGAGGAAGTGCTGCGGGGTGAGACCGCCCAGCGGCACGTAGTCACGCAGAAGGGTGCCGAGGTAGCCGGTGCGGGGCAGGATCGTCGGCCCGAGGTCCGGGTCGCCGGTCACGTACGGCGGGCCGCAGACCAGCCCGCCGGCCTCCTTGGCGGGTTCGGCCGTGCCGGCAGGCGGCGGCGCCTGCCGGACGAGCGGGACGGTCTGCCGGGATGTGCTGTCGGCGCGCGCGGGCACGCCCCCCATGGGGTCGGCCGCCAGGCACATCGCGGCGACCAGGACGACGATTCGTCGGTTGATTCGCATGACTTTCCCGTGGATCGTGCAGAAGAAGCGAATGAAGAGAGATCACAAGCGATTCGGCGGCATGGACGCGACGTCCGGATATTCATCGGCGATGCCCGCTCGTATGCAGCCGGGTGTCGAATGCGGTGATCGACAGCTACATTCCCGCCGGTCGCCCATATCGCATCTCCGGCATGACAAGAGAACAGCAAAGAGTGCGGCCACGAAAACGGCCATTCTCGCTAAGGGATGAAATATCCGAGAATGCGACGCTTTGCGCGTCTCGCCGTACAGGGCCGATCAACCCGTCGCCGGGGGCTCATCTGGCGGGCGGGGGCAGCAGGCGGACCGCGTCCAGGGCCAGCGCGAGGTCCACGATGTCCCGCGGGCGGGTGAGCGAGCGGCCGGTGAGCTGCTCGATCCGGCGGACCCGGTTGATGATCGTGTTGCGGTGGCAGAACAGCCGGCCGGCGGCCCTGGCGGCCGAGCCGTCGCAGGCCAGCCAGGTCTCCAGGGTGGTCAGCAGCGTGTCGCGGTCGGCCGGGTCGAGGGCGAGCAGCCGGCCGAGCGCGCCTTCGACGAGGTGGCCGGTGACGCCGGGCCGGCTGATCATCAGCACGGCCGGCACGCGCTCGTCCAGGCGGGCGATCTCGGGGCCGCCGTCGGCGCAGGTGCGCATGGCGAGGGAGGCCAGCTCGTGCGCGGTGCCCAGCTCGTCCAGGCCGGTGACGACGGGGCTGACGCCGGCCACGCCGCTGACGATGAGGCTCAGCTCCTGGCACAGGTCGTCCAGGGTGGCCCGGCCGAGCGCGACGACGGCGACCTCGTGGCCGGTGCGCATGCGCCACAGCAGCCGCAGCGCGCCCAGAGCCGCGGGCAGCCGGACGTCGTCGTGGTGGCGTCCGCCGGGGAAGCGCACGGTGACGACGGCGTAGCGGGCGCGTTCGGGCAGGCCGAGCGAGTCGGCGGCGGCGCGCACCACCCCCGTGTCGGCGGTGCCGTCGAGCAGGGCGTCCAGCAGCGCGTTGACGCGTTCCTTGCTGCGGCCGAGGATCTCCTGCTCGCGCCGGGCGTAGACGTCGCAGGCCACCAGCGACTGCCGGTCGATCGCGTGCCAGACGTGGCTGGCGGCGCGGACCAGGACGTCGAGGCGGTCGGGGCGCTCGCGTTCCATGTGGTCCACGATCGCCGACCAGGTCACCTGGCCGGCCAGGCGGTACATGCGCAGCAGCGACTCCAGCGGAAGGCCCTGCTCGGCCCTGCGCTGGGCCATCGACCGGGTGAAGACCAGGTCGCGCCGCTCGGACGGCTCCTGCAGGATCGCGGTCAGGCCCAGGCGCACGCCTTCGAGGGTGCTCTTCCAGTGCTCGTCGTAGGGCACGCAGGCGCTGTAGACGTCGTCGCCGCCGCGCGTCCTGGCGACCAGCTCGCCGGTCAGTTCGGGCAGGCGTTCGAGCAGTGCCCTGGCTGCGG
This sequence comes from Nonomuraea sp. NPDC004702, assembly GCF_053601695.1. Lineage (NCBI taxonomy): Bacteria > Bacillati > Actinomycetota > Actinomycetes > Streptosporangiales > Streptosporangiaceae > Nonomuraea > Nonomuraea sp. NPDC004702. Next base: position 37,333 of record NZ_JBSGCE010000023.1, read on the forward strand.
TGCGTAACGTCTGGCGGACGTCCTCGTCCACGACCGTAGGGGGACGCATTCCCCGAGGCTGCCACCGGCCGCCGTTCCAGAACAAGGCTCTGTAGCGTTTTGTGACCTCGCGTTGTGCGGCTGCACAACGGGCCCCCGGCCGCGGTGGGCAGCGAGCCCGACTTCGCCGCCGCATCTGGACGGCGGCCCCGCCCGCCGGTTTGGGTGGGCCGCCATGGGGTCCTGTGAGGAAGACGAATGGCCGAGCTGAGCGTGGACGGTCTCGTGGTGGACTACGGTCCCGTCCGGGCGCTGGACGGCGTGTCACTGAGCGTGCCGTCCGGGGCGGTGGTGGCCGTGCTGGGCGCGAACGGCGCCGGGAAGACGACGTTGCTGCGGGCGGTCTCGGGAACGCTCCGGTTCCACCGCGGCCGGATCGCGGCGGGCGGCGTCAGCGTGGCCGGGGCGCGGGTGGACGGGCAGCCGGCCGCGGCCGTGGTGCGGCGCGGCGTCACGCACGTGCCCGAGGGCCGCCGCGTGTTCGCCCGCATGACGGTGGAGGAGAACCTGCGGGCCGGCGGCCTGGGCACGCCGCGCGCGGCCGCCGTCCGGGCCGGGCGGCGGGTGCGCGAGCTGTTCCCGGTCCTGGCCGAGCGCGCGCACCAGCGCGCCGGGCTGCTGTCGGGCGGCGAGCAGCAGATGCTGGCCATCGGCCGGGCGCTGATGGCCGAGCCGTCGGTGCTGCTGCTGGACGAGCCGACACTCGGCCTGGCCCCGCGGGCGGCCGCCACGATCGCCGCCACGATCAGGGCGATCAACGCCGCCGGCACCTCGATCCTGCTCGTCGAGCAGAACGTCGCCACGGCCCTGTCGCTGGCCTCCCACGCGTACGTGCTGGAGGTCGGCGCGGTCGCGCTGGCCGGGCCCGCGGCCGAGCTGGCCGCCGGTGACGAGGTGCGCCGCCGCTACCTCGGCGTGGACGACGGGGCCCCGGCCCCGCAGGCCAGGGCCGGATTGTCGAGGTGGTCCGCGTGACCCCGACATACCAACCGGATGGTATGCCCGCTCTGGAGGTGCGCGACGTGACCGTCCGCTTCGCCGGCCTGACGGCGCTGGACGGCGTCGGCTTCACGGTCGCGCCCGGCACCGTGCACGCGCTCATCGGCCCCAACGGCGCGGGCAAGTCCACCTGCTTCAACGTGCTGTCCGGCGTCTGCCGGGCCGCCTCGGGCAGCGTCCGGTTCGGCGCGAGCGAGCTGACCGCGCTGCGCCCGCACCGGATCGCCGCGCTCGGCGTCGCCCGCACGTTCCAGAACATCGCGCTCTCCCCGCACCAGGCGGTGCGGGACAACCTGCTGCTGGGCCGCCACCGGCTCACCCGGGCCGGGTTCGTCTCCGCCGGGCTCGGCCTGCCGGGCGCGCGCCGCGAGCAGCGCGCGCACGCCGCCAGGGTCGCCGAGATCGCGGCCTTCGCCGGGCTCGCCGCGGTGCTGGACACGCCGGTCGGGCTGCTCCCGTACGGCGTGCAGAAGCGGGTCGAGCTGGCCAGGGCCCTGGCCATGGAGCCACGCCTGCTCCTGCTGGACGAGCCGGTCGCCGGGATGAACGGCGGCGAGCGGCTGGAGATGGCCGGGCTGATCAGGTCGGTACGGGAGAGCCTGGGCCTCTCCGTCCTGCTGGTCGAGCACGACATGGGCATGGTCATGCGGCTGGCCGACCGGGTGACCGTCCTGGACTTCGGCCGCCGCATCGCCGACGGGCCGCCCGCCGAGGTGCAGAACGACCCGGCGGTCATCGGCGCGTATCTGGGCGTGGAGGAGACGGAGTGATCACTTTTGTGGAGCTGCTCGTCAACGGGGTCTCGCTGGGGGCCGTCTACGCGCTGATCGCGCTGGGCTTCGTCGTCATCTTCAAGGCGACCGAGGTGGTGAACTTCGCGCACGCCTCGCTGCTGCTGGCCGGCGGGTACGTGGTGGCGCGGCTGCATCCGCACCTCGGCTTCTGGCCCGCCCTGCTGGCCGGGGTCGCGGCGGCGGCGGTCATCGGGGCTCTGGTGGAGTTCCTGGTCATCCGCCGCTCGAAGGCCGGTTCGCACAGCGTGCTGGCCATCGTCACCATCGGCGTGGACATCGTGCTGACCACCGAGCTCACCCGGCGGATCGGCACGGAGGTGCTGGCCATGGGCGACCCGTGGGGCTCGCGGGTGCTGCGCCTCGGGCCGGTCACGGTCGCCGAGACCCGGGTCGTCGCGCTGGTCGTGGCCGGGGTGCTGATCGCGGCGTTCCTGCTGGCGTTCAAGTACACCGGGTGGGGGGTGGCGATGCGGGCCACCGCCGAGGACCCCGAGACGGCCGCGCTCATGGGCGTGCGGCTCGGCCGGGTCTCGGTCAGCGCGTGGGCCGTGGCCGGGGCGCTGGCCGCGGTGGCCGCGCTGTTCCTGTGCGTCTTCCCCACGCCCGGCCTGGACCGCGGCTCCTCGCTGGCCGCGCTGAAGGCCTTCCCCGCCGCGATACTCGGCGGCCTGGACTCCACCACGGGCGCGCTGGCCGGCGGCCTGATCGTCGGCGTCACCGAGGCCCTGACCACCGGCTACCAGAACGACCTGGCCTTCCTCGGCCGCGGGATCGGCGACGTGGCGCCGTTCCTCGTCATGGTCGTCGTGCTGCTGCTGCGGCCCGCCGGGCTGTTCGGGACGCGGGAGCGGGCCCGTGTCTAGAACCGTCGGGTCGCTGGTGGCCCTGGCCGTCTTCGTCGCCGTGCCGTTCTACCTGGAGGGGTTCTGGCTGCAGGCGGGCCTGTTCGCGATGGCGGCCGCGATCGGCGCGATCGGCGTCAACCTGCTGACCGGGGCGACCGGGCAGCTGTCCATGGGCCACGCCTTCTTCCTGGCCGTCGGCGCCTACGCCTACGTCTACCTGGCCGCCGAGCCCACCGCGTCGCTGGGCGGCCTGGGCCTGCCGACGCCGGTGGCCGCGGTGCTGGCGGTGGCGCTGGCCGGGGTCGCGGGCGGGCTGTTCAGCCCGATCGCGGGCCGGCTCAAGGGCGCCTACCTGGGCATCGCCACGCTGGCGCTGATCTTCGGCGGACAGCATCTGCTGTTCAACGCCGGGCCGGTCACCGGCGGGTTCAACGGGCGTGCCGTGCCGGCGATGGAGCTCTTCGGGTTCGCCTTCGCCGACGGGCCGGAGCTGGTCGTCATGGACGTGCCGTTCGGCGCGCTGGAGCGGCTGTGGTTCCTGGGCGGCCTGGCGCTGCTGGCAGCGGCGCTGTTCGCCCGCGGCGTGCTGCGCGGGCGGCCCGGCAGGGCGCTGAACACGATCCGCGACCACGAGACCGCGGCCGGGGTGTTGGGCGTGCCCGTCACCCGCTACCGGGCCGGCGTCTTCGTGTTGTCGTCCATGTACGGCGGCCTGGCCGGCGTGCTGCTGGCCCTGGTCTTCCAGCGGACCGTGCCCGACTACTTCGGCATGCTGCTCTCCCTCGACTACCTCGCGATGATCGTCATCGGCGGCCTGGGCTCGGTGGGCGGCGCGGTGCTCGGCGCCGTCTTCGTCTCCCTGCTGCCGCAGCTGCTGACCCGTTACGGCGACGCCATCCCCCTGGTGTCGCCGTCCGGCTCCGGCGGCGGCCTGTCCCCCGCCGAGGCCGCCCGCATCCTGTACGGCGCCGCCGTCGTCGCCGTCGTCCTCTTCCTCCCGGGCGGCCTGCTCGGCCTGCCGCGCGTCCTGCGCCGCCGGTCACCGGGGCGCCGCCCGTCCGCTTCACCGTCACCGGATCCGTCCCCGAAGACCAGGAGCTCACATGTCCCGTAACCGCACGGCCGTCCTGGCCGCGCTGCTGGCGCTGGGGCTGGCGGCCACCGCCTGCGCCAGCGGCAAGGCCACCGGCGGCGGCCAGGCGACCGCCACCGCCGCCGGCGGCGACGGCGTCAGAACCGGGCCCGGCGTCACGGCCGACACGATCACGCTCAGCCTGCTCACCGACCTGACCGGCCCCTACGCCTCGCTGGGCAAGAGCCTCACCCAGGCGCAGCAGCTCTACTTCGAGCAGGTCAACCAGAGCGGCGGCGTCTGCGGCAGGAAGATCGAGACCATCGTCCGCGACCACGGTTACGACGCGCAGAAGGCGATGGCCGCCTACGCCGAGGTCGCGCCGAAGACGGCCGCGATCCCGCAGTTCATCGGCTCGCCGATGGTCACCGCGCTCAAAGACCGGATCACCGCGGACAAGATCCTCACCCTGCCCATGGCGTGGGCCACCGGCCTGCTCGGCAGCGAGGCCATCCAGGTCACCGGCACCACCTACGACGTGGACATGATCAACGCCGTCGACTTCCTGGTGAAGGAGAAGGGCGTCAAGACCGGCGACCGGATCGGCCACCTGTACTTCGAGGGCGACTACGGCGAGAGCGCCCTCGCCGGGTCCAAGTACGCCGCCGGCGAGCTGGGGCTCACGCTGGTCGAGCAGAAGATCAAGGCGACCGACCAGGACATGACCGCGCAGGTGGCGGCGTTCAAGAAGGCGGGCGTGCGGGCCGTGCTGGTGTCGGTCGGCCCGCGCCAGGCGGCCTCGCTGGTCGGCGTGGCCCTGGCCGCCGGGATGGACGTGCCGTTCGTCGGCAGCAACTCGGCCTACAGCCCGCAGCTCCTGGCCACCCCGGCCGCGCCGGCGCTGCTGAAGGACTTCTTCTACGTGACCGCGGGCGCCCCGATCAGCGCGCCGCTGCCCGCCTACGCCAAGCTCATCGCCGACTATCAGGCCAAGTACGCCGGCCAGCCCCTGGACAGCGGCGTGGCGGCCGGCTGGACCGCGGCGATCATCGTCGGCGACGCGCTGCGCAAGGCGTGCCAGGCCAAGGACCTCAGCCGGGCGGGCATCGTCGCGGCCCACCGGTCGCAGAAGTCGTGGGAGGCCGGGCTGGGCGGCACGCCGATGGACTTCAGCGTCTTCGACCGGCCCGCCTCGCGCGCCTCCTACGTGGTCAAGCCCGACAAGCAGGCGGTGGGCGGCGCCGTCATCCTCAAGGAGGCGGCGGTGTCGGAGCTGGCCGGGAAGTACACCGTGCCGGCGGCCGGCTGACCGGCGACCGCGCCACCGGCGCCCACCACCGGCGCGCACCACCGACGGGTCACCGCCCGGTGGGCTCGCCGGTGAGCGCCGCCGGGCGGGGGGCGGCCAGCATGCGGCGGTAGACCGCCTCGTAGGCCGCGGCCATCGCGCTCACGCCGAAGTGCCGCTCGACGTGGGCGCGGCAGGCCCGCGGGTCGAGCCGCCCGGCCGCCTCGATCGCCGCGGGCAGCTCGGCAGGCTCCCGCAGGACGAACCCCGTCACGCCGTCCACCACGATCTCCGGCACCGCGCCCCGGCCGATGGCGACGACGGGCGTGCCGCAGGCCATGGCCTCGATCACCACCATGCCGAACGGCTCTTCCCACTGGATGGGGAAGACCATGCAGCGGGCGGCGGCCAGCAGCTCGCGCTTGCGCCCGGCGTCGGCCTCGCCCAGGTAGGTGACGCCGGGGCCGAGCCGCGGCCGTACGTGCTCGTCGAAGTAGACGTGCTCGCACGGCTCGGTGAGCTTGCCGGCCAGCACGATGCGGCGGCCCGCGGCGCGGGCGGCGTCGATGGCCAGGTGCGGGCCCTTGCTGTGGCTGAAGCGGCCCAGCCACAGCACCCAGTCCTCCTTGTGCTCCCGGAAGGGGAAGGAGGCGGTGTCGAGCGCGTTGTGCACGGTGGCGATCCAGTTGAGGTCGGGGGCGTCGGCGCGCTGGGCGTCGGAGACGGCGATCAGGTTGACGTGCTCGCCGAGCGCCCGGTACACCTCGCCCAGCTCGCCGCCGGCATCGCCGTGGCAGGTGACCACGGTCGGGGTCGCCCGGCCGAGGGCGGTGAGCGGCCCGGCCAGCGAATGGTCGTGCACGATGTCGGCGGGCAGCCCTTCCAGCGCCCGCCAGGCCTGGGCGGCGTGCAGCACCTCGGGCAGCCCCTCGCCGATCCGCTCCGAGGGCGCCTCGGGGTAGGTGACCAGGAACTTGGCCGGAAGACCGGTGCTGCCCGCGCCGATCAGCGTCACCTCGTGGCCGCGGGCGGACAGGCCCGTGATCAGGTCGGCGAGCATCTGCTCGATCCCGCCGTAGGCCCGCGGCGGGACCTCCTCCCAGGGCGGAGCGACCATCACGATGCGCAGCGCGCCTTCCCAGTCGTCCTCGGAATCCGTCGTCATCCCAGCACCTCCCCCGTGTCGGTCCGGTCGTCACAACGCCGGCAGGCCGTGCGCCCTGCGGGCGGGGCCGGAGCGGCAGGCGCCGCTGATCGGGCAGCGCGGTTCGGTGACCAGCTCGACGCCGTCGGGCAGGCCGGACACCAGCGGCGTGCCGTCCTCGCCCCTGACGCGGATGCCGACCCTGGAGTCGCCCACCGGCATGCCCTTGATCGTCACCTCCCCGAACCCCTCGGGCAGCGCCGGGACCAGCCACATCTTCCCGTACGGCACCCACGGGTCCAGCCGCAGCAGCGTGCGCAGGAGCTGGATGGGCGCGGCGGCGGCCCACGCCTGCGGCGAGCACGACGTCGGGTACGGCACCGGCCGCCCGTACTCCTCCTTGCCGAACCCGCAGAACAGCTCCGGCAGCCGCCCCCCGAAGGCGTGCGCGGCCTCCAGCAGCCCGACGGCGATGCGCTGGGCCTCCTCGACGTGGCCGTAGCGCATCAGCCCGGCGGCGATGATCGCGCTGTCGTGCGGCCACACCGAGCCGTTGTGGTAGCTCATCGGGTTGTAGGCCCCCATGGACGAGGCCAGCGTGCGCACCCCGAACCCGGTGAACATCTCCGGCGAGAGCAGGTGGCGGGCCACCTGCCGGGCCTTGTCCTCGTCGGCGATGCCGGCCCACAGGCAGTGGCCCATGTTGGAGCCGAGGCCGTCGATGGGCCGGCCGCGCCCGTCCAGGCCCATGGCGTAGTAGCCGGGGCCGGGCAGCCAGAACCGTTCGTTGAACGCCTCCCTGATCTCGCGCGCCCGCTGCACGTAGCGCCGCTCGGCGGCCTCGTCGCCCTGCTGGCAGGCGAAGTGGGCGCGGGCGAGGTAGGCGGCGTAGACGTAGCCCTGCACCTCGGCCAGGGCGATCGGCGGGCGGGCGATGGTGCCGTCGGCGAAGTTGACGCCGTCGAAGGAGTCCTTCCAGCCCTGGTTGACCAGGCCGCGGTCGGTCTTGCGCTGGTACCAGACGAAGCCGTCGCGGCCGGCGTACTCCTCGATCCAGGTCAGGGCGGCGTCGGCGTGCGGCAGCAGCTCCTCGACCGCCTCGCGGTGCACGCCCCAGCGGCGCAGCTCGCCGAGCAGCATGACGAACAGCGGGGTGGCGTCCACCGAGCCGTAGTAGGCCCGCCCGCCGTACGGCGAGGAGCCGTCCTGGACGCCGAAGCGCAGCTCGTGCATGATCTTGCCGGGCTCCTCCTCCGACAGGGCGTCGACCTTGGTGCCCTGGAGCCGGGCCAGCCGGCGCAAGGTGCCGAGGGCGAGCGTCTGGTCCAGCGGCAGCGCCATCCAGGAGGTCAGCAGCGAGTCGCGGCCGAACAGCGTCATGAACCAGGGCGCGCCGGCGGCGATCGCGGGCGGCTCGTCGGGATGGTCGCGGTCGAACAGGCGCAGGCTGCCCAGGTCCTCGCGGGAGCGGGCCAGGGCCTCGACGAGAGCGGCGTTCGTGCTCTCCAGGACGGGGGTGCTGGCGGTCCACTCGGCCAGGCGGCGGGCCGGCTCGGCGTGGTGGGGGGGATGGGCGACCGGGAACCGGGCCGCGGACTCCTCGCCCTCGTGGACCGGCGTCACCAGCACGGTGACGTGCCATTCGCCGCGGGCGGGCACGACGACGTCGAAGGTGAGCAGGCCCGGCGCGGTGACGACCGGCGTGCCGGGCGGTTCGACGGCGATCCTGGCGCCGCGGGCGCGGCTGGGCGAGTAGACCTCGATGCCGCGCTCGCCGGGGTTCATCTCGACGTCCTCGGCGGGCCAGCTGCGTTCGGACTTCACCTCGAACAGGTCGGCCAGGTCGGCGCCGGCCTGCACGCACACGACGCAGCCCGCGGCCTCCTCGGACATGTTGCGCAGCGTGAGGTCCTCGCGCAGCCCGCCGCCGACGTAGCGGTCGCGCACCACGAGCAGCGTGCTCTCCGCCCATCCGGGACGCGGCCGGGCCTTGCCGAGGAAGGTGGCGTGGTAGGGCTCGCCCATGATGACCTGCAGCGGCTCGACGGGATGGTCGTCCACGCGCAGCATCCAGCGGGACAGCAGGCGGGTGTCGGCGTGGTAGACGCCCTGCGCGCCGCCGGGGACGATGTCGCCGCCGCACTGGCACACGCAGAACGAGCCGCCCTCCACGAGCGTGACCGTGTCGCCCAGCGCGCCGGGTTGTCCCTCGAAGGTCCATGCGTTCACCGACGAACCCCCAGTCCTTCCCCCGGTCCCGCGCCTCGCGGGGGCAGGTCCCCGCACGTCAGGAGTGCTATCCGGGGGAAGAAGGGGAAATCCCATGACTGCCTAGATTCTTAACCCTTCATCCCGATATTTCGGTATCTGGGAGGGTTTCGGCCGGGGAGGGGGGTTCCTCCCCGGCCGGGGGCCTCAGGCGGCGGCCTTGGCGGTGAGCGCCACGGTCGCCTGGCGGGTGACCCCGCTGACGGTGACCGCGACCGTCACCTGGCCCGCCCGCAGGGCCGTGATCGTGCCCGTGCCCGGGTCGAGCACCGCCACGTGCCACGGCTTGGCCGTCTGGCGGGTGCCGACGTGCAGGTTGGGCGAGCCGGACCAGGTGACCGAGACCGGGTAGGCGGCCGGGACGGCCCGGTCGTCCTGCCGGATCGCCGCCGTGACCGGCGCGGGCGCGCCGACGGCGACGGTCGCGGGCGCGGTCAGCGTCAGCTCGTCCACGTGCGGCCGCACCTGCGTGCCGATCCAGTCGGGCGCGTCGGTGAACCAGTTGCGCCGTACGTGCTCGGCCTCGGCGGGCGTCACGGGGTCCACGCCCCACAGCGACCAGCCGGTGAAGCCGCCGTCCTCGGGGGCGGTGGCCGGGTTCTTGCCGGAGTTGCCGTTGATGAAGTACGGCACCGCGTCCACGCGCGAGGCGTTGAACGTGCCCACGTGCCCGCCGATGAAGGCCGCGCCCTTGCCGGTGTCACGCTGGAAGCCGGCCAGCCAGCCCTCGACCAGCGCGGCCTCCTTCCGGTCGCCGAGCTGGCTGCCCTTGCCCGGCGTGGGGTCGCGCGGCGGCACGTGGAACAGCACGGCGACGGATCCGACGGAGGCGTCCTTCGCCGCCTTGTCGAGCTCGGAGCGGAGCATCGCGACCTGGTCGTAGCCGCCGCCGCGCAGGTTCAGGCGGGAGGTGTCCAGGGTGACGAAGCGGGTGCCCTTGTGGTCGAAGGTGCCGTACGTGTCGCCGAAGACGGCCTTGAAGTTGTCGATCTTGCCGCCCATGACCTCATGGTTGCCGGGGATGTAGTGATATTTCAGCTCTCCTCCCAGCTCCTCGTCGAGGATCTTCTTCGCCAGCGCGAAGTCCTCCGGCGACGCCTCGTCCACCAGGTCGCCGTTGATCAGCAGGAAGTCGGGCTTGGCGGCCTTGATCTCCTTGAGCGTGCGGCGGGCGTTCCTGACGATGTCGCTGTCGGGGTTCCTGGCCACGAACTGGGCGTCCGACATGACCGCGAACCGCCAGGGCGCCTTGGCCACGTCCGCCTTGACCACGGGGTCGGCGACCTTGGGCACGGCGGGCGCGGTGATCGACGGCGGCACCTTGGCCACCAGGCCGTCGATCAGGATGTCGTTGGTGTACTTGGCGTCGGCCCTGGTCTCGGCCACGTAGAAGCGCCGGAGCTTGAGCGGGTAGTTGACCCCGGCGGGCACCGGGAACTCGACGTACTGCCAGCCGGTCCACGTCAGGTACGGCCCGCGCAGGATCTGCGACTGGCCGAGCGCGTCGTAGAACTCCAGGCTGGGCCACTCCCCCTTGCCGGTGGAGTTGATCCACAGCCCGAACGCCTGCGGCTGCCCGTCCACCACGATCTGCTGCGGCGGGCTGGCGTAAGCGGCCCGGGTGGCGGTCGAGGTGGTGAAGTCGTAGGACAGCTTGAGCCCGCCGCCGCTCTGGCCCGGCGCGGCCGACAGCGAGCCGGTGGCGCGGGCGGCGGCGAAGGTCCACTTGGCCGCGTCCTCGAAGTCGGCGACCGGCTTGGACTCGAAGCCGACCGTCACCGGCACGGCCGTGGTGATCTTGCCGACCTTGGCGGTGATCAGCCCGGAGCCGGTGGCCTGCCGGGCCTTGACGGTGAAGTAGCCGTGCTCGGCCGGGGTGACCTCGAACAGGTTCCGGTCGTAGTCGAGCGTGAGGTCGTCCGGCTCGATGGGCGCGGAGTTGCCGTTGTGGTCGTAGCCGACGACGCCGAAGGCGGCGCTGCCGTCGGCGCCCGAGATGCCGAGCCGGTCGGCCGTGGCGCCGAGCCGCTGCAGCGGCTGGAGCACGGTCAGGCCGATCGTGCCCTTGGCGCCGCCGCGCGCGGCGGTGACCGTGGTCTGGCCGGGCACCAGGGCGTGGAACCTGCCGTTCCTGATCACGCCGTGCACGGCCGGGTTGGCCCGCCAGGACGGCGTGCCGGCCGCGGGGCCGTACGTCTCGTCGTAGCCGGCGGCGGTCAGCCGCCTGGTGAGGCCGGGGAAGACGCGGTCGGGGCGGCCGCCCGCGACCGGGCCGACGCCGGGCGCCTTGGCCGGGTCGCTCGCGGTCTCCAGCCAGAAGCCCTTGAGCTTGCCGCTGCCCTCGGGCGCGTACAGCGCCAGGCCGTTGGGCACGTGGCGCTCGCCGCCGTCGGAGGGGCTGTTCTCCACCTGCACCTCGGCCGAGCCGGGCTCGCGCGCCAGCAGGGTGGAGGAGCCGCCGCCGTCGAGGTTGAGCGCGTTGGCCGCGCCCAGGTCCACCATCATGGCGGCCAGCTCGTTGAGCGTGACGCCGCGGCTGTCGGCCTGGCGGCCGTCCACGGTCAGCAGGTACATCTTCCTGCCGTCGGCGGAGAAGCCCACGGCGGTGCGCGGGTGCGCGGCCGCGTCACTGCTGTTCTGCACGACGCCGTCCTTGACCAGGACGTAGTTGCCGCCGACGGCCGCCTTGACGGCGGCGCCGTCCGACGCCTTCGGCTGGTACTTCACGTCCACGCGGTCGCCGGCCTTCAGGGCCGACAGGGCGGCGGCGCCGGCGTCCCGGCCGAGCAGGATCGTGGTGCCGGCCGGGATGGGCCCGGTGCCGGCGGCGTTGCGCACCTCGGTGACCACGCCGTCCACCAGCACGACCTCGGCGACCGTGGCGGCGCCCTCAACGGCGCGGGCCCGGCTGTAGGAGCCCCACAGCGGCGTGAACAGGCCGACGCCGCCGTTCTGGACCATCTGGTTGAACTGGGTGAGCGCGATCGGCGCGCCGCCGGAGGGCGTGGCGGTGCCCTCGAAGTACATCTTGAGCACCCGCCCGACGCCGTCGCCGGTGACGGCGACCGCGTTGTCGTGCCCGGCGGCCGGCGACTGGACCAGCGTGCCGTCCTGCACGCCGATGCCCTGGGCGGCGCCGGAGTTGTTGATGTCGAAGAAGTCGCCGTTGACCGCCGCCACCGCGCGGGAGCGCCCGGCGGGGCCGGACAGCGGCTCGGTCTTGGTCACCTCGCCGGAGAAGACGTAGTCGGCCCTGGGCCCGCCCTTGCCGCCGCCGAGGTCGGCGGTCAGCGCGTCGGCGCGCAGCCAGCCCAGCGCGTCGTAGGTGTCGAACGAGGTCAGCGAGAGGCCCGGCGCGACCGGCCGGGTCCTCTTGGCCGTCTCCAGCCGGGGCTGCCCGGCGGTGGCCTGGCTGATCAGCGTGGAGGGCGGCGGGTAGGAGGACGCCTTCAGCGCGTCCTCGGCGGGCGGGGCGGGGTCGGCCTGCGCGGGCGCGCTCAGGGCCACCGGCCCTAACACGAGCGCGGCGGCGGCCAGGAAACGGAGGGTCTGCACGACCGAACTCAATCGTTCGTGGATATAAGTTTCAAGACTTCGGAGTGAACTAAAAGAAAATTTCAGATCTTGTGGCGCCCCTGACCACGCCCGACGATGGGACGCGTGGATCGACAGGCGCTCTACCGCGACCCGTACCCGCTCTACGCCCGCGCCCGCGCCGCCCCCGGGCTCACCTTCGTCGAGGAGCTGGACGCCTGGCTGGTGGCCCGGCACGACGACGTGCGCGAGGTGCTGTCCAGGCCGGACGACTTCTCCTCCCAGGGCGCCCTGCGGCCCGACGTGATCCCGAGCCCGCGGGCCTTCGCCGAGCTGGCCGGGGTGCCGGGCGGCGCGCCGGTGGTGCTGAGCACCGACGGCGAGGCGCACCGGCGCTACCGCAGGCCGCTCACCCGCGGCCTGTCGCCCGCCCGGGTGGCCGCCGCCCTGCCGTTCGTCACCGCCACGGCCGCCGACCTGGTCACCGCGTTCGTCAAGGCGGGCGGGGGCGAGTGGATGTCCCGCTACGCCAGGCCGCTGCCCGCCGCCGTGATCGGCCACCTGCTGGGCCTTCCCCCGGCCGACGTGCCCACCGCGATCAGGGGCGGCTTCCGGGCCGAGGACCTGCTGTTCACCCCGATGCCCGAGGACGAGCAGATCGCCGCCGCCCGCGACGTGGCCGCGCTGCGGCGGCTGCTGGCCGCCCACGCCGCCCGTTCAGGCGAATCCGGCGACCTGACCGGGGAGGTGGTGCGCGGCCTGGCGCCCGGCCCCGGCGAGCCGACGCCCGCCCAGCGCGACGAGATCGCCTCCAACGTCGAGAACGTCATGCTCGCCGGGCACCTCACCACGACCGCGCTGCTCGGCTCGGTCGTGCACCGCCTGCTGCGCGACCGCCGCCAGTGGGAGCTGCTGTGCGCGAGCCCGGCCGAGCTGATCCCGCCCGCGATCGAGGAGGCCGCCCGGTACGAGGCGCCCGTCCAGGGCTTCCGCCGCCGCGTCACCAGGCCGCTCACCCTGGCCGGCACGCCTTTGGACGAGGGCTCGACGGTCTTCGTCTCCTTCGCCTCGGCCGGCCGCGACGAGGCGGTGCACGAGCGGCCCGACGTCTTCGACATCACCCGGCCGCGCGCCCGTCATCTGGCGTTCGGGCACGGCGTGCACGGCTGCCCCGGCGCGTTCCTGGCCCGCGAGCAGCTCCGGGTGACGCTGGAGCTGCTGGTGGCCGAGCTGCCCGGCCTCCGGCTGGCCCGCGCGGACGTCGTGATGGCCGCCACGCTCATCCACCGCGCGCCCGAGGAGCTCCATCTGACCTGGTGAGCCGGGCCAGGGTCTCCTCGTAGGCCGGGTCGAGCCAGTAGTCGGAGTGCCAGCGCGCCTCGGGCAGCGGCTCGCCCGGCCCCGGCTGGAGCGGGTCCCAGCAGAACCGGTCGACGGTCTGCTCCCCCTCGCCCGCCGGACGCGGCCCGAACGGGTCGACCCGGCGGAAGACCGGCCCCCCGATGGGATCGCTCAGCCGGTACAGGTTCGTCCAGCGGACGGCGTCGCGCATCGCCGACAGGCCGGGGGTGCCGAAGTAGGCGGGGAAGAAGGCGGCGTACAGGCGGCGCAGCGGCGAGCCGTGGGTGAGCAGCCGGACCCGGGGCCGCAGCTCGGGCCGTACCTGGAGGACGAGCGCGGCGGTGAGCACGCTGCCCTGGCTGTGGCCGGACAGCACCACCTCGTCGTCGGCGGTCCTGGTCAGGGTCTTGACCCGGGCGAGCAGCTCGGGGATCACCCGCTCGGTGTAGCAGGGCGGCGCCAGCGGGTGGATGGCCCTGGGCCAGAAGGTCGAGACGTCCCACAGGATGCCGACCGTGCGGCGCAGCCGCGTGTCGCTGTACGTGCGGCGGCCCAGCAGGACCAGGCCCACGACGATCGCCGTCATGGCCCAGCTCCCGATCGAGGCCAGCAGCCCGGCCAGCCCGCCCACCGGGGCGAACAGGTGGAACCGGTAGATCACGGTCACCGCGCCGGAACCGGCCACGCCGATGCCGGTGAGCACGGCCAGCACGAGCCCGGCGCGGTCGGTGAGCGCGGCCAGCGCCCACTTGCCGGCCACGTCACGGTCGTAGGCGCCGTAGTAGGGGGTCAGCTTCGGGGTCAGCGCGGCGGCGGCCGACCCGCGGGCCAGCCACAGCTCGGCCGCCACGGCGACGAACCCGATCACCAGCAGCGGCACGAGCGCGGCCGTCCACCAGACCGGGTCGTCGAGGTAGAGCCTGCGGTCGACCGGCCCCGGCTCGGCGACCGAGGCGGGCACGCCGAAGAACGTGGCGGTCCAGAACAGCAGGCCGAGGGCGAGCACGTTGGCGCTGCCGGCCGCCACCATCAGCGTGAACCAGGCCGCCATGCCGCACATCGCCCGCCGCTCGATCGGGTCGCCGGCCTCGGCCGGCCGGTCCATGCGCGCCAGGACGAACGTCGCCACCAGGATGAACAGCCCGAGCCCGACAGTCAGCGCGAACTGGAACGCTCCAACGCCGATGCCGGGCAGCTGCCGCCCCGGCAGCGCGGGCGACATCCCGGCCAGGGCGGCGGCGATCGTGGCCACGAAGGCCAGCGGCCCGGCCACCCGCAGCGCCCGGCACGCGCCGGTGAGCCAGGGCGGGACCGCCTCGCCGGGGGCCAGCCGCCTGGCGATGCCGGGCAGCGCCGCCAGCACGGCGGCGGCCACCTGGACGGCGGCGTTGGCGGCCGTCAGCGCCAGCCCCCGCGGGTCGCCCACGAACGGCGCCGACACCGCCAGGCCGATCGACCCCAGCGCGAAGGCGACGTGCACGGCCCGCAACCGCCACACGGGGGCGCCGCCGTGCCACAACCGCGGCCGGGCCAGCAACGGCCCGGGACGCGAGCCGCCGTCGTGCGGGATGCCGGTCTGCTCGTCGCGCTCCCAGGTGCGCCGCGCCAGCCACCACAGCAGCACGACCACCGCGAACGGCGCCAGCGCGGCGACCGCCAGCCGCCGCGACGGGTCGGCGCCCCACAACTCGCTCATCCAGTGGACCCAGGCGGGCGCGCTCTCGCGGGCGCAGGCCCGGCCGGCCGCGGTGCACTGCCAGCCGACGAGGTCGACGCTCGCCCGGGTGACCGCGCCCACGAGGGTGCCGGTGAGCAGCAGCGCGAACAGCCGCTGCGCCGCCTCGGCCACGTGCCGCAGGCGGGCGCCGGCCGGAGGTCTGGGGAGCATGAAGTAGGACAGGTTGGCCAGGGAGAAGGGCAGCAGGAGCAGCCAGAGGGCGATGGTCCTGCCGCCCGAGGTGAGGCCGCCCCAGGCGTAGGCCTCGCGGTGGCGGACGCCGGGCACGTCGTCCTGCTCGCCGTCGGGCCGGCCGCCGGGCCACCAGCGGCGGTAGAAGCCGGTGGTGGCGTCGCCGGCGATCTGGCGGGGGTGGGGATGGTTGAGGATGCTCGCCGGCGGGGTGCCGGAGACGCCGTGCACACGTAGTTCGGTCATGCCTCCGCAGGTGGGGTCCAGGAATCCGTCCATGAGCCCAGGATCACGCAAAGTCACCGATTACGCAAAGTAATGACACGGTCACGAAAGCGGAGTCGTGCTATCGGGACCTCTCCTGGCGGCTAGAGCCTTGTTGGGAAAGCCGCATTTCCGCACATCGGGGGCTTGCCGGGCGTACATCTGTAGCGAGGGCACCGAAGCGAGGCATCATGACGACGACGCTGCCGCAGCAGCATTCACCGGGACCGGACGATCAGATCCGCTCCGCGCGGATCAACGGCTGGTTCGCGGTGCTCGCGGCGGTGCTGGCGGCGGTGGTGACCTTCGTCGGTACGGTCGCCTACCAGGAGGCCGCCAAGGAACGCCAGGGCTGCGCCGCGACCCCGAGCCGCGAGAACTGCGACAAGAAGGACGCGAGCGTCACCGGCTGCGACAAGGACGCGGTCACCGTGCCGGGCGGCACCGCCGTGCGGACGGTCGCCGCCGGGAGGATGATCCTGGAGCTGCGCTGGAGCCGCACCTGCCAGACCCTGTGGGCGCGGGCGCAGCCGCAGAACGACGTCTTCTATCTCCAGCCCTGGACAGAGCCCGACAGAAAGGACGCGACCCGCTTCTTCGCGGCAGGCGAGCGCACCCGGGGATGGCTGGAGTCGCCGATGGCCTTCAGCCCGGGAGGGAACGTCGCCGCCAAGGCGTGCTCCTTCGGCGGCCACGGCCGGGCGGACGCCGAATACGCCTGCACGGCCATGCTGATGCCCGACGGCACCGACGTCACCGAGAGCTAGGGCCTGCGCCCGGCCCCTCCGGCGCGGCGTCCTCGCATGGGCCGCCGCCGGGCGGGCACCATGATCTACGTGACCGCGATCGGCGACGGCGAGGCGCGGGCCCACTGGATCGACAGGGAGACGGTCGTCTGGACGGTGGATCCGTCGCTGACGCACGCGCTGGCCTGTGCCCCGGCCGGCGGCATCGCCTGCCACGACGGCCGACTGACCGGCCATGCCGTGACCGTCCCGCTCACGCCGGGCGCGCTGGACGAGGTTCGGATGCGGGCGTGGCCGCACCTGGCCGGCGGCACCGCGCTCAAGCTGCGCCCCGAGGACGCCGGGCTGGTGAAGGAGGCGCTGCGCGGCCAGGTGGTGGCCGTGGCCCGCGACGGCTCGGGCGCGGTGGCCGCGGCGACCGGCGTGCAGATCCCGGGCGTGCTCGACGACGTCTACGCCGGGGCCGTGCGCGCCGGGCTCGGGCCGTCCGGACGGCTGCTGCCCCGGCTGGCCCTCTGGGCCCCCACCGCACGGCGGGTGGAGCTGGCGCTCGGCGGCCGCCTGCACACGATGCGGCTGGACGAGGAGACCGGCGTGTGGTCGATCCGCGGCCTGCCCACCTGGTACGGCAAGGACTACACCTACCGCGTCACCGTCTACTCCCCCGCCGCGGGAGGCGTCGTCACGAACGAGGTCACCGACCCCTACAGCCTGGCCGCCGCGCCCGACGGGGTGCGCAGCAGGCTGGTGAGCCTGGACGACCCCGCGCTAAAGCCGCCCGGCTGGGACCGGCTGGCCAAGCCCGCCCCGGTCCCGCTGGACCGCGCGGTCATCTACGAGCTGCACGTACGCGACTTCTCCGCCTCCGACGCCACCGTGCCCGAGGAGCTGCGCGGCACGTACGCGGCCTTCCGCCACGACGGCGACGGCATGCGCGAGCTGCGCGCGCTGGCCGCGGACGGGCTCACCCACGTGCACCTGCTGCCGGTGTTCGACGTGGCCACGATCCCCGAGCGCCGGTCGGACCGCACCGAGCCCGGCTGCGACCTCGCCGCCCTGCCGCCCGACTCCGAACGGCAGCAGGAGATCGTGGCGCTCACCGCGGACCGCGACTCCTTCAACTGGGGCTACGACCCGCTGCACTACACCGTCCCGGAAGGCTCGTACGCGACCGACCCGGACGAGCGGATCAGGGAGTTCCGCGCCATGGTCGCCGCGCTGAACGAGGCCGGGCTGCGTGTGGTCATGGACGTGGTCTACAACCACACCCACTCGGCGGACGTGCTGGACCCGATCGTGCCCGGCTACTACCACCGCCTGATGGAGGACGGCTCCCTGGCGACCTCCACCTGCTGCGCCAACACCGCGCCCGAGCACGCCATGATGGGCCGGCTGGTGGTCGACTCGGTGCGCACCTGGGCCAGGCAGTACAAGGTGGACGGCTTCCGCTTCGACCTCATGGGCCACCACCCGAAGGCCAACATCCTGGCCGTGCGCGCCGCCCTCGACGCGCTCACCCCCGAGCGCGACGGCGTGGACGGCCGCTCGATCATCCTGTACGGCGAGGGCTGGAGCTTCGGCGAGGTGGCCGGCGACGCCAGGTTCGAGCAGGCCACGCAGGCCAACATGGCCGGCACCGGCATCGGCACGTTCGACGACCGGCTGCGGGACGCGGTGCGCGGCGGCGGCCCGTTCGACGCCGACCCGCGCGTGCAGGGGTACGGCTCCGGCCTGGCCGGCGCGCCCAACGGCGCGCCCGCCAACGGCTCGGAGGAGCAGCAGCGCGAGCGCCTGCGCCACTGCACCGAGCTGGTCATGCTGGGCCTGACCGGCGGCCTGCGCGACTACGTGCTGCCCTCGGGCCGCGCGGGCTCGGAGGTCGAGCACAACGGCGCCGCCGCCGGCTACGCCGCCCGGCCGGACGACGTCGTGTCGTACGTGGACGCGCACGACAACGAGACGCTGTTCGACGCGCTGGCCTACAAGCTGCCCGCGGGCACGCCGATGGCCGACCGGGTGCGCATGCAGGTGCTGTCGCTGGCCACGGTGCTGCTGGGGCAGGGGGCGGCGTTCGTGCACGCGGGCAGCGAGCGGCTGCGCTCGAAGTCGCTCGACCGCAACTCCTACGACTCCGGCGACTGGTTCAACCGGCTGCTGTGGGACTGCTCGGCGGGCAACGGGTTCGGCGCGGGCCTGCCGCCGCGGGCGGACAACGAGGCCGCCTGGCCGTACGCCCGGCCGCTGCTGGCCGACCCGGCGCTGCGTCCCGGCTGCGCGGCGATCGGGGCGGCGCGGGCGGCGTTCGGGGAGCTGCTGCGGATCAGGGCCTCGACCCCGGCGTTCGCGCTGGGCACGGCGGAGGAGGTGCGGCGGCGGCTGTCGTTCCCGGCCGGCGGCGAGGGCGTGATCGTGATGCGGGTGGACACCGCGGGGCTGGACCCGCGCTGGGACGCGGTGGTCGTGGTGCTCAACCCCACTCCGTCTCCCTGCACGCGGGCGCCGGGGGTGCCGCCGGGCCGCCGGGTGGCGCTGCACCCGGTGCAGGCGGCGTCGGCGGACGAGGTGGTCAGGCGGTCGTCCTACGACCCGGCGGCCGGCACGCTGACGGTTCCGGCCCGTACGGCCGCTGTTTTCGTCATAAATGCCGAAAATTCCTCATAAATTAAATTCTTTGGTGCCATAACCATGAATAGCGGTTGAGGAATGATCGCATCGCCTGAGGGAACCATTCCTGTGGAAGATGCCCGATCACTGGCTTTGACGCGCCCGACAGCGCAAACTGGCTGGACGGCGATCGCGTGGAGCATGGAGCACCCCGTGGACAATCACCTTGATCACATGCCGGTCCTGTCCCGCGGCAGGCATCGCAACCCGAAGCGCGGCGCCTGTTTCATGGAACTGGCGTCCTACCTGGCCGGCGAGCGGTGGAGCGACCACCCGGCCTGCACCCATCCGCTGCTGGCCGCGCTCGCCCGCCTGGTCAACGACAACACCGGCGACGAGAGCCGCGCCCAGTTGGTCGGGCTCGTGCCGTCCATCATCGGGCTGGCCGGCGACGACCTGCGGATCGACGCGCACATCGCGCTGCGCTGCGCGACCACGGCCCTGCCCGTCGCCGCCGCCGAGCGCCAGCTCGCGCTCGCGGTGTCGGTGCTGGCGGCCGAGGAGATGCTGGCCAGGCTCGACGGCGCGCCGTCCGGCCGGCTGAGCGAGCTGAGCCGCAGGGCGATGGAGCAGGTGCCGCACGCGGCCGAGCAGGCCAGGCGCTTCAGCCGGGCCGCCAAGATCACCGAGAAGGGTTTCCGCCGGTACGCGGCGCCCAACGCGGTGCAGCTCGCCGTGGTCGGCATCGTCCAGGCGTGCATCAAGGACCCCGACGCGCTGCTGCGCAGGCTGCTGGAGGACGCGATCGCCGACTGCGACGCGATCGTCAACGGCCCGAGGGCCGCCCGGTCGGGTGCCGCTCAGCCGGGTTCCGCTCAGCCTGGTCCCGCTCAGCCGGCTCCCGCCAGCCCGGCGCACGCCTGACCCCGTCCGCGTCCCTCCGGCTCCCGCACGCCGCGGGCTCCGGGGGGACGTTCGCGTTTTCGCCCCCGGGCACGTGGTCGCGCGTGCACGGGCGGTGACGCAGCGGGAAAACCGCAGATCAGGCTAGCCTCTCCTTCGTTGCGGATCATGCCGGAAGGGCCTAGATTCCGTGACGAACTGCCAATAAGGGGAGGATTGTCATGACGATTGAGCTTGCCCGGCCCTACTCTCCTGAGAAGCACCACAGCCACCGTGACGTCACCGGCGGCTGGTTGCGCCCGGCGGTGTTCGGGGCGATGGACGGCCTGGTCTCCAACGTGGCGCTCATCGCCGGCGTCGTGGGCGCCGCGGGCGCGGGGCGCGGCGCGGTGCTCGCCGGGTTCGCCGGCCTGGTCGCGGGGGCCTGCTCGATGGCGGCCGGCGAGTACACGTCGGTGCGCTCCCAGACCGAGCTGATGCGGGCCGAGATCGCCGTGGAGCGGCGCGAGCTGGCCCGCAACCCCGACGGCGAGCGGGCCGAGCTGGCCGCCCTCTACCGGTCGCGCGGCCTGGACGCCGACCTCGCCCGCCGGGTCGCCGAAGGGCTGTCGGCCGATCCGGAGCAGGCGTTGCGCGTGCACGTGCGCGAGGAGCTGGGCGTCGACCCCGACGACCTGCCCTCGCCCTACCTGGCGGCCGGCTCGTCGTTCCTCGCCTTCGCCGCGGGTGCGCTGGTGCCGCTGGCGCCGTTCCTGTTCGGGGCGTCGGGGCTGTTCCTGGCGCTGGCGCTGAGCATGGTGGCGCTGTTCGGGTTCGGCGCGGCGGTGGCCGTGATGACCGCGCGGCCGTGGTGGCTGGGCGGCCTGCGCCAGCTCGGGCTGGGCGCGGGCGCCGCCGCCGTCACCTTCGGCCTCGGCCACCTGCTCGGCGTCGCCGTCTCCTGACGCGACCGCGCGCTGGTTCACGGCCGGGCCGTCGAGGGGCCGGTCAAGGGCGGCCGGCGACGGCCAGGTTGACGCCGAGGCCGATGAGCGCGGCGCCGGTCAGCCCGTCCACGGCCTTGCGCACGCCGGGCCGGGCGAACACCCGGCGCAGCGTGCTCACCACGTTCGCCACCGTGAGGAACCAGACCATCGTGCCGGCCAGCGCGACCGCCGACAGCAGCAGCGTGTCGCCGAACGCGGCCCCCTCGCTCACGAAGTTCGGCACCAGGGCCACGAAGAACAGCGCGGCCTTGGGGTTGAGCACGTTGGTCAGCAGCCCCTCGGCGAAGGCCGCCCACGGGCCGCGGTCGGCGGGGGCGGGCAGGCCGAGGTCGAGCGCGCCGCCCTTGCGCAGGGCCGCGCGCAGCGCCTTGACCCCCAGGTAGAGCAGGTAGGCGGCACCCACGATCTTGACCACGGTGAAGGCCGTGGCCGAGGCCGCCAGCAGCGCGGCCACGCCGGTGCCGGCGGCCATCACCCAGACGGCCACGCCCACGGCGATCCCGGCCGCCGCGGCCATGCCGTGCCCGCGCCCGGACAGCGCCGAGCGGCGCACCACGACCGCGAAGTCGGGACCGGGCGACATCGCCCCGAGCAGCACCAGAGCGCCGAATCCCACGAACTGCGTCAAAGAGGTCATCATGGCGTCCACCTTACGAGGACCCGGCCCTCGGGGATCAAGGTGGACAGCTCCCACGTCCAGCTCGGCACCGTGATCATCTCGGCCGGGTGGTCGAGCGGGACGGGCGTGTCCAGCAGCACGGAGTGCGAGGTGAGCGGCAGCCCGCCTTCGGGGACGACGACGCTCACCAGCGGGGTGCGCAGGCTGGGCCCGTCGGGCTCGTCCAGGTCGCTGGACACCCAGGTGGGCTCGCCGTCGAAGAACGTGCACACCAGCGCCCCCGCCGGCGCCGCGCCGGAATGGCGCAGGGCGCCGGCGGGCAGCCAGGCGTGCTCTCCCGGCAGGTACGCCACCCCCGACACCCGCAGCTCGCCCTCCAGCAGCACGAACTCCTCCCCCGCCAGGTAGTGGCCGCGGCCGGGACGGCTCCACCGGGGCGGGAAGCGGACCAGCGACGTGCCGCCGCCCAGCGGGGCGACCCGCACCGGCAGGTTGGAGCCGGGCAGCAGCGCCTCGTGGCCGGGCAGCCCCGCGTCGAGCAGATCGATGAGCACGTCAGATGATGTGCCCCCGTTACCTCCTGTGACGCCACTTCTTGAAGATGGTCCGGATCGTCAGCACCAGGGCGAGGCCGACGAGCTGGCCGCCGAGCACGATCCGGTTGACGTCGACGGCCGGACGCCACTGCACGTCGCCGTCCTTGATGACGAACACCCCGGCGGGGGTGGCGCTGTAGCCGAAGCCGCCACCGCCGCCGCTGCCGAGCTCCTCCCCCTTCTCGTCCCGGCCCTGCCCCTGACCGGCCCCGCCGCCCTGGGCGACCCGGGCGACGGGGATGACCAGGACGTCGCCGTGGTGGATCGGCTCACCGAAGACGCGCCTGACGGTGACGGCGTCCTTCGACTGTTCCAACAGCTCCTTGATGTCCATGGGCCCATCGTTCACCCGGATCGGCCGCTAGTCGAACGTGGTGGAGATCTCGTGCCAGCCGCCCGGCGGAATCTTCTCCGCCGGTTCGGGCCCCCAGGTGCCCTTCTCGTACGGCAGCGGCTGGTCGGGCAGGTCGAGCAGCCGGCCCACGATCCGCCACGACTCCTCCACCAGGTCGAACCGGGCGAACCGCCGCGGGTCGCCGCTGACGGCGTCGGTCAGGATGCGCTCGTAGGCGGCCTCCATCGGCCCGAGCACCTTGGTGAAGTCGACGCTCACCGGCACCGGGATCGTCCGCTGCCGGCCGGGCTCCTTGGCCAGCACGTCGAAGGTCACCCCGGCGTCGGGCTGCAGCCGGAACCTGATGAGGTTGGGCCCCGGCGGCACGTCGCCGCCGCGGAACATCGTCACCGGCGGCTTGCGCAGCTCGGCCACGATCTCCAGGTCGGTGGTGGGCAGCGCCTTGCCAGAACGGATGCACCAGGGCACGCCCGCCCACCGCCAGCTGTCGATGTAGAGCCGCATGGCGACGAACGTCTCGGTGGTGGAGCCGGGCCGGACGCCGGGGGTGTCGAGGTAGCCGTCGTACTGGCCGCGCACGACGTGGGCCGGGTCGACGGCCTGGACGGCGCGCAGCACCCGCCACTTCTCGTCGAGCTGCGCGCGGGCGTCCATGGACGGCGGCGGGTCCATCGCCAGGATGGCCAGCAGTTGCAGCAGGTGGTTCTGGACCACGTCGCGGACCGTGCCGTTGGCGTCGTAGAAGCCGCCGCGGTCGGCGACGTCGAAGTCCTCGGCCATGGTGATCTGCACGCTGCGCACGTAGTTCCGGTTCCACAGCGGTTCGAGCAGCATGTTGGCGAACCGGAACACCATGAGGTCCTCGACCGGCTCCTTGCCCAGGAAGTGGTCGACCCGCCGCAGGTGGTCCTCGTCGAAGTACTTCAGCAGCTCGTCGTTGAGCCTGCGCGCGGAGTCGAGGTCGTGCCCGAACGGCTTCTCCACCACGAGCCTGGCCTCGTGGTTGAGCCCGGCCCCGGCCAGCCCCTCGGCGACGACGGAGAACAGCGCGGGCGGCACCGCCAGGTAGTGGACGAGGAACCCCTTGCCCTCGACCTCCTGCCGCAACTTCGCGAACGTCTCGGGGTCGCGGTAGTCGCCCGCCACCAGCCGCAGGTTGCCGGCCAGCTTCTCGAAGGCGGCGTCCTGGACGCCGCCGCACGCCTCGCGGGCGTGCTCGCGCAGCGCGTCGAGGTCCATGTCGGTCTTGGCGACGCCGATGATCGGCAGGTCGAGCCTGCCGTCGGCGGTCAGGCGGTAGAGCGCGGGGAGCAGCATCTTGCGCGCGAGGTCGCCCGTGACGCCGAACAGGACCAGCGCGCCCGCCCGCCCCATCTCTAGGCCCGCCTTCCGCGCAGCTCGCGGTACCTGCGCACGAGTTGTTCGGTCGAGGAGTCGGGGAAGGTCTGCGGCGGCTCGTCGGAGGTGAGCGCGGGCGCCACGTCGAGCGCCATCTTCTTGCCCAGCTCGACGCCCCACTGGTCGAAGGAGTCGACGCCCCAGATCGTGCCCTCGACGAACACGATGTGCTCGTAGAGCGCGACGAGCTGGCCCAGCGTGGACGGCGTGAGCTTGGTCGCCAGGATCGTCGAGGTGGGCCGGTTGCCCGGCATCACCTTGTGCGGCACGATCTCCGGCGGCGTGCCCTCGCCCGCGATCTCCTCGGCGGTCTTGCCGAAGGCCAGCGCGCTGGTCTGGGCGAGCAGGTTGGCGGTGAGCTGGTCGTGCATGCCCTCGCGGTCCTCGAACGGCTCGGCGAAGCCGATGAAGTCGGCCGGGACGAGCCGGGTGCCCTGGTGCAGGAGCTGGTAGAAGGCGTGCTGGCCGTTGGTGCCCGGCTCGCCCCAGAAGATCTCGCCGGTCGGGACGGTCACCGGGCTGCCGTCGGCGCGCACCGACTTGCCGTTGGACTCCATGGTGAGCTGCTGGAGGTAGGCCGGGAAGCGGTGCAGCCGCTGGCTGTAGGGCAGCACGGCGCGGGTCTCGGCGCCGAAGAAGTCGGTGTACCAGATGCCGAGCAGGGCCATCAGGACCGGCATGTTGGCGTTGAAGGGCGCGGTGCGGAAGTGCTGGTCCATGCTGTGGAAGCCGGACAGCATCTCGCGGAACCGGTCCGGCCCGACGGCGATCATCAGCGACAGGCCGATGGCGCCGTCGTAGGAGTAGCGGCCGCCCACCCAGTCCCAGAAGCCGAACATGTTGTCGGTGTCGATGCCGAACTCGGCGACCTTCTCGGCGTTGGTGGAGACGGCCACGAAGTGCTTGGCGACCGCGTCCTCGCCCAGCGCGCCGACCAGCCAGGAGCGGGCGACCCTGGCGTTGGTCAGCGTCTCCAGCGTGGTGAAGGTCTTGGAGGCGACCACGAACAGCGTGCTGGCCGGGTCGAGGTCGCGCAGGTTGCCCAGGATGTCGGCGGGGTCGATGTTGGAGACGAACCTGGCCTCGACGCCGGCGTCCACGTAGTCGCGCAGCGCCTCGTAGGCCATGGCCGGGCCGAGGTCGGAGCCGCCGATGCCGATGTTGACCACGGTCCTGATCGGCTGCCCGGTGGCGCCCTTCCACTCCTTGGACCTGACGCGGTCGGCGAAGGCGCTCATCTTGTCCAGCACCGCGTGCACGTCGGCCACGACGTCCTGGCCGTCGACGACCAGCTTGGCGTTCTCCCGCATGCGCAGCGCGACGTGCAGGACGGCGCGGTCCTCGCTCACGTTGATGTGCTCGCCGCCGAACATCGCGGCGATGCGCTCGCGCAGGCCCGCCCGCTCGGCCAGGGCCACCAGCAGGTCGATCGTCTCCTGGGTGGCGCGGTGCTTGGCGTAGTCGAGGTAGAGGTCCCCGGCGCTCACCGTCATCCGCCCGGCTCTGCCCGGGTCCTCCGCGAACAGCTCACGAAGCCGCTTTCCCGCCAGCTCCTCGTGATGCTTGCCCAGAGCCGCCCACTCCTGGCTCTGGCTGATGTCGCCGTTCACCGCTTCCTCCTCATACGTCGTCAAACCTGATCACATCGTCCCGCACTCGCGGGAGATCCGCTGAGCCGGGCTCCCGTAGGGAACCCCGTACCCCACGGGGAAGATTCCGCGCATGGCGCCGGGCACTCTTTGCTCTCAATGGGACTCCCGGCCGGGGGCGTCGCCGGAGGAGCCCGTCAGGAAGTCGAGGTCGGCGCCGAGGTGCGCCTGGGTGACGTGGTCGACGTACAGGCGCTCCCAGCCGCGGGCCGGCCGGGCGTGGCCGGTCATGACCGGCTCCCTGGCGGCCAGCTCGGCCTCGGGGACGTCCACGTCGAGCCTCCTGGCGGCCACGTCGAGCACGATCGGGTCGCCGGTGCGCACCCGTGACAGCGGGCCGCCGGCCGCGGCCTCCGGCGAGGCGTGCAGGACGACCGTGCCGTACGCGGTGCCGCTCATCCGGGCGTCGCTGACCCGCACCATGTCGCGCACGCCCCTGGCCAGCAGCTTGCGCGGCAGCGGCAGGTTGCCGACCTCCGGCATGCCCGGGTAGCCCCTGGGGCCGCAGCCGCGCAGCACCAGCACCGAGGTCTCGTCGACGTCGAGGCCGGGCGAGTCGAGCCGGGCGCGGGCGTCCTCGACGCCGTCGAAGACGATCGCCCGGCCGCGGTGGCGCAGCAGCTCCGGCGAGGCGGCCGCGGGCTTGATCACGGCGCCGTCGGGCGCGAGGTTGCCGCGCAGCACGGCGATGCCCGCGTCGGGCAGCAGCGGGTCGGAGCGCCGCCGGATCACGGTGTCGTCCCAGATCTCGGCGCCGGCCAGGTGCTCGACGAGTGGCCTGCCGGTGACGGTGATCGCCCCGGGGTCGAGCAGGTCCTCGACCTCCCGCAGCAGGGCGGTCAGGCCGCCCGCCCGGAACAGGTCGTCCATCAGGTGGCGGCCGGCGGGCTGGAGGTCGGCCAGCAGCGGCACGCCCGAGCCGGCCCGGTCGAAGTCGTCGAGGCTCAGCTCGACGCCGAGCCGCCCGGCGATGGCCAGCAGGTGCACGACCGCGTTGGTCGAGCCGCCGATCGCGGCCAGCGTCACGATGGCGTTGAGGAAGGAGGCCCTGGTCATGACGTGGCTGGGGCGGCGGCCCGCGCGTACCAGCTCGACGGCCAGCCGGCCGCTGTCGTGCGCGCGTTCCAGCAGACGGCTGTCGGGGGCGGGGGTGCCGGCCGTGCCGGGCAGCGTCATGCCGAGCGCCTCGGCCATGCAGGCCATGGTGGAGGCGGTGCCCATCGTGTTGCAGTGGCCGCGGCTGCGGATCATGGACGACTCGGAGGCGAGGAACGCCTCGCGGGAGAGCGTGCCGGCCCGCACCTCCTCGCTGAGCCGCCACACGTCGGTGCCGCAGCCGAGCGGCACGCCGCGGAAGTGGCCGGTCAGCATGGGCCCGCCGGGCACGACGAGCGCCGGCAGGTCGACCGAGGCGGCGGCCATGAGCAGCGCCGGAACGGTCTTGTCGCAGCCGCCGAGCAGCACCACGCCGTCGATCGGGTTGGCCCGCAGCAGCTCCTCGGCGGCCATCGCGGCCAGGTTGCGCCAGAGCATGGCGGTCGGGCGCACGTTCGTCTCGCCCAGCGACAGGACGGGCAGGTCGAGCGGCACGCCCCCGGCCGCCCACACGCCGTTCATGACGCCGCGGGCGACCTCGTCGAGGTGGGCGTTGCAGGGCGCGAGGTCGGAGGCGCTGTTGGCGATCGCGATGTGCGGCCGCTCGCCCTCGAACGCCTCGCGCGGCAGGCCGCGGCGCATCCAGGCCCGGTGGATGTAGGAGTTCCTGTCGTCACCGGAGTACCAGAGGGAACTGCGCAGCGCCATGTGACGGCACATTATCGGCAGCCCGGGGATTCAGCACCGCCTGCGGAGGAATGGGCAAGGACATGGACCACATAGACGCGTACTGGCGGGCGGCCAACTACCTGTCCGTCGGGCAGATCTACCTGCTGGACAACCCGCTGCTGACCGAGCCGCTGCGCCCCGAGCACATCAAGCCGCGGCTGCTCGGCCACTGGGGCACCACCCCGGGGCTGAACTTCTGCTTCGCCCATCTCAACCGGGTGATCTCCGAGCGCGACCAGGACATGATCTACATCGCCGGTCCCGGCCACGGCGGGCCCGCCGCCGTCGCGCACGCCTGGCTGGAGGGCTCCTACACCGAGCGCTATCCGGACGTCTCGCAGGACGTCGAGGGCATGCGGCGGCTGTTCCGGCAGTTCTCCTTCCCCGGCGGCATCCCCAGCCACGTCGCGCCCGAGACGCCCGGCTCCATCCACGAGGGCGGCGAGCTGGGCTACTCCCTGGCCCACGCCTACGGCGCCGCGTTCGACAACCCCGGCCTGGTGGTCGCCTGCGTCATCGGCGACGGCGAGGCCGAGACCGGCCCCCTGGCCGCCAGCTGGCACTCCAACAAGTTCCTCGACCCCCGGCGCGACGGCGTCGTGCTCCCCATCCTGCACCTGAACGGCTACAAGATCGCCAACCCCACCGTGCTCGCCCGCATCCCCGAGCAGGACCTGTTCAAGCTCATGGAGGGGTACGGCTACCGCCCCCACCTGGTCGGCCCCTCGCACGAGGAGATGGCCGCCACCCTCGACACCGTCTTCGACGAGCTGGCCGAGTACAAGGACGGCCAGGACCGGCGGCTGCCGATGATCGTGCTGCGCACCCCGAAGGGCTGGACCGGCCCGCGCGAGGTGGACGGCAAGCCGGTCGAGGGCACCTGGCGGGCCCACCAGGTGCCGCTGGCCGGGGTCCGGGAGAACCCGGCGCACCTGGCGATGCTGGAGGAGTGGATGCGCTCGTACCGGCCGCAGGAGCTGTTCGGCTCCGACGGCAAGCCGGTCGGGGAGGTGCTGGCGACGGTGCCGCGGGGGCCGCTGCGGATGAGCGCCAACCCGCACGCCAACGGCGGCGAGCTGCTGCAGCCGTTGCGGCTGCCGGACTTCCGCCGGCACGCGGTCGAGGTCAAGTCCCCGGCCGCCCAGCTGACCGAGCCGACGCGGGTGCTCGGCGGGTTCCTGCGCGACGTGATCGCCGGCAACCCGCGCAACTTCCGGCTGGTGGGCCCCGACGAGACCGCCTCCAACCGGCTGCAGGACGTGTTCGAGGTCACCGACCGGGCGTGGGAGGCCGAGCTGCTGCCCACGGACGAGAACCTGGCCCCGGGCGGCCGGGTGATGGAGGTGCTGAGCGAGCACCTGTGCCAGGGCTGGCTGGAGGGTTACCTGCTGACCGGCCGGCACGGCCTGTTCAACTGCTACGAGGCGTTCATCCACATCATCGACGCCATGTTCAACCAGCACGCCAAGTGGCTGGAGTCGTCGCAGAAGATTTCGTGGCGGCGGCCGGTGGCGTCGCTGACGTACCTGCTGTCGTCGCACGTGTGGCGGCAGGACCACAACGGCTTCAGCCACCAGGACCCCGGCTTCCTCGACGTGGTCGTCAACAAGAAGGCGTCGGTGGTGCGGGTCTACCTGCCGCCGGACGCCAACACCCTGCTGTCGGTGGCCGACCACTGCCTGCGCTCGCGCGACTACGTCAACGTGATCGTCGCGGGCAAGCAGCCGGTGCTGGACCTGTTCACGATGGAGGAGGCGATCGCGCACAACACGCGCGGCCTGGGCATCCTGCCGTGGGCCTCCACCGACCAAGGCAGCGAGCCGGACGTCGTGCTGGCCTGCGCGGGCGACGTGCCCACCCAGGAGACGCTGGCCGCCGCGGCGCTGCTGCGCGAGCACCTGCCGGAGCTGAAGGTGCGGGTCGTCAACGTGGTGGACCTGATGCGGCTGCAACCACGGTCGGAGCATCCGCACGGCATGCCGGACGCCGAGTTCGACACGCTGTTCACCGTGGACCGGCCGATCATCTTCAACTTCCACGGCTACCCCTCGCTCATCCACCAGCTCGCCTACCGCCGCACCGGGCACGCCAACATGCACGTGCGCGGCTACAAGGAGGAGGGCACCACGACCACGCCGTTCGACATGGCCATGCTCAACGACATCGACCGCTACCACCTGGTCATCGACGTCATCGACCGGGTGCCGGGGCTCGGCTCCAAGGCCGCGCACCTGCGCCAGCGGATGAGCGACGCGCGGCTGCGGGCCCGCGCGTACACCAGGGAGCACGGCGAGGACCCGGCGGAGATCAGGTCGTGGACATGGCCGGCCGAATACTCGTCCTGAACACCGGCTCCTCCTCCATCAAGTACGAGCTGGTGGACGTGCGCACCCGGGAGCGGCCGGCGCGCGGGCTGGTGGAGCGCA
Source organism: Nonomuraea sp. NPDC004702 (assembly GCF_053601695.1). NCBI lineage: Bacteria > Bacillati > Actinomycetota > Actinomycetes > Streptosporangiales > Streptosporangiaceae > Nonomuraea > Nonomuraea sp. NPDC004702. The sequence goes on from NZ_JBSGCE010000023.1 coordinate 66,936, forward strand.
TCGGCGAGGAGCGCGGGCGGCTGACGCACCACGCGGACGGCGGGCCGCCGTACGTGCGGGAGGAGCGGTTCGCCGGGCACGCCGAGGGGCTGGCGGCGATGCTGGAGGCGTTCGCGCGGGCCGGGCCCGAGCTGGAGCCGGTCGCGGTCGGTCACCGGGTCGTGCACGGCGGCACCCGCTTCACCGGCCCGGCGCTGGTCGACGACGAGGTGATCGCCGCGATCGAGGAGCTGGCGCCGCTCGCGCCGCTGCACAACCCGGTGAACCTGGCCGGGATCCGGGTGGCGCGGACGGCGTTCCCCGGGGTGCCGCAGGTGGCCGTGTTCGACACGGCGTTCCAGCTCACGCTGCCGCCGCAGGCGTACACGTACGCGGTGCCGCGGGCCTGGCGGGAGCTCGGCGTGCGGCGCTACGGCTTCCACGGCACCTCCTGCGCCTACGTCTCCCGCCGCGCCGCCGCCCTGCTCGGCCGCGACCTGGCCGGCCTCGACCTGGTCGTGCTGCACCTGGGCAACGGCGCCAGCGCGACGGCGATGTCCGGAGGGCGCAGCGTGGACACCTCCATGGGGCTGACCCCGCTGGAGGGGCTGGTGATGGGCACCCGTTCCGGCGACGTGGACCCCGCGATCGCCGGCTACCTGGCGCGGGTGCGCGGCATGGGCGGCGAGGAGGTGGAGCGCGCGCTCAGCCACGAGGGCGGCCTGCGCGCCCTGGCCGGGACGCTGGACATGCGCGAGGTGCGGGCCCGCGGCGACGAGGAGGCCCGGCTGGCCCTGGAGGTCTACACCCGGCGCATCCGCAAGTACGTGGGCGCGTACTACGCCCTGCTCGGCCGCCTGGACGCCATCGTGTTCACCGGCGGCGTCGGCGAGCACGACGCGGCCACCCGCGCGGAGTCGCTGGCCGGGCTCGACCGGCTCGGCATCACCGTGGACCCCGCGCTGAACGCGGCCGGCCCGGCCGGTGAGCGGGCGGTCTCGCCGCCGGGCGCGGAGGTGGCGGTGCTGGTCGTGCCCACGGACGAGGAGTGGGAGATCGCCCGTCAGTCCCTGGAGGTGCTCCCCCGCCGCTGAGCGCCGCTGCGGTCAGGCGTGGGGGACGGCCGGGACCCAGAAGTCCACGGTGGTCCCGGCCCCCGGCCGGTCGGTCAGGCTCCACCAGCCGCCCGCGATCTCGGCCCGTTCGCGCATCTCGATCAGGCCGAAGTGGCGCAGCGGCCCCTCGGCGTCCGGCGGCAGCCCGGTGCCGTCGTCGGCGACGCGCACGTGCACGCCGCGGTCGAGCGAGACCAGCGAGAGCCTGATGGAGGTGGCGCGGGCGTGCTTGCGCACGTTGGTGATCGCCTCCTGGCAGATCCGGAAGATGGTGACGGCGGCCTCGGGCGGCGGGTCGGCGTCGAGGCGGTGGTCGATCTCGAACGACAGGCCGGTGCCGGCCGTCACCTGCCGCAGGTAGCCGGCCAGGCCCTCGACCAGGCCCTCCTCGTCGAGGGCCGGCGGGCGCAGCTCGAAGGTCAGGTCGCGCAGGCGGGCGACGGCGGCCTCGACGGCCTCGCCGATGCCGCGCACCTCGGCGGCCCGCTCACCGGCGAGGCCGCGCTCCATCGCGCGCAGGCGCATGCCGACGGCGACCATGGACTGGATCGTGTCGTCGTGCACGTCGTAGGCGATGCGCCGGCGTTCGACCTCCTGGGCGCGGACCAGGTGGGCCAGCAGCATGCCGCGTTCGTCGAGGGCGCGGGCCACGTTGCGGCGCTCGGTCAGGTCGCGGGTGACCTTGCCGAACCCGCGCAGCTCGCCGCGGTCGTCGTGCAGGGCGGTGATGACCACGCTGGCCCAGAACCTGGTGCCGTCCTTGCGGACGCGCCAGCCCTCCTCCTCCCACCGGCCGTCGGCGACGGCGACCTCCAGCTCCATGGCGGGTTTGCCGGCCGCGACGTCCTCGGGCGGGTAGAAGACCGAGAAGTGGCGGCCGATGATCTCCTCGGCGCGGTAGCCCTTGATGCGCTCGGCGCCGGCGTTCCAGCTGACGATCCGGCCCTGGGCGTCGAGCATGAAGATGGCGTAGTCGACGACGTTCTGGACCAGCAGGCGGAAGCGCTCCTCGCTGTCGCGCATCGCCTGCTCGGCCAGGCGGCGCTCGGTCAGGTCGCCGGTGACCTTGCCGAACCCGCGCAGCAGGCCCCGCTCGTCGCGCAGGGCGGTGATGACCACGCGCGCCCAGAACCGGGCGCCGTCCTTGCGGACGCGCCAGCCCTCGTCGGCCACCCGGCCGGCCGCCGCCGCGCGGCCCAGCAGTTGTTCCGGACGACCGGCCGTGACGTCCTCGGGCGGGTAGAACACCGAGAAGTGGCGGCCGATGATCTCCTCGGCGCGGTAGCCCTTGATGCGCTCGGCGCCGGCGTTCCAGCTGGTCACATGGCCCGCGGGGTCGAGGAGACAGATCGAGTAGTCGACGACGCTGCGGACGAGCAGCTGGATGTCCTCTGACTGCCTGTCTTGACCGGGCATACTGCAGCTTCGCACGGCCCGGCGGCAGACCGAAACTCGATCATGCCCTGGAGCGCTCCTGGGCGGGCGCGACGACGTGCGGCGCCAGCTCGCACCACACCACCTTGCCGCCTTCGCCGGCCCCCTCGGCGCGGGAGACGCCCCAGCCGGTGGACAGCAGCTCGATGACGTGCAGGCCCCAGCCGTTGTCCGGACCGGGCTCGCGCGGCTCGGGCAGGCGGTGGCCGCAGTCGCGCACCTCGATCCGCACGTGGGCGGGGGTGCAGCGGATGCGTAAGGCGGGCGGGCCGTCGCCGTGCACGAGCGCGTTGGTCACCAGCTCGGAGACCACGAGCAGGACGTCCTCGCGGCGCCCGCGGTAGCCGCACGCGGCCAGCACCTCACGTGCTCTCTGTCGGGCCGCGGTGATGCTGCCCATCTCTTCCGGCAGCTGGGTGTCCACCTGGTACGGCGCAGCGAAACTGCCCATCCTCCTACTGTCGGGCAGTACAGGACTGATCACGAGACGCAGTGGAACCACCTCTACCGGTGCGGATGAGGGGCGCCGTCTGGTGCGTCTGCGTCAGTCGAGCAGCCCTTCCCTGCGCGCGACGGCCACGGCCTCCAGCTTGGACCGGGCCCCGAGCTTCTCCAGGACGTGCTGGACGTGGTTGCGCGCGGTGTTGCGGGCCACGCCGAGCCGCGCGCCGATCTCGTCCGTGCTCGCCCCTTCGGCCAGCAGCCGCAGCGTCTCGCGCTCGCGCGCGGTCAGCGCCGCACCCGGGCTCCGCACCCGGCCGGTCAGGCGGTCGAGCACGCCGGGCAGCAGGCCGGGCGCGAACACCACGCCGCCGGCGGCCACCTCGCGCACCGCCGACTCCAGCTCCTCCAGCCTGGACGACTTCACCAGCAGGCCCGCCCCGCCCGCCTCCACCACCCGCGCGGCGACCGAGGCGGTGGCCTCGCCGGTCAGCACCAGCACCCGGGCCCCGGGCGCGACCGCCGCGAACCGGCTGATCGCCTCGACGCCGTCGCCGTCGGGCAGCCGCCGGTCGAGCACCACGACGTCGGGCCGGCGGCGGGCGGCCGCGGCGAGTGCGGCGGCGACCGTGCCCGCCTGCGCCACGACCTCGATGCCGGGCGCCCGGCCGAGCGCCAGGCCGATGGCCTCGGCCACCATCGCGTGGTCCTCCACGAGCAGCAGCCGGATGGAGGAAGTGGTCGGCATCGCTTCGTCTCGCCTCTCCCGCGGCAACGTCCCCGGCATCTTCCCACCCGCGTCCCGCCCGCGCCGCCCGTTCCCGGCGGGCCGGACGGGTGCCGCCGCGGGCGGCCGGAGAGCGCCGGACGGCAGGCGAGGGCGGGATACGAGGAGGTCAAGCGGGCGGAGACCGTTGGTAGTGTTGTCCAGAAATATGCATATTTTTTGGGATGGGTGGGATAGGTGGAGGTTGAGCAGACAGCGTTGCCGGGCATCGGGCTTCGGCACGATTTCACCACCCGCGCCGGCCAGCGGGTAGGCATCGTCTCGCACCGCACCGGCCGTCGCGACCTGGTGATCTACGACAAGGACGACCCCGACCGCGCCTGTCAGACGGTCAAGCTGAACGACGAGGAGGCCGACGCCCTGGCCGAGCTCCTCGGCGCCCCCCGCATCGTGCAGCGGCTCAACCAGCTGCACCAGCAGGTCGAGGGCCTGGTCAGCGTCCAGCTCCCCATCCCGTCCGGCTCCCCCTACGCCGGGCGCGCCATGGGCGAGGCCCGGGTCAGGACCCGTACCAGCGCCTCCATCGTCGCCGTGGTCCGCGGCGGCCAGGTGTTCGCCAGCCCCGGCCCCGACTTCGTCTTCCGCGAGGGCGACGTCGTGGTCGTGGTGGGGAGCGCGGACAGCACCGCGGACGTCGCCGGCATCCTGGCTGACGGGTAGGACCGCGGGTGCACGAAACCGCGGTCATCTTTCTCGAGTTCGGTGCTGTTCTTCTGGGTCTGGGGGTTCTGGGCGCGCTCGCGCTGCGCGTCGGCATCTCACCGATCCCGCTCTACCTCATCGCCGGTCTGGCGTTCGGCACGGGCGGCGTGCTGCCGCTGGCGACCAGCGAGGAGTTCATCTCGGTCGGCGCGGAACTGGGCGTCGTCCTGCTGCTGCTGACGCTCGGCCTGGAGTACAACGCCGACGAACTGGTCACCAGCCTCACGAGCAACGCGCGGGCCGGCATCGTCGACCTCGTGCTGAACGCCGCCCCCGGCGCGATCTGCGCCTTGCTGCTGGGCTGGGGGCCGGTCGCGGCGGTGGCCATGGCGGGCGTCACCTACGCCACCTCCTCCGGCATCACCGCCAAGGTGCTGTCCGATCTGGGCTGGATCGGTAACAGGGAGACGCCGACGGTGCTGTCCCTGCTGGTGTTCGAGGACCTGACCATGGCGGTCTACCTGCCGGTCCTCACCACCTTGCTGGCGGGCCTGAGCCTGGTCAGCGGGGCGATCTCGGTCGGCATCGCGCTCGGCACGGTGAGCGTCGTGCTCGTCGTGGCGCTGCGCTTCGGGCGCTTCATCGAGGCGTTCGTGTCGAGCCCCAACTCCGAGGTGCTGCTGCTGAAGGTGGTCGGGCTGGCGCTGCTGGTGGCCGGGCTGGCCCAGCAGCTGCAGGTGTCGGCGGCGGTCGGCGCGTTCCTGGTCGGGATCGCGCTGTCGGGGCAGCTCGCGCACGACGCGCAGGCGCTGCTCGCGCCGCTGCGCGACCTGTTCGCGGCGGTGTTCTTCGTCTTCTTCGGGTTGCAGACCGATCCGGCGAAGATCCTGCCGGTGGCGGGGCTGGCCGCGCTGCTGGCGCTGGTGAGCATGGTGACCAAGCTCCTGACGGGCGCGTACGCGGCCAGACGGGCGGGCATCGGCAAGGCCGGTCAGGCACGGGCGGGCATCGCCCTCATCCCGCGCGGCGAGTTCAACATCGTCATCGCGGGCCTGGCGGTGGGCGCCGGGGCCCATCCCGACCTCGGGGCCCTGGCGGCGGCGTACGTGCTGATCCTGGCGGCGTTCGGGCCGCTGGCGGCCAAGCTCGTCCAGCCGCTCATCACGGCCATCGCGAACAAGGCGTGATCCGCTAGTTTGTTCGCATGGCCGACCGTAAGCACGGGGTCCCCGCGCCCCCGATCGAGACGACGATCCACGCCGACGACTGGGACAGGACGGAGATCGCCGGTGAGACCTTCCACCGGGTCCTGTTCCAGGGCGTCGACCTGACCGAGCTGGTCGACCAGGGGGCGTCGTTCGAGGAGTGCACGTTCAGGAACGTGCGGCTCAACGTCTCCACCCACGAGGACGCGCGCTTCCTCAACTGCCTGTTCAGCCGGTGCTCCCTGTTCGACGCCACGTTCAGGGGGTGCAAGCTGACCGGCAGCATGTTCGACGGCTGCACCTTCGGGCTGCTGAAGGTCGACGGCGGCGACTGGTCCTACACCGGGCTGCCCGGCGCCGACCTGCGCGGCAGCGCCTTCCACGGCGTCCGGCTGCGCGAGGCCGACCTGACCGGGGCCCGGCTCGCCGGGGCCGAGCTGCGCCGGGCCGACCTGTCGGGGGCCTGGCTGCACGGCGCCGACCTCACCGGCTGTGACCTGCGCGGCAGCGACCTGAGCACGCTCGACCCGCACACGGTCACGCTCAAGAAGGCGGTCATCGACCCCTTCCAGGCCACGGTCGTCGCCGAGGCACTGGGCCTGGAGGTCCGCTCCTGAGCGCCGGCCTGGAGGTCCGTTCCTGAGGCGCCGGGCCTTGAGGTCCGCTCCGGCGGCGGGTCGGCGATGATGGCGGTGTGCCGAACGCCGATCTCAACGACGCCGAGCGGGCCGTGGCCGCCGCGCTCGCCCACGGCCGCGCCGTCGACCTGCGCACCGGCGACCCCGCCGCCGACGACCCGGCCGCGGCCGCGTCCTGGGATCCCGGCCGCACGGTCCGGGGCGAGGTGCTGGCCGGGCTGCTGCTCGGCGGGTTCGACGAGCCCGCCGCCAAACCCCGGCTGATCCTGGCCGGGGCGCGGATCACCGGCGCGCTCAACCTGGCGTTCGCCGAGCTCCCCTTCCCCGTCACCTTCCAGGGCTGCGCCTTCGACGCCGCCCCCGACCTCTACCACGCCCGCACCCGCTTCCTCAGCTTCAGCGGCTCGCGGCTGCCCGGCCTGACCGCCTCGAACGTCCAGGTCGAGGGCAACCTGCGGCTGGCGGGCAGCCACGTCACCGGCGAGCTGCGGCTGCCCGGCGGCCGGATCAGCGGCAACCTCGTGCTCAACTGCGCCCGCCTGAGCCATCCGGCGGGCACGGCGCTCAACGGCGAGCACCTCGACGTGGCCGGTCACCTGCGCGCCCAGGACGGCTTCGCCTGCGACGGCACGCTCGTCCTGGCCTCCGCCCGGATCGGCGGCGCGATCGAGCTGGACGGCGCCCGCCTCAACGCGCCGGGCGGCACGGCCCTGGAGGCGTCCAACGTGATCGTCCAGGTCGGGCTGTTCGCGCGGGACGTGGAGGCCGACGGCGAGGTCAGCCTGCGGTTCGCCCGCGTGTCCGGCCCGCTCACGTTACGCGGCTCGCGCATCCGGCGGCCGGGCGGGCTCGCGCTGCGCGCCACCGGGCTCAACGCCGAGGCGAGGCTCTTCCTGGCCGGGCTGACGGCCGAGGGGCAGGTGCGCCTCAACCGCTCGGTCATCGGCGGCACCCTCGGCCTGGAGGGCGCGCGGCTGAGCGCCCCGGGCGGCGTGGTGGTCGCCGCCGACGGCCTCACCGTGAACGGCTCGCTGCTGGCCTGGCGGGGGCTGCGCGCCGAGGGCGAGTTCAGCCTGCTCGACGCCACGGTCACCGGACCGGCGCACTTCGAGGGCGCGACCCTGGTCAACCCCGGCGGGGCCGCGCTGTCGGCCAACGGCCTGTCGGTGGGCAAGGTGCTCAACCTCTGCGACGGCTTCTCCGCCCGCGGCCGGATCAGGCTGACCAGCGCCCAGGTCGGCAGCCGCCTGTGCCTCGACGACGCCACCCTGTCGGCGCCCGGCGAGGTGGCGCTGAAGTGCTGGCGGCTGGAGGCCCGCGAGCTGGCGCTGCGCACGGCCGCGCCGGTCGAGGGGGTGGTGGAGTTACGGTACGCGCGGATCGGCGTCCTGCGTGACGACCCCGCCGGGTGGCCGCGGGCGATGCGCATGGACGGGCTGTCGTACGAGGTGCTCGACCCCATGCTGCCGGCCGCCGGGCGGCTGCGCTGGCTGCGTGCCGACCCCGACGGTTACCTGCCGGGCGCCTACGAGCAGCTGGCCGCGATGTACCGGCGGCTCGGCGCCGACGCCGACGCCCGCGAGACGCTGCTGGCCGGCCAGCGGCGACGCCGCGCCGCGCTCCCCGGGTACGCCCGCTTCTGGGGCCACCTCCAGGACGCCACCGTCGGCTACGGCTTCCGCCCCCTGCGCGCGGCGGCCTGGCTGGCCGCGCTGCTGGCCGCGGGCACGGTCGTGTTCGGGCTCGACGTGCCGCCGCCGTTGAAGCCGGGCGAGGCGCCGCCGTTCCACGCGCTGGTCTACACCCTCGACCTGCTGCTGCCGATCATCGACCTCGGGCAGGAGAAGGCCTACAACCCGCAGGGCGGCGCGCAGTGGCTGGCCTGGGGGCTCATCATGGCCGGCTGGGTGCTGGCCACGACGATCGCCGCCGGTCTGACCCGCTCGCTGCGCCGGACCTGAGGCGCGCGGCCCCGGGGGCCGTCAGCACAGCGCCATGGCGGCCCGTCAGCACAGCGCCATGGCCGTCTGCCACAGGCTGGGCAGGGCGGCCAGCACGTGGTCGCCGCGGCGGCGCCGGTCGGCGAACGTCTCGGCGCCGAGGTCGGCCAGCAGCTCCTGGAAGCCCTCCTCGTACCCGGCCGGCGCGCCGGCGGCGGCGCGTTTGTCCAGGCAGCGCGCGTACGTGGCGACCAGCCAGAACACCGCCTCCCGGTGGAGCCCGGCGGCGACGAGCTCGCGGCTGCCGTCGATGGCGATCGGACGCGCCTGCGGCGTGATGTCGGAGGTGAAGCGGTAGGACGGCGCCTCCAGCCCGGCGGTCGCGTCGAAGACCGCCTCCAGGGCCGCCAGGTGCCGCTCCACCCGCTGCGGGGTCATCCGCGCGCAGCCCAGCAGTTCGAGCAGGTGCTCGTGCCAGTCGAGCCGGCCGTGCCCGGCCAGCAGCTCGCGCACGGCGGCGTACCGGCGGCGCACGGTCGGGTTGCGCAGCCCGGCGACCAGCAGGACGTGCGTGGTCACGCCCGTGCCGAACAGCCAGGACGCCACCTGCTCGGGGACGGGCGCGTTCTCGTCCATGGAGTTGATCCAGCCGCGCACCCGGTCCATCGCCTGCGTGCAGCGGGCGATGATCCAGGGTCGTTCGGCGAAGTCGCGGGCCACCAGGCGCTGGATCTCGCCGAGCCGCCCGGTCGGGTCGGCCAGCACGCTGGGCAGGTGGAAGCTGCCGGCCAGGTGGTAGTCGCTCAGCACCTCGTGGGTGGAGCCGATGCGGGCGATGCCGGAGACCTCCAGCAGGACGCCCTCGTAGCGGAACTTGCCGATCGCGGGCGGCGGGTCGGCGAGCACCATCACGTCCACGTCGGACGTGGGGCCGAGCTCCGTGCCCGGGGCCGCCCACAGCGCGGACCCGGTCAGGAACGCCCCTTCGAACCCGGGCAGGCGGGCGCCCTCGTCGAGCACCCACTGCCGCGCGAGCTGCCTGGCCCGCTCAACCAGCATCCACGTCCTCCCGGTCAGGGCCGCGGCGCGCGCCCCTGATCAGGAGGACCGCGCCCAGCACGACGAGCACCGCCAGCCCGCCCCAGATCCAGCCGGGGACGCCCGTCGCGGCGGGCCGTTCCTCGACGGGCGAGGGCGCCGCTGCCGGTTGAGAAGTAGATCCTTTCATGACGAACGGGATTTCGCCCTCGATCGGATGGCCGTCGGAGGACACGACACGCCAGGCGATCACGTACGAACCGGGCGCGGGCTGCCGGGGCACCTCGGCGAACACCTTGGGCCCCTCGACGCGGGGCTTGCCGACCTCGACGGCCTTGCCCGCCGCGTCGTGCAGCACGACGAAGGGGAACTGGACGTGGGCGTTGAACTCCAGCTCGATCCGCTCGATCGCGGACAACTGCGCGTTCTTGGCCGGTGAGCTGCTCTTGAGCGTGTCGTGGGCGAGCGCCGCGGTGGACGGCAGCAGCGCCAGGAGGGCCGCGCAGGCGAGCGCGGCCAGGCGGAAGGGCCAGGAGGGTTTCATGGGAACTCCGGATGCGGACGGCCGGACCGGCGCCGGGGCGCCGTCCGGGCACGGAAGAGCACGGAAGAGCACGGACGGGGACGCGTCCTGAACCGGACGCGGGACTTCAGCGGAGGCGGAGCCGCCGGGGTGGTCCTCGCCGGGTGACCGTGCGGCAGGCGGTCCTGCCCATCGGAGTGGGGACGTCGGCGTACGCCGGAGCGCGCCCGTCGGGGCGGCGCGGCGGGATCGGCGCCTCGACCGGCGCGAGCATCAGCGGCCCGAGGATCGGGGGCGGCGCGGCGGACAGGCGGATCATGAGCCACAGCGCGCGCTCGCCGCGGTGCAGCCACCAGGCCGTCAGCGCGGCCACGGTGAGGTGGACCAGCGCCATGGCGGGCGCGGGATGGCCGTGCCCGGCGGCGGCGCCCGTGGCGGGCGCGAGGCGTTCGAAGAGCTGGTGCAGCACGAGCTGGGTGAGCGTGGTGGCGGCCAGGATCGCCGCGGGGCCGCGCTCGCGGCCGTTGATCGTGAGCGCGGCGGCGAGGGCGGCCAGCACCCCGAGCGCGCCGCCCCAGAGCGGGACGGCCCCGCCACCGGCCAGCAGGTGCCCCGCCGCGGACACCAAGCCGCAGACCGTCGCGAACACGACGGCCCGCGACAGACGCAGCCAGACTGACGCGGCGGTCACAGCCGCCATCCTTACACAACCGCCACACTTACCAGGCGGCGCGTTCGGCGTGTCCGCGCGGGGGCAGCTGACTCTGATGGACTTCGCCCGAGGCGATGGGCCGGATCTGGAACTGGTGGTCCGGCGGGAGCTGACCGACGCGGGTTTCAACGTCGAACCGTCCCTGCTGCCGGTCGACGGGGGGCTCACCGTCTGGCTCGATCCGTCCCGCGGCGTGGTGGTCGTCTGGGGTCCGGCCGGCGCCGACACCGCCGCCCACCTGGCGAAGTACGCGACCATCCGCACCGCGGTCCTGCTCGCGCTGCGGATGGTCCTGGCCGGGGCCGGCCATGAGATCCGGGAGGATCAGGAGGGCCTGGAGCTGGTGGTCACCTCCTGAGGGGCGCGCAGCGGCGCCCCGACGTCGTGCAGGTGCCGCATGGCCTGGGCCCACGACTCGACGAGCCCGCACTCGACGTACGCGACGCCGAGCTCGCGGCAGTACTCGCGCACGACGGGCCGGGCGCGGCGCAGGTTGGCCGAGGGCATGCCGGGGAACAGGTGGTGCTCGATCTGGTAGTTGAGGCCGCCGAGCGCGACGTTCATCAGCCGGCCGCCGCGCACGTTCCTGGAGGTCAGCACCTGGCGGCGGAGGAAGTCCAGGGAGTCCTCGGCGGTGAGCACCGGCATGCCCTTGTGGTTGGGCGCGAACGTGCAGCCCAGGTACACGCCGTAGCAGGCCTGGTGGACGGCGAGGAAGGCGAGCGCCTTGCCGGGCGGCAGCACCGCGAACACCCCCGCGAGGTAGGCCAGGTTGTGCGCGACGAGCAGCAGCCCCTCGGTTCGTCCGCCCTTCACCCTGCGCAGGGCGCGGAAGCCGGCCACCTTCAGGTTCAGGCCCTCCAGCGTGAGCAGGGGGAAGAACAGGAACGCCTGCCACCTGCCGATGAAGCGGGGCAGCCCGCGGCTGGCCTCGGCCTGCCGCCGCGACCAGATGAGGATGTCGGGCGCGACGTCGGGGTCGTGGTCCTCGTGGTTGGGGTTGGCGTGGTGGCGGGTGTGCTTGTCCATCCACCAGCCGTAGCTGAGCCCGACGGTCAGGTTGCCGACCACCAGCCCGGCGATCCTGCTGCGCCGCCGCGACCGGAACACCTGGCCGTGCGCCAGGTCGTGGGCCAGCAGCGTGACCTGGGCGAAGGCGACGGCCAGCAGCGCCGCGACGCCGAGCTGCCCCCAGGAGTCGCCGACCGCGGCGAACAGCGTCCACCCTCCGGCGAACAGGGCGGCCACCAGGCCGATCCTGATCGCGTAGTAGGCGGGCCGCCGCTCCATCAGCCCCGCCTGGGCGATGCGGCGCGACAGCTGCGCGAAGTCGCTCCCCCGGGGCGCGGCGCGAGGGGTTTCCACCACGGTCAAGGCTCTCTCCGATGCTGGTGAGGCGGGCGTGAACACTCCTCAGCATCGCGGCGGCGGCCTTCCGGCGGACCCCCGCTGTCACCCGTCCTGATGGTGGGGCAGGCACTACCATCGGCGGCCCCCGGCGGGGCCGCGCGGGTCAGCGGTAGTAGCCCTCCAGCGGGGCGCTGGCCTCGGCGTACAGGGCCGGGCCCTCCTGCGGGACGTGCGGCCAGCCGGGGCCGGTCTTGAGGCCGGCGAGCTGCTCGTTCGACAGGGCGTACACCACGCGGCCGAGGCCGGAGCGTTCGATGGCGCCCGCGCACATGCCGCACGGCTGGCAGCTGGTGTACATGGTGGTGGCGGCCGCGGCCTCCGGGGTCAGCTCGCGGGCGGCCCAGCGGGCCAGCTTCAGCTCCGGGTGGGCGGAGATGTCGCGGTCGCCGAGGACCGTGTTGTGCTCCTCGGCCAGCACCTCGCCGCCGGGGCCGGCCAGCAGCGAGCCGAAGGGGGCCTCGCCGTTCGCGCGGGCGCGGGCGGCCAGCTCGATGGCCCGGCGCAGCAGGGTCTCGTCATCGGGGGTCATCGTCGTCCTCCTTGGACAGGTCGCGGGATTCGAGGTCCCAGTGGCCGGCCACGGCGGCGAGCGCGTGCCAGGCCGTCTGGGGGTGCAGCGTCTCGGCGGGGTCGCCGGCGAACGGGTCGAGCACGACGGTGTCGGCGCCCAGCTGCCGCAGCGCGTCGAGGTCGGCCAGGATCTGGTCGAGGGTGCCCTCCCCGGCGTGGCGGCCGGGGCCGGTGACCGGCTCGGCGGTCAGCCGCAGCAGGATGCGGGGCGCGAACGCGGGCACCGGGCGGCCGAGCTCGCCGGCCACGTCCGCCAGCCGCCCGGCGGCCTCGCGCAGCCAGGGCAGGGTGTTGCGCAGGGGGTGCCACGCCTGGCCCAGCCGTACGGCGCGGCGCAGGCCGGCCTCGCCGTTGCCGCCGACCCAGAACGGGATGGGCCCGGCGCGGTAGTCGTCGGCGGCGGACCAGGCGGCGCGCATGGCCAGCAGGTGGTCGTCGGTCAGTCGTCCGCGCCGCTCGAACGGCACCCCGAGCGCGTCGAACTCCTGCCGCGCCCAGCCGATGCCCACGCCGAGCACCAGCCGGCCGCCGCTGAACCGGTCGAGGTTGGCCGCCATCCGGGCCATCACCAGCGGATGCCGGTACGGCACGATGAGCACCGAGGTGCCGAGCCTGACCCGCGTGGTGATCCCGGCCAGCCAGGAGAGCGTGGTGAACGGCTCGTAGAAGGGACCCGGGTACTGCTGGGCGACGTCGGGGGTGATCGCGACGTGGTCGGAGATCATCAGCAGGTCGTAGCCGAGGCCCTCGACGGTCTGCGCCCATCGCCGCAGCGTGGCCGGGTCTGTGCCGGGCCCGAAGTTCGGTACGTTCACGCCGATTCTCATGACACCGAAGGCTATCCAGGCCGTCCCCCCGGGCTGAAGGCCCCGCTCACGGTGTGCGGCGGGGATCGCCGTGGATCTGCCGGTATATTCGCCGGATGGCCGAGGATCTCGACGACACCGACTGGGCGATCCTGGCGGAGCTGCAGCGGGAGGGCCGGCTGCCGCTGACCGAGCTGGGCCGCCGGGTCAACCTCAGCGCCTCGGCGACGACCGAGCGGGTCAGGCGGCTGGAGGCGCTGGGCGTCATCGCCGGCTACCGGGCGGAGGTCGATCTGGGCAAGGTCGGGTTCGGCGTGCTGGCCGTCGTGCGGCTGAAGTATCCCGGCAGCCGGCACGAGCCGCTGCGCCGCCTGCTCGGCGAGCGCCCGGAGATCCTCGAATGCCTGCGCACCACCGGCGAGGACTGCTACACGCTGAAGGTGGCGGCCGGCTCGATGCCTCACCTCGAACGCGTCATCGACGAGCTGGCCCGGTTCGGCAGCACCACGACCAGCATCGTCTACAGCCAGACCCTGCCCTACCGGGGCCCGGCCGCCCCGCCCGCACGGATCTGAGGCGGGCGCGCCGGGGCCTCCCGGAGGGCGGCGGGGTCAGATCGGCTGCAGCGCGGGAGCGGTGCGGGGCGCCGCCTCGTCGCCGTAGATGTGCAGGTCGGCGCGGAAGGCCCGCAGGTACGCCCGCCGGTCGTGGAACGTGGCGGCCAGGGCGTCGCCGTAGTCGATGAGCTGCCGGTGCGCCTGCCGGCGCGGCTCGTAGCGGGCCTGGAGCAGCTTGTCGAGCAGCGGCAGGTCGCCGCCGGCCGCGGAGATGACGTCGGCCAGGATCTCGGCGTCGTACAGGGTGTAGCTCATGCCCATGCCGGTCATCGGGTGGCAGGCGAAGGCGGCCGAGCCGAGCAGCGCGGCGTTGCCCCTGTGGTACGCCCCCACCCGCAGCGACGAGACCCTGATCGGCTGCCAGGCGGCGGCCTGCAGGGAGGCGAAGGCGTCGGTGCTGTCGGTGACGAAGCCCTTCAGCATGTCGGGCAGGCCGGCGGCGCCCCGGCCGAAGACCTCGTCGTCCTGCTCGGGGGGCAGGCCGACGAACACTCTGGCCTGGTCCTTGTCGAGCGGGTACAGGTAGGCGAGCCAGCCGCCGGAGCTGAAGTAGAGCCGGTTGAGCTGGGCGACGCTGGCGCTCAGCGGCACGGTGGCCACCCGCATCAGCAGCCGGTCGTAGGGCATGGTGACCTGGTCGATGTCGAGCGCCCGGCGCACGGCCGACTTGGTGCCGTCGGCGCCCACGACCACGTCGGCGCGCAGCCGGCTGCCGTCGGACAGCGTCAGCAGCTCGATGCGGTCGCCCTCGCGCTCGACGTGCTCGATGGCGGCGTCGAAGCAGAACTCGACGCCCTCCATCGCGCAGCAGGCGTAGATGAGCTCGACCAGCTCGCGGTAGGGGCGGATGAGGAAGCCCCCGTCGGGGAAGCGGCACTCCCTGATCGGCTCGCCGTCGTGGTAGTAGCGGATGAGGTCGCGCCGCAGGCCGTGGCGCTCGACGAGCTCGGCCAGCCCGTGGCGGGCCAGCACCCGCAGGCCGGGGGGCTTGAGGAAGTCGGCGCCCGCGCTGGGGATCGAAGGTCCCTGCTCGATGACGACGACGCGCTGCCCGCGGCGGCGCAGCAGCAGTGCGAGGAAACAGCCGCCGAGCCCGGCGCCGACGATGGCCACGTCGCACGAGGTGGTTGCCATGACGAGAGCCCTTCTTGAGGTTGTACTAGACGTGCGTGGTTCCGTAGGTCTCCGAGCTCTCTGCCGCCCGGGGCCTCGGGATGTGATCCCTGGGGGTCGTGCGGGTCTCGACAGGCAGCAGCGCGTCGGCCTCCGCCGCGACGGTGGCGAGGGTCATGCGCAGCTCCAGCAGCAGCCGGCGCGGCACCTTGATCATGTCGTCGCCCGGGTCGGTCCGCAGCCGGGTGATCTTGGTGAGTGCGATGGCCCCGATGAACACCGAGATGGCCACGCACATGGCGAGCGCGCCGGCCAGCCCGGCCAGCGGGCCGGTCAGGATGAACGGGTGGTCGATGACGAGGGACACCACGGCGATGCCGACGGCCCCGCCGACCATGCGCGCCATGGTGGCCGCGCCGACGGCGGAGGCGTACTGGCTGGGGCGGGCGGCCAGGGTGGTGGCCACGGAGGTGCCGGGCGCCAGCGCGCCGACGCCCATGCCGACCACGACGCTGGCGATCAGGCCCCACACCGTCGGCCCTGACTGGGTCAGCACCAGCACGCACGCGCCGCCGCAGAGCAGGGAGCCGGCGTAGATCAGGCCGTACGCGCCGATGTGCTTGAGCAGCTTGCCGGCCAGGTAGCTGGTGACGACGACGGCCACCGAGGTGGGCGTCAGCCACATCGCCACCTCCAGCATCGGGTAGCCGAGGTGCAGCAGGTACAGCGGCTGCACGGTGAGCAGCCCGTAGGACAGGGCGCCGAAGAACCAGGTGGCCAGCCAGCCCCAGACGAACTTGCGCTGCCGCCACAACGCCAGGTCGATGGCCGGCAGGCGGTGGTGCCTGGCCTGGGCCAGCGCGCCGCCGAGCAGCGCCAGGGCCGCGACGGCCAGCCACACGACGTCCATGCCCCAGGCCATGGCCTTGGAGATGGCCAGCACGATCACCGCGATCCCGGCGGCCAGCAGCCAGGCGCCCAGCACGTCCGGCACGCCCTTGGCCGCGGCGCGCCTGCCGGACGGGAGCGCGGCGCAGGCGATCAGCAGCGCGACGCCCATGACGACGTCGGGCACGAACAGGGCGCGCCAGTCGACGGTGGCGGCCAGCCAGCCGCCGCCGGCCTGCATGAGCAGGCAGCCGAGCCCGGAGGCCGAGCTCCACAGCGCGATCGCGCCCCGGCGCTGCGACTCGGGCAGCTCGCCGAGCAGCAGCCCGAGGCTGGCCGGGATCATCGCCGCCGCGCCCGCGCCCTGCACCGCCCGCGCGGCCAGCACGAACGACCAGGACGACGCGGCCACGGTGGCGATCCCGCCGGCCACGAAGACCACCAGCCCGAACGCCAGCACCCGGCGGCGGCCGAACAGGTCGGCCCAGCGGCCGGCCGTGGCCAGCAGCGCCGCGATCGGGATGAAGGCGGCGCTGGTCAGCCAGACCAGGTCGCCCAGCGGCATGCCGGCGCCCGCGGGGGTGTAACGCAGCACGCCGACGGCCAGGGTGGTGGCCGTGGTGTCGGCCATCACGGTCAGCATCACGCCCGCGCCGACCAGCCGCAGCATCACGGCGTGACGGCGGGTCACGCCGGTTGCTCTGACGGCCACTGGTGTCTCACGCACTCGGTCCTCCTCGCAAGAAAGCCTCAGGTTCCCCGCCGGCCGGCACACTGCGGTGGGTGCGACCGGCGCGGGGTGGTTCGGGGGGTCAGGCGCCGTAACGGCCGGGAGAGAGCAGGCCGTCCGGGTCGAGAGCGGTCTTGAGCCGGTGGAGCATGCCGAGGCTGGCGGTGCTGGTCTCGGACCAGACGTCGGCGGCGGCGTGGTCGATGTCGGAGCGGTAGATGGCGCAGCCGTTGCCGCGCAGCAGGCAGCTCGCGTCGTTGCGCAGCTGGTGGGCGCGGTGGGCGGCGTCGGCGTCGGCCCGGTCGAAGAAGATCTGGATGACGGCGTTGGCCATGTGCGGGCTGACCAGGTTCCACTCCACCATGAGGGCGATGCCGTGGGTGTCGACGGCGGTCTGCAGGGCGTCGAGGATGCGCTCGGTCCTCGTGGCGTGCAGCGGCATCAGCGGCAGCAGCACGAGGAAGCCCATGCCGCCGGCGTCGATCTGGTCGCAGGAGGTGACGCCGAGCGCGTTGCGCACGCCCTGGCAGGTCGGGATGCCCTGGGCGGTGAGAGCCCTGGTGTAGAGCGGGTCGTCGGGGCCGACCGCGGCGGCGTCGAGCACGCGCAGCGTCTCGCCGCCCTCGACCTCGATGAGCGCCTTGCGCAGCATCTCCTCGGCCAGCTCGACGGTGGCGCCGGTGCCGAGCAGCGGCCCGAGGACGGTGAACTTGCCGGTGTCCACGCCCGCCGGCAGCAGCCAGCCGCCGTCGCGGCCGGGCGCGAGGGCGAGCTCGCGGAGCCGCATGAGCCCGCCTGCCGGGTTGCCGCGGCGCAGGAACCCGGTCATCGCGCCGATCGCGGCGCCGACCTGCTCGCGCCGGATGCGCGCGTGCACGAGCCCGATCGTCTCCGGGCGCGGCACCAGCGAGACGGCCATGGCGGTGACGACGCCCAGGTTGTGCTGGACGAACGCGGCCGTCAGGTCGGGCCCGGCGACCCGGCCGTGGTAGACGCCGGTGGGGTCGAGCCCGCCGGTGGTGATCACGCTGCCGTCGGCGAGCACGGCCTCGATGCCGGCCACGTCCTGGACCCGGGAGCGGAAGCAGCCGTCGCCGCGTTCGAGGGCGTTGCCGATGACCGAGGTGTCGGCGCAGGAGGCGGTGACGTTGAGCATCCACGGCGTGTCCCGCAGCGCCTCGGCGAGCTGGGCCTGGGTCACGCCGGGCTCGATGACGGCGTAGCCGGCCTCCAGGTCGAGGCCGCGGATGCGGTTCATCCGGCTGAGGTCGACGACGACGTTGTCCTCGGTGACCGGCAGCGCGGAGCCCATGCCCCAGTTCCTGCCGGTGCTGACCGGGTAGAGGCGGCTCTTGCTCACCATGGCCCGGCGGACGAGGGCGCGTACCTCGTCCAGGGTGTGCGGGGTCTCGGTGCCCGCCAGCGAACGCGGTCGGTGGGCGCCCACGTCACGCGGCCGCAGATCCACTCGCGATAGTCCCTGCATGGCTCTCCTCGGGGGATGCGAAAACACGTCAGGCGGTGTGCTGGAGGAGGTCGTCGATGGAGCCGATGGCCTGGGTGGACATCTCCCTGATCTCACGCAGCCGCTGCTCGGTGAGCGCCTCGTAGGGCGCGGGCGGGACGGCGGCGGGGGCGGGGAAGTCGAGTGAGCCGCGCGGGGCGGCCTGTGCGGGCACGTCGTGCGGGCCGTAGGGGTGGCGGCGGGCGCGGGTGCGTCCGGTGTCGGACGACTCGTGCCGGACGAGCGCGGGCAGATGCGGTGGGGTTCGCATGACGGGAGCTCTCCTACAGGGTTCGTACGGGTTGTGCGTGCTGCCGCCCGTGGAGCGGCACGTGGGTCGTCACGTGCTCTCCTGGTGGCCGGAGCGGGGGATGACGGCCGTGGGGGTCGCCCTCGGCACGCCGTGGTTGATGACGCTGGCGGCGATCCGGCGCTCGGTCAGCCCCATGTGCGGACGGGGCGCGCCGGCCGGACGCACGGCGGCCGTGCCGCGGATGATCGAGCTGGCGTGCACCCACCGGCGGGTCTCGGCCAGCACCTCGCGCTGCGCCCTGGGCAGGTCGCCGTGGGCGGCGTAGTGCTCGCAGACGGACCACGCGAGGGCGCGGGCCATGATCAGGTGCTCTTCGCAGGCCGCGGCCACCTTCGACTCCAGCCCGACCACCTGGGCCAGGAGCAGTTGCAGGTGGGACAGGCCGGAGCTGCGGTCGAACCCGTCGAGCTCGGCCAGCCGGGCCGGCCAGCGCAGCCGCCGCTCGACGGCGGCGCGGGTCGCGGCGGCGACGTCGGCCGCGGTGCGGCCCCGCGGGTCCTCGCCCTCCAGTTGCACGGCCCGCTGCGCGGTGTGCTCGAAGTCGGACAGCCGCTTCAGCCCGCTCTGCAGCAGCCTGATGCGGTTGTGCAGGCAGGCGGCGCTCCAGCCGAGCACCAGCAGCCGGTCGCTGTCGGCCTCGCAGTGCCAGCCGACGAGGCTGACCTCGCGGGCCATGCGGTGGTGGAGCACCCATGCCTCGCGGGGGTCGACGTGGACGGGGGCGTCGATCCACACCTGCAGGCCGCCGGGGGGCAGCTCGCCGACGCCGACCTCGACCCCTTCGGGTGCCACCCTGGCGCAGATGCGCTGGACGACCTTCTGCTGCGCCGCCGTCTCCGGCGCCACCGGCGCCGGGTCCGCCGCCCAGACCGGCGGCACGCGCTCGGGGGCGACTCGCGCCCTGGGCTCGATGCTCATCTGAGGCCACCTCCAGACCCGAAGGTCCCTCCTGCGTAAATTGACACTTAATCCTGCAGCTCTGATCCTCGGGTCGCAGCCGGTCGCTGTCAACTGACACTTAACGAATACCTATCGGACGCACGGTTGGCAACCCTGGGACGCAGGTGAAACAAGGGGCCTGAGGGGGCAGAGACAAGGCATGGCCTCGCCCGTCGCGAGGCGGCCGCCCGCGAGCGGCCACGAGAGGAAGGAGTCCCCGGTGGCGATGCCCAGAGCCGCGCTGGCGGCGGTGTTCCTGGCCGCCGGGCTGCCCGCGGCCCATGGGGTCACGCACGCCGGCGAGACGTTCTGCCGTATGCCGGAGTTCACCGGCAAGTCGGTTCCGGAGGGGCCTTACCTGATCGACACTGATGTCTCACCGCGGTGGATCTACCCGTACCCGACGCCCGCCGAGCGCGAGCCGTCGTCGGAGCAGCGGCTCGACTTCGCCGGGTTCCCGAGCGTGGCGGCGCTGGACACGGTGGGCCGTGACGGCGCTCCGGTCAGGAAGCTCCTGGTCACCTACGCCACCAACGTGGACAAGGTCGTGACCCTCTCCAGCGAGTCGGCGACCTCCGACGACGGCGGCGTCACGTTCGGGCCGAGCAACCGCACGCCGCTGCGGGAGGCGCCGATCGAGCTGCGCGACGGCCGGCTGCTGGCCCTGGAGTACTACCTGCGGCGCTCCGGACCGGGCACCGCCAAGCTGGGCGTGCTGTCCTCCACCTCGGCGCACGACGAGAGCTGGGTGCGCTGGGAGGCCACGGTCTCCTCGCCGGACGCCGGCGCCTCCGGCGGGGCCGCACACGGCCTGCCGATCCAGCTCGCCGACGGCACGATCCTGTTCACGGCCTACATCCGCCAGGGCGACACCGAGGCCTACCAGGCGGAGGTGTTCGCCAGCGACGACGGCGGCCGCACGTTCGCCAGGCGCGGCGTGATCGCCCCGCCCCAAGGGCCGTTCGTCCACAACGAGACCGCCCTGGCCCAGACGCTCGACGGCTCCCTGCTGGCGGTGCTGCGCAGGGACGGCGAGCCGCCCTCCACGCTGCACCAGAGCCGCTCCTCCGACGGCGGCCGCACCTGGTCGCCGGTCCGGCCGCTGCGCATCGACGGCCAGGACTGCCTGGTGCGCGGCGTGGCGCCGCGGCTGCTGCTGATGCCGGACGGCGTGCTCGTGCTCAGCGCCGGGCGTCCGCACAACTGGCTGGCGATCGCCCCCGACGGGATCGGCGAGGAGTGGCGGCAGCAGACGGTGACGTACCGCAACAGCGACGGCGTGCGGGACGTGCACGGCTCCTCGGGCTACACCGCCGTGGCCGCGGTCGGCCCGCACCGGCTGATCCAGGTGTTCGACAACTGCAAGCTGCCCGGCGTGCGCCCCGACGGGCTGCTCAACGAGACGGCCTGCCCGGCCCACGGCAAGTTCGAGAACGGCGGCTGGTACGCGATCAAGCGCCGCCTGTACACCGTCACGCCCCCCGGCCCCGACCTGCTCGACCTGGCCGCCCTGTACCGCCGCGGCGCGCTCAAGGTCGAGACCGACATGCGCTGGACCCGCCCCGGCCGGCCGCGCACCGGCCCGTCGGGCGCCTTCGACGGCAGCACCGACTACTGGTCCGGCGCCGTCGCCGCCGGCCCCGGCCGGTACGTCCTGCACCTCGACCGCCCGTACGCGATCAACCGGATCGGCCTCGCCCTGCGCCCCGGGCACGCGGCCGGCGCCCGCGTGTACGTCTCCGCCGACGGCCGCTCCTGGGGCGAGCCCGTCGTCACCGTCGAGGACCGGACCGACTACGCCATGCGCTACCACACGGTGGCCCGCACCGGCGCGCACGTCATGGTCGTCACCGAGCCGACGGACGACTGCGACGCCGAGATCGGCGACTCCTGCAGCATGCTCAGCGAACTCGAACTCTACGGACGCTGAACCCGGCCGGAATATGCGGATTATCAGGCGGGCCGAAATGGCGCGAGCCTACGGAATGTGACGCCCGGACCCAGTGGGCTTTCCGGGACCGGAGTTTTCCCGGCCGGGCGGAAACGCGCGGCTCGGTTACTGTGACTTCCGTTCCTCTCTGCCCGCCTTCCGGCCCGCCGCGGTGACGAATGGCCGGACCGATGTTCCGGAGAGCCGATAAATTGCCGCCCCACTCCCCCGGCGCCGAGGCGTCGCCGTGCGCCTGATCCCCTCCCGCCCCTTCGACAGCGCCGCCGTGTGCGGTGTGACGGGCACCGTCGCGCTGCTGTGCGCCGCCGAGGCGGCCGGCCGCCTCGGGCTCGTCTCCCAGCTGGAGCTGCCGCTCGCCTCGGCGGTCCTGGCCACCGCCGCCGGGCTCGCCGCCGACCCCGCCTTCCTGGCCGACGTGCTGGCCACCTGCGGCGCGTGGGCGCTCGGGCTGCTGACCGCCGTGGCGGTGGCCGTGCCCGCCGGGCTGCTGCTGGGCAACCTGCCGCCGGTCGAGCGGGCCCTGCGGCCCGTGCTGGAGTTCCTGCGGCCCATCCCCTCGGTGGCGCTCATCCCCCTGGCCGCGTTCGTCTTCACCGGCCGCCTGGAGACGGAGGTCGCGATGATCGTGTACGCCGCCACCTGGCCCGTCCTGCTCAACACCATGTACGGGCTGCGCGAGGTCGACCCGCTGGCGAAGGAGACGATGCGGGCCTTCGGCTTCGGCCCGCCGGCCGTCCTGTGGCGGGTCAGCCTGCCGAGCGCGGCCCCCTTCGTGGCGACCGGCGTGCGGGTGGCCGCGGCCATCGCCCTGATCCTGGCCGTCAGCACCGAGCTGCTGGCCGGCACCAGCGGCATCGGCCACTTCATCATCGTGGCCGAGAGCAGCCCGGACGGCCTGCGGCTGACCATCGCCGCCACCCTGTGGGCCGGCGCGCTCGGCCTGCTCACCAACGCCCTGCTCGCCCACGCCTTCCGGCGGCTGCTGCGCTGGCACACGACGCTGACGGGAGCGGCACGATGATCAGATCCGTGGCGCGGCTGTGGGCCGTGCCCGTCGTCGTGGCCGTATGGGAGCCGGCCACCAGGGCGGCGGGCAACCCTTACTTCCCGCCGCCGTCCACGATCGCGCTGCGCCTGCGCGAGCTGTGGATCAGCCGGACGGCCCTGGACGACCTCTCCCACAGCCTGGGCCGGCTGCTGACCGGCTGGGTGCTGGCCGGCGTGCTGGGCGTGGCGGCCGGGGTCGCCATGGGCCGCTCGCCGCTGCTGTCGAGGTTCGTGGACCCGGCGGTGCAGTTCTGCCGGGCGCTGCCGCCGCCCGCGCTGCTGCCGGTGTTCCTGGCGCTGTTCTCGACCGGCACGCTCATGCAGGTCATGACCATCGCGTGCGGCATCGTCTGGCCGGTGCTGGTCAACGCCGCCGACGGCGCCCGCGACGTGGACCGGCTGCACCTGGACACCGCGCGGGCCTTCAGGCTGTCGGCCGGGCAGCGCCTGCTGCGCGTCGTGCTGCCCTCGGCGGCCCCGAAGATCCTCGCCGGGCTGCGGCTCAGCCTGTCGCTCGCGCTGATCCTCATGGTGATCGCCGAATTCTTCGCCACCGACGGCGTCGGTTTCCGATTGCGCGCCGCCCAGCGTTCCTTCGACCTGCCGGGCATGTGGGCGGCCGTCACCGTGCTCGGGGTTCTGGGTTATCTGCTCAATCAGGTTTTCCTGATTCTGGAACGCCGGTTGGTGGCGCATTATGGCGCGACCGAATAAAGCCGCCCGGGAATGCGGAAGATTGCCGGACGGCTGTTCTTTTTCCCCGGCACGCTTTGTTCGCGAACTCAACTCTCTGGGAGCGTTTTCATGCGTCTGTTACTCGCGGCGGTCGCCCTCGCCCTGGCGATGACCGGGTGCGGCGGGGCGGATCCCCGGCCGTCGTCCGGCGGGCCGGAGAAGGCCGTGCTGAACCTCGGCATGCTGGCCCTTCCCGAGGTCGCGCCCGTCCAGATCGCCATCGACAAGGGGTTCTTCGCCGCGGAGGGGCTGACCGTCAAGCCCGTCGTGATCCAGGGCGGGGCCGCCGCGATGCCCGACCTGATCAGCGGCAAGCTCGACGTCCTGCACAGCAACTACGTCTCGGCGATGCTGGCCGCCGCGCGCGGCGTGGGCCGGTTGAAGGTCGTCGGCGACGCCTACGCGGCCAAGCCCGGCAACTTCGTCCTCATGACGAGGAAGGACTCGCCCGTCACGAAGCTGGCCGACCTCAAGGGCAGGAAGGTCGGCGTCAACACCCTCGGCAACGTCGCCACCCTGGCCGTGAGCGCGCTGCTCAAGCCCGCCGGCGTGGCGCCCGCCGACATCACCTTCGTCGAACGGCCCTTCCCGCAGATGGCCGGCGCCTTGGCCAACGGCGACGTGGACGCCGCCGTGCTGCCCGAGCCGTTCTGGCAGACCGCGGCCGCCACCAGCGGGGCCCGCAGCCTGTCGGACCTGTTCACCGGGGCCACCGCCGACTTCCCGATGGCGGGCTACCTGACCACCGAGGGCTTCGCGGCCGACAATCCGCGCACGGTGGCCGCCTTCCAGCGCGGCCTGCGCAAGGCGGTGGACCTGGCCGTCGCCGACCCGGCCCAGGCCAAGGCCGCGCTGCTCAAGTACACGAGGATCGACAAGGCGACGGCCGACCTGATGGCGCTGGGCGGCTACTCCACCACCGTCGACAAGGCCCGGTTGCAGCGGGTGGCCAATCTCATGCTGGAGTTCAAGGGCAACGGCTACCTGGAGGCGCCGTTCGACGTCTCCACCCTGCTCCTTCCCGGCGGCTCGTCATGACGGGCCTCGCGGGACGACGCCCGCGGCGGGTGGTCATCGCCGGGGCGGGCATCGCCGGGCTCACCGCCGCCCTCAGCCTGCACGCGGCCGGCATCACGGACGTGACCGTGCACGAGGCCGTCAAGGACATCCGGCCGCTCGGCGTGGGCATCAACCTGCTGCCGCACGCCGTGCGCGAGCTGATCGAGCTCGGCCTGGGCGACCGCCTGGCCCGGGTCGGCGTCGAGACGGCCGACCTGACCTTCGTCACCCGGCGCGGGCAGCGCATCTGGACCGAGCCGCGCGGCCGGGCCGCGGGCCACGCCTGGCCCCAGTACTCGATCCACCGCGGCCGGCTGCAGCTCCTGCTCCTCGACGCCGTACGCGAGCGGCTCGGCCCGGACGCCGTGGTGACCGGCTCCCCCGTCACCGACCTCGACCATGACGCCGACCTGCTCGTCGGCGCCGACGGCATCCGCTCCGGCGTCAGGGCCGCGCTGTTCCCCGGCGAGGGCGAGCCGCTGTGGGGCGGTCACGTGCTGTGGCGCGGCACGTCCCGGGCGCGGCCGTTCCTCACCGGCCGATCCATGATCATGGCGGGCGACGGCGCCCAGAAGATCGTCATCTACCCGATCGCGCCGCCGGACCCCGACGGCACGCAGCTCGTCAACTGGGCCATCCAGCACCGGGCCCCCGAGACCGTCCCCCGGGGCGACTGGAACCGGGAGGTGGAGATCGGCAAGTTCCTGCACCACGTGGCCGACGTGCGCTCCGACGCCCTCGACGTCCCCGGCCTCATCGCCTCGGCCGACAAGGCGTACGAGTACCCGCTGGTGGACCGGGACCCGCTGCCGTACTGGTCGTCGGGGACGGTGACGCTGATGGGCGACGCCGCGCACCCGATGTACCCGACCGGGTCCAACGGCGGCACGCAGGCCGTCATCGACGCCCGCGTGCTGGCCCACGCGCTGGCCACCGGCCAGGGCCTGGAGTTCTACGAGAGCCGGCGGCGGCCGGTCACGAACCGGATCGTGCTGGCCAACCGCGAGGACGGGCCCGAGGTCGTCCTGCGGATGGCGCACGAACGCGCCCCCGACGGGTTCGCCGACATCGAGGAGGTCATCCCCAGGGACACGCTGGAGAAGATCGCGCTGCACTACAAGCAGCTCGCGGGCTTCGAGCCGGCCACCCTGAACGCCCGCCCGAGCTGGTCGGTCCCCCCGGACACCGGCCAGGGGTCTGCTTCCCTGAACACCGGCCAGGAGTCGGTTCCCCTGAACGCCGGCCAGGAGTCGGTTCCCCTGAACGCCGGCCAGGAGTCGGTTCCCCTGAACGCCGGTCGGTCCGAGAGCTCGCCCTGACCGCGGGACGTGTTCTGGAGGTGGGTGTGGTGAGGCGGGGGCGCGTGGGCGCCCCCGCGGGACCGGGCGCGGCCTCCTACCGCTTGGGCGGGAGGTCGTCACCGCGGTTGCGGTTGCGGGTGTGCTCGCGCGCGTCGCCGTCCTCGTCGACCTCCAGGCGTTCCCTCCTGACCTGGCCCTCGACGGTCTCCTCGTGCTCGACGCGCTCCTTGTGCACGCGGATGTGCTCGACCGGCCTGGTCTCCTTGCCGATCACCGGCCGCTCCTCGTGCAGGGTGATCTGCTGCTCGTCCTCGCCGATCTCGTACGTGCCGGGCTCGCCGTCCCTGATGGGCTCGCGCTCGATCACGACCTCCTCGTGCGCGAGCGGCACCCGCTCCTGGACGTTCTCGGTCTCGACGTACTTGCGCAGCCGGACGTGGCCGCTCTCGCGGCTCTCCTTGCCGATGTGGAGCTGCTCCTCGGACGTGGTCATGTCGATGTCGCGGTCGCCCACGTCCCGGCCGCGCATCCGGCCCGGCTGCCCCGGCTGGCCCATCGCGCCTGTCTGGCCGGTCGGCGGCTGGCCGGTCATGCCCGGGCGCATGCCGCGTTCCCCGGCCGTCCGCGGCTCTCCGGTGGGCCGCTGGGCCTGCCGCTCCCCCGCGGCGGGCGAGCGCTGGGACGGGATGGTGGACGGCTGCATCCCGTAGTACCGGTAGAGCTCGGCCTCCTCCTCCAGCGACAGGCGGCCGTCCACGTCGATGTTGGGCGCGCCCTTGATCATCTCCTTGTCGAAGGGGACCCTGATCTCGTCCCCGGAACGGCGGGCGTTGGCCAGCGGCACGAAGGTCTGCTTCATGCCGAAGAACCCCGTGCGCACGGTCACCCACTCCGGCTCGCCGGTGCGGTCACTGAGGTAGACCTGGCCCACCTTGCCGATCGACTGTCCGTCCGACCCGATCACATGGCACTCGAGCAGGCTCCGGATCTCTGTTTGCATAGCCACGACGATCCCCCCGATTGTTCGTCCTGGTTCAAAAAGGACAAATACCCCAGAGAGTCGCATTTGCACACACGGGTCGGCCAGTCTTTGCCATGGATCGGCCTATGGCGGAGGCACGCCGCGGCCCTGCCGGGAGCCCTCGTAGGCGGCGCGCCGCAGCCTGGCCGTCCATCCGGCCGGACGCAGGCAGGGGGCGCTGTTGAGCACGGGGTCGAAGGTCAGGTCCTCACCGGGCAGCGCGGTGTGCAGGCGCAGACGGGCCAGATAGCGACCGCCCGCCCACAGGTGGAACAGCAACGGGCCGCAGGCCAGCGCGCCGGGCAGCAGCGCGGGATCGGCGGGCACGCGCTCACCCTCGGGCCGGGCGACCAGCCGGTACCGGCCGGTTCCGTACACGTACGCCGTGAGGCTGGAGTACGGCCCCGACGTGAAGGTGCGGCGCGGCACCGGCACCGGGCCCGCGCCGGTGGACAGCAGCAGGTCCACCCCGTTGGGCAGGCGCACGGCCAGCCCCAGCACGTCGGGCAGCCGGCCCGGCAGGGACAGCCCCTTGGACAGCCGGGCCCGCACCTCGTGCTCGCCCGGCTCGCCCAGCGGCGCCGCCTCGACCGTCAGCGTGCCCGCCAGAAGCAGCCCGCGCCGGTGCAGCGCGCGGCCGTGCCGGAGCCCGGCCAGCACGCGCGCCGCGGCGCGGGCGAAGGAGTCGAGCGCGGCCGGAGGGCCCGTGCCGCCGGGCATCGCGGACGTCTTCGTCAGTAGTCTTCCTGCGCCTTCTTCAGCGCCTTGAGGTGCTCCTGCAGCGTCGGGGACGCGGACTTGGCCAGCGCCACCACCGCCGGCGAGGAGCCCTTGGAGATCTCCTCCTTGGTGGCCTCGATCGCCGACTTGTGGGCCTTGACCATGCCGACGACGAACTCCTTGTCGAACTCCTTGCCCTTGGCGTCCTGCAGGCGCTTGGCCATGGCGGCCTGGGCGGAGGTCGGCGCGGCGGGAAGCTGGATGGCGAGCTGGCTCGCGGTCTCGGTCACCTTCTTGTCGAACTGGGTGTGGTCGTCGACGAGCATCCGGCCGATCGACTTGATCTGGTCGGTGGCGCCCTTCTTCTCGGCCAGGCGGCCCGCCTCGATCTCGGCCAGGTTCCCCTGGTGGATGGTCGCCATCCAGGTCCTGTCCTGCTCGGACGGCTGAGCGTCGGTCCGCGGCGTCAGCCCCGCGGTGTTGGTGGTGGCGCTTTCGCCGCACCCGGACAGGGCGACGACGGCCGCGGCGGCCAGCAGCATGGTCAGACGAGTACGCATGAGGTTTCCTATGACATGGTGACACTTCTCCGACACAGAGAGTAACCATGCGCTCGCGACTTCCCCCTCAGGCGCGCCGCGTCGCACCCCTGGCTGCCGGGTGTCGCGGGCCGCCGCCATGAGCCGTCATCATGTTGACGGACGAGACGCGGTCGGACCTGACCGCCGAGAGCGCGAGGAGAAGGATGACGCCACCGGCCCGATCACCGGAGCAGCGCAAGCGGGACACGCTCGACCGGCTCGAACACGACGTCGACGCCTGGGTGGCCACGGCGGGCGACGGCGGCCCGTACATGACGCCGCTGTCGTTCCTGTGGGACGGGCACCGGCTGCTGCTCTCCACCGCCGACGCCACGCCCACCGCCCGCAACCTGCTCGACGGCGGCACCGTCCGCCTCGGCCTGGGCCTGACCAGGGACGTCGTCCTCATCCACGGCACCGTGACCGCGCAACCGGCCGCCACGATCCCCGGCGAAATCGGCGACGCGTTCGCGGTGAAGACCGGGTTCGACCCGCGGGTGTCGCGCGGCCCGTACACGTACTTCTGGGTCACGCCGGTGCTGGTGCAGGCGTGGCGCGAGGTGAACGAGCTCGCCGGGCGCGACCTCATGCTCGACGGGAAGTGGACCGTCTAACCGAACCCCAGCACCAGCGTGGTGTGCCGCTTCACGATGACGAACTCCTGTCCCGCCCCCTGGGCGGCACTCTCTGAGGTGGGGCTTTCTGACGTGGGGCTCTCTGGGGCGGCGCTTTCTGGGACGGGGCTTTCTGGGGCGGGGCTTTCTGGGGCGGGGGTGCGGTGGGCGGTCAGGCGTAGGTCGGTGGTGCGTGGGCGGCCTGCGGCGGCCCATGCCCTGACGTGCGCAGCCAGCTCCTCGGCCAGCGCCGCGCCGCCCGGCCCGTATCCCTCGGCCACCAGCTCGGCGCCCCCCGCACCACCCGCCGCGGCCGTCGGATCGACGCCCCCCGGACCACCTGCCGCGGCCGTCGGATCGGCGCGCCCCGGACCACCCGCCACGGCCGTCGGACCGGGGGCGTCGGGGTTCCGTCGCCTGGTCGGATCGGCGGCGTCGGGGGTGTCTCGCCCGGTCGGACCGGGGGCGCGGGAGGCGCGGGGGGCGAGCACGGCGATGGCGGAGCCGTCGGTGAGGCCGAAGGTGCCGCCGTAGCCGCCGTTCCGGTAGCCGCCGAGCACGCACCAGCGCGGCTCGTGCAGCGCCAGCCACAACGCCACGTCGGCGCCCGCCTCCGCGAGCGGATCCCGCCCCGCCGCCGGGCCCGCCGTCGCGAGCGGATCCCGCCCCGCCGTCGGGGCCGCCGTGGGGCCCGCTGCCGGTCCTGCTGTCGGGCCCGGCGGCGGGGCCGGCGTCGCGGGTGGTTCCGGGAGCGGGGCGGGCGAGGTGACGGCGACGGTCGTGGGGGCGGTTTCCAGGGCGGTCACGAGGTCGCCCAGCTCGCGCGCCACCGGGAGCGCCAGCCACAGGTCAGGGTCCCGGCGCAGCATGACCACCGACTCCGGCCCCGCGGACGGCCCCCGCAGGCGCATGAACCCGCAGGGCGCCACCGTACGTCCGGCCCAATGGCCGCCCGAACGTTCCAGCGCCACCGACACCTGCACCCCGCGCAGGTCGAGCGGCACCACCAGCCGCCCGCCCGGCGCGAGCTGGTCGAGCCAGGCCGGAGCCAGGTCCCACACGCCGACGGCGGCGATCACCCGGTCGTACGGCGCCGCCCCGGCGAACCCCTCGCCCCCGTCCGCGCACACCACCTCGACCTGCGGGAACCCGGCGGCCGCCAGGTTGCGCCGGGCGTCCCGCACGATGCCGGCGTCGAGGTCGAGGCTGACCACCCGCCCGTCCGGCCCGGCCAGGTGCGCCAGCAGCGCCGCGTTGTAGCCGGTGCCCGCGCCGATCTCCAGCACCCGATGGCCGGGCTCGACACCGAGCTGCCCGAGCATCGTCGCCATGACGGACGGCTGCGACGACGAGCTGACCGGCAGCCCGTGCTCGTCCCGCCGGGTGACGACCGGCACGTCGCGGTAGGCGGTGCGGGGATCGACGCCGGGCAGGAACAGGTGGCGCGGCACGGCGAGCAGCGCGTCCGCCACGTCGTCGGCGATCTCCTGGCGCTCGCGCAGGCCCGCGACCATGGCCTGCCTGAGCCGGACGGCATCCATGTCGCGATTGTCCACCGGCCGGGAATTCACGGTAAAGAAAACGCCAAGAAGGGTTGGGCTCCGGGATGGGGGGAATGGCAGGCAACTTCTGTACGTCGACCGTTTGGAGGAGCCGTAGTGCTCACCCTGACAGCCAACGCAGCCCAGGCGATCCGCGACCTGACCGCGTCCGCGCCGGAACCCGCCCAGGGCGGGATCCGCATCTCGTCGCAGGGCGAGGGCGCGAACTCGCTCACCCTCTCCCTGGCCACGGCCCCTGAGCCGGCCGACGAGGTGGTGGAGACCGAGGGCGCGCGGGTCTACCTCGATCCCGTGGCCGCGACCGTGCTGGACGACAAGTCCCTCGACGCCGGGGCCGACGCGCAGGGAAGCGTGTCGTTCATGGTGACCCCGCAGGCGGTGTGACGGGCAGCCGCCGTACCGGTGCTCACGCCGGTACGGCGGCCCCCACCCGGGTCAGCCGGCCAGGAGCTTGTGCAGGTAGCGGACCTGCTCCTCGGTCTGGTAGCCCGACCCGCCCTCGTGCCCGTTCCAGGGCCAGACGGTGATCTCCTTCGGCCCCTGCCAGTGGTTGTAGGCGGCGAAGACCGTGGAGGGCGGGCAGACGTAGTCCATGAGCGCGACCGAGTACAGCACGGGCACCCGGCCGCGGGCGGCGAAGTTGACGCCGTCGAAGTACGACAGCGTGCGGAACACCTGGTCGGCGCCGTCCCGGCGGGAGGCCAGGAAGCGCACCACCTCCTGGTACGGGTCCCGGTCGGTGATCTCCAGCGCCCGCCGGAAGTGCGTCAGGAACGGCACGTCCACCAGCGCGGCCCGCACCGACGGGCGCAACGCCGCCGTGGCCTGCGCGATCGCGCCGCCCTGGCTGCCGCCCGAGACCACGATGCGCCCGGCGTCCACCGCCGGATGGGCCGCGGCCACGTCGACCGCCCTGGCCGCGTCGGTGAACACGCGCCGGTAGTAGTAGTCCTCGGGGTCGAGGATGCCGCGCGTCATCATGCCGGGCGCCTGGACGTTGGCGCTGCCGTGCGGGTCGCCGGTCGTGCCGGGGCTGGTGGGGCTCGCGCCGCCGTGTCCCCGGGTCTCCATCACGAACACCGCGTAGCCGGCCGCGGGCCACAGCAGGTGGTCCTTCGGGAACCCGCGCCCGCCGCTGTAACCGATGTAGTGCATCACGCACGGCACCGGCTCCCGCACGCCGCGCGGCAGGATGAACCAGCCGCTGATCCGGTGGCCGCCCCACCCGGCGAACGACACGTCGTAGACGTCGACGCCGCTCAGCGGCAGATCGTAGGGCACGAACTCGGCGGCCGGGTCGAACGCCTCGGCCTCGGCCAGCGTACGGGACCAGAAGTCGTCGAAGTCGGCGGGCTCGTCGCGGTCGGGGAGGTAGGCGCGCAACTGCTCGATCGGGAGGTCGAACAAGGACACGGGGGGACTCCAAGCTGTAGGCAACCCTGATATTTCACCTCATCAGCCCAGGTAAGCGCTATCCTCCGCCGGCGGAAGCTGAAAGCGCGCGTACGGGGTAGTGGAGGTCGCGTGATCGAATACGTGATCGAGGTTCCTTCCTCCCATCTCTATCCCGGCCTGGTGCTGGAGGCCCCGGCGGACGCCGAGGACTTCCTCGTGCTGTTCACCGACGACTCCGAGTCGCGCGCCCAGCTCCTCGGCGACGCCTCGGGACGTCCGGTGCTCAGGGTCGGCGGATACATGACCACGAACGGGACCGTCATCGACGAGCGGGTGTGGACCGTGCGCGAGACGCTGCGCACCGGCGACCGCCTGCGCATCCGCCTGGGCCGCTCGCTCCCCTCCCCCGTCACGGGCTAGCGTCCCCTTTGTGAGGTCTTTTGCCGGGATGATGGCGGGCGCCGCGGTGCTCGCGCTGTCGCCCGTCGCCGGGCTGGCCGCGCTGGCCGGGACGGCGATGGTGGGCGCGCGGCCCGGGGCGTTCACGGTGGCCGGCCTCGCGGTGTTCGCCTCGGTGTGCTACCTCGGGCTGCTGCTGTGCGTGCCCCGGCCGCGCGCGACCTGGGGGCGGTGGTTACGGGCCGCGCTGATCCTGGTCGTCGAGGTGGCGGTGGTCTGGCGGGTCGCGGACGCGACGCTGACCCCGCCGCCGGCGCCGGCCGCGACCCCGTCGCCGGTGGCCGGGCAGCACGAGTGGCGGCTGCCGACGGGGTCGCGGCTGGCGTACGTCCGGGTCGCGCCGAAGCGGGTCACCCGCCCGGAGCCGGTGGTCTTCCTGTCCGGCGCGGCCGGCCTGGCGGACCTGGCCGCCGATCCGGCGTTCTACCGGCGGCTGGCCGCCGACGGGCACGAGGTCTACGTCTACGACCGGGTGGGCGCGGGACGCTCGGCGCGGCTGCCGGACCCGGCCGCGTACGGGCTGGGCCGCGACGTGGCGGACCTGGAGCAGGTGCGGCAGGCGATCGGCGCCCGCCGCCTGACCCTGGTCGCGCGCGGCGAGGGCGCCCGGCTCGCGGCGGCCTACCTGTCCGCCCATCCGGACGCGGTGTCGAGGGCGGTGCTCGCCTCCCCCGCCGACCTCGACCGGGCCCGTGCCGCGACGCTGCTGGACGACGGCCCGCCCAGCCCCAGGATGCTCGCGGTCTACACGCTGCTGCGGGTCGAACCGGCGGCGGCGCACGCGTTCGCCGGCGACGCCGAACTCGACGCCCGGGCCGCACCCTCCGCCGTCTGCCCGGCGGGCCGGCCTGCCGGGAAGCCGCCCCTGACCCAGTCGGACGGTTCGGGTGGGTATGCGTGGCTGGTGGACCGGCCGTCGCCGCCCGGGATGCGGGAGGCGCTGGCCCGGGTGACGGCGCCCGTCCTGGTGGTCAAGGGGGCGTGCGACGGGGAGAGCTGGTCGGCGGCCACCGACGTCCGGCGGGCGATCCCCGGTGCCGGGCTCGTCTACGCCGAGGGGCGGGGGGCGTACCTGGCGACGCTGCGGACGTTCCTGGCGGGCCGGGCGGTGCCGCCGTACGAGGGGGCCACGCCCCCGGCCGGTTACCGGGGGCCGTGGTGAACCCGGCTCAGCGGTCCCGCGTCCGGGGCTCCGGGCGGCCGGGGCGGGCGCAGGAGCCGGCCGTGGCCGCCACCACCTTCCATCCCGCGTCCGGGAACGGCGACATGAAGTGCGTCAGCAGGTCCACCGCGTAGTCGGGGGCCTGCCCGCCGGGGTCGAGGAAGGACACCATCTGCGGGCCGTCGGAGCCGCGCAGGGTGATCGAGCCGCCCCTGCCGCCGGAGGCGAAGCCGGGCTTGGCGTCCACGGTGAGGCAGGCGAGCCCGATCCCGGCGGCGGCGATCTCCTGGCGGGCGCCGATGCGGCGCATGCGCTGGTCGTAGCGGCGCAGGGCGAGTGAGGTGGCCCGGGTGAGCCGCAGGGAGCCGGTGAAGGCGTCCGCGCCGATCCTCCTGCTCAGCCTGACCCGCAGGGAGACGTCCGGCCGCAGGTCCACGCCCTTGGCGGTCAGGCGGAGGCGGTCGTAGGCGCCCTCGAAGCCGGGGGCGAGGAACCCGGCCGCGGCCGGCGCCTTGAGCCCGAACGGGATGCGCCCCGGCCGTACCCGCAACCAGGACACGCGCCGGACCGCCAGCGACACCTCCCGCACCGCGCTCGCGCCGAGCGCGAAGTCCCCGCCGACCTGGTAGGTGAGGAACCCCGAGGTGTACGGCACCTCCTTGGACACGGCGATCCGCTGCCGCTGGACCGGGCCCACGCGCAACCCGGCGCCCACCGCGACGCGGCCCGTCGGCCCGGGTTTCGAGACCAGGTCGAGCGACTGGTCGGGATTGAGGCGGATCGTCGTGTCGGCGGCCAGGTCCTCGACCGCGAGCGAGACCCCGCCGAGCCGCCCGGACGGGTCCACCAGGCGGCCGTCCACGGCCAGCCGGCCGTCCAGGGTGCTCGCGCCGCCCCGGTAGGTGAGCGTGGGGACGCTCAGCCCGGCGGCCGAGGCGTCGGCGTCCAGGCCGAGCACCGCGGGGACGTCGGTCAGCCGCAGCCCGCCGCTGCCCCGGCCGGGCAGGGTGACCTCGGCGGTCAGGCGTTCGACCGGCGCGGAGTTCCGTACCCGGATCCGGGTCTGGGCCCCGTACGTGCCCCGCACGTCCACGGCGGCCGGCACCGGGTCGAGGGCCACGTGGCCGCGCAGCCCGCCCGCCTCGGCCCGCACGTCGAGCGCGCCCAGCGTGGCAGGCGGCTCGACGCGGTAGGCGACGTGCCCGGCGTCCAGCGGGCCCACGGACAACCGGGTGATCCTCGGCGGCAGCCGGGTCAGCGTGGCCCGCGCCCTGATCGGGACCGGCGCGAGCACGCTGCTGTCCAGGTGGAGGGCGAGGGTCCGGCGTCTGGGGGCGAAGCCGGAGAAGGCGAACGTGCCGCCCGCCGGGTCGATCGTCACCTGGCTGGGCAGGCCGGTGACGTCGAGGTAGCCCTGCAGGCCGTAGCAGCCGCGTCCCGCCGTGCAGAACGGGCCCTGACCGCAACCCCCGGCCGGGCAGCCGCCGTCCGCCAGCGAGAGGCCGCCCTCGACGGCGGGCGCGGGACGCATGCGGGCCAGCGCGGCGGTCCTGCCGAGCCAGGCGCGGGCGGTCACGCCGAGCCGGGAGCCGGAGTAGGTGAGCCTGCCCTCGGGCGTGGCGGCGACGGTCAGGTCGCCCGGCACCGGCCCCACCCTGCCGAGGACGCCGAAGCGCACGTCCCCCAGGACGATGTCGGCGTCCACGGCGAGCCGCTGCCTGGCGGCCCGGAACCGGGCCAGGAACCCCTGGCCGGACGGGCTGAGCTCGACCCGCGACAGGCCCCTGACCAGCACGCTCGCGTCCAGGTCGCCGCCGGTCCTGTCGTAGTGGGCGGCCAGGTGCGGGCCGCTGGGGGACGTGGCGCCGTCGTGGTTGGCGACGGCCAGGGCCGCCGACCGCACCGGGCCGGACAGCCCTCGGAAGCGGTAGACGCCGTCCTTCCAGGCGGCCTCGAAGCGGGCCGGGACGCCGGTCACGTCGGCGGCGGCCCTGAGCACCCGGCCGCCCGTGCTGATCCGGGCCAGCGCCGACACCTTGGCCACGGGGGCGCTCGCGGTCCAGGCGAGGGTCCCGGCCGCGGTGTCGGCGGCCAGTTCGGCCCGCTTCGGCACACCCTCCACCGCCACCCGCACGTCGTCCCCGGCCGAGGCGCCGTCGAGGGCGGTGACGTACGACCTGGCCGCGTAGAGGCGGAGGGCGCGGAGCCCGCCGGACGTGGCGACCTCGACCGCCGAGCGCTCGCCCAGCGTCCACGCGGTCCTGACGTCCCCACGCACCCCGCGGACCGTGCCGTCGATCGTCGGCCCGCTCCGGACGTCGGCGTAGGCCGCCCGGACCCGGTCGATCGCGCCGCCGGCCCGGTAGACGGCCGTTCCGGCGGCGGGGTCGAGGGTGAGGTCGGCCCGGGCGGGCGTGTTGGAGATCTCCAGGCGTGCCAGGCGTTTCCCGTCGAGGCCCGCGGCCACGAAGGGCCGGCCGCTCGCCCTGCCCTCCAGGCGGGCGTGCGGCGCGCTGCCGTACGTGACGTCGAACCCCGACACGCCGGACAGCAGCGCCGAGACCCCGGCGGCGTCGCCGTTCTTGATCAGGGTGACGTGGCCGCCGGCGGGGCTGGAGATCGCGCCGCCGCCGCGTTGCAGGACCGCGGCGAACCGGCCGATCGGCGAACTGGCCGTCTGCGTGACGCGGTGCGCGGCCGGGTCGCTCTCCAACCGGACCCGGGCCGGCAGCCCGCTCAGCTCGGCCCGCAGCACGGTCCCGGACGCGGCCCGGTCGTAGTACAGCACCTTGGCCGAGCCCGCCCGCGCGGGCCCCGACGACTCGACGGTCAGGCTCTGCCTGCCGCCGGACGCGACGTGGGCGGCGGTGAACGAGCGGGGCACCTCGCGCAGCTCGGCGCTCGCCGCCGTGGCCAGGCGGCCGTCGCGGTAGAGGTGGGCGTGCAGCTCGGCGCGGGCGATCGGGGCTGGGGCGGTGAAGCGCATCCGTCCGCCGGCCAGGCGCACCTGGGCACGGGCAGGCATGCGGTCCAGTACGGCCTGCGTGTAGCGGCCCAGGGAGACCGCGATCATGTCCAGCCTGGCGGGACGGGACGCGGTCACGTCCAGCTCGACCGCCGGGGAGGTGGAGGTGTCCGGCTTGGCGGGCTTCGGCGTGGAGGTGTCCGGCTTGGCGGGCTTGGAGGTGATGGGGGCCGAGGTGAGGGAGTCGAGGGTGGCCTTCACGGCGAGTCGTTCGGTGGCCGGGGTCTGGCGCAGGCTCACCGCCGTGCGTCCGGTCAGTCCCGCCAGGGTGACGGCGGACGGTCCCGGGTCCTTGCGGGTGACGTTCGCCCTGACCGTCCGGCCGTCCGGGTCGATGGTGAACGTCCCGCGGTCGAGCGCCGACAGCGACGCGCCGCCGCGCAGGCCGTCGAAGCCGACGGTCACCTTGCCGTCGTACTCGGCCCAGACCAGCGCCCTGACCCTCTTCCCGGACAGGCTGCTGACCGCGAACCCGAGTCCGATGCCCCCGCTCCCGGGGTTCGCGACGGGCACCAGGTCGGCCGCCAGGTCAGGGAGGCCGTCGCCGGTGACGTCCGCGGCGACCGGCACGGCGACGGGCCGTCGCGCCGAACACGCCACCGCCCGCTCCACCCCCACCACACACAACCGATACGTCACCCCTTGTCTGGTCGGCAGAGCCCCACCGGCCGCATCACCCACCGGCCCTCCCGCCGAGACGACCGCGCCGCCCCGCTGCGGGGGGATTGCGCGGCCTCCCTGGGGGCGGATCAGGGGGCCGATGTCCAGGCGCAGGGCGTCCAGGGCCTTGGTGACGGACGGGGGCGGGCGCAGGAGGGTCAGAGGGGCGGCGCCGGTCGTGTCGGGGAGGAGGGCGGCGGGGTCGGGGGCCCGCCGTCCGAGCCCCTGCCGTTCCTGCCGCCGAACGGCCTGGGCGGCGATGGCGTCGGCGAGACCCGTCCCGGCGGGCGTGGTGACCTCCAGCCGTTCCGGCCCCACCGGCCCCTTCCCCATCGACCGTACGGCGGGCGACGGCCCCGACGGAACCCGCACCACGGCAGGCGGCGGCTCCGGAACCCCGCGCACCACCTGCGCCATCACCTGACCTCCCGTCGACGCCTGGACCACTCGCGCAGTCGAGGCATGACCGGAGGCTGCGACGACGGGCGGACCTGCCAGTGCCGTGGCTGCGATGGACGTCGAAGCGAGCACGCGCAGAAGGGCGTGCGGCATGAAGCGTTCCCCCGAACCCGTCTAACTCATCCCATCAGAAACAATGGTCACGAGATGACCATATTTCCTCACTAATCGTCAAACGCGGCGCAACGTGGAACTCCAATTCCCGCCCCCGCCACTTCGTCCCTGGCCGCCTCACCCCCCGCCGACGCACTCGCTCGGAGCCAGGTCAGCCGCTACGCCGCCCGGCGCGCCCCCGTCCGGCTCACCGCCGTGACCACGGTGGCCGCCACGGCGAGCACCAGCAGGACGCCCACCGCCAGCCGGTAACCGTCCTGCAGCACGTCGGCCACGCCGGACAGCCGGGCGGGGTCGGCGGCGTAGACCAGGTGCCGCTCGGCGGCCGGCACGGACGCGGCGACGATCGCCAGCGACATGGCGGTGCTGATCACGGTCGAGACGTTGACCAGCATGAGCCGTACACCGTTGACCACGCCGAGCCGGTCCTGCGGCGCGTCCATCATGATCGCGGTGGTGTTGGCGGTGATGAACAGCCCGCTGCCCGCGCCCACCAGCGCGAGCGCCGTCCCGAGCCAGGCGTAGGGCACGGACGGGTCCAGCGCGGCCAGCATGACCGCCATGCCCGCCGCGCTCACCGCCGAGCCGGCCACCGCCACCGTGCGCGGGTGGAACCGTCCGGTCAGCGCCCCGGCGACCAGCGAGGTCAGGGCCGAGGCGGCCGAGACGGGCAGCACGGCGAGCCCGGCCTGGGCGGGTTCGAACTGCCGGGTGGACTGCAGGAACAACGAGATCACCAGCACGATCGAGAACTGCCCGAGCGAGTTGAGCACGGCGGCCAGGTTCGCCAGCGCGAAACCGCGGTCGCCGAACAGCCGCAGGTCGAGCAGCGGCGTCCGGCTGCGCCACTCGACCAGCGCGAACACCGGGGCCGCCGCCGCGAACGCCACCCCGCCCGCCACCACCCACGGGCTCAGCCAGCCGAGCGAGCTGCCCTGCGACAGGGCCAGCAGCAGGCCGCTCAGCCACGTGAACAACAGGACGATCCCCGGCACGTCCAGCCGCTCGCGCGGGCCCCTCGGCACCGGGCGGAGAGTGACCGCGCCCCAGACGATGGCCGCGACCCCGACGGGCACGTTGAACCAGAAGATCCACCGCCAGCCCGCCGCGCCCGCCAGGAACCCGCCGAACGACGGCCCCACGAGCCCCGCCACGGAGATGATGGCCATGTAGACGGCCATGCCACGGCCCAGGCGGGCCGGCGGGAAGGCGCGGGCCAGGATGGCCGAGCTGTTGGCCAGGATCATGGCCGAGCCGCACGCCTGGGCGACGCGGGCCGCGAGCAGCACCTCGATCGAGGGCGCGAACCCGGCCGCCAGGCTCGCGACGGTGAACACCACGAACCCGAGTAA
Organism: Nonomuraea sp. NPDC004702; assembly: GCF_053601695.1. Lineage (NCBI taxonomy): Bacteria > Bacillati > Actinomycetota > Actinomycetes > Streptosporangiales > Streptosporangiaceae > Nonomuraea > Nonomuraea sp. NPDC004702. The sequence goes on from NZ_JBSGCE010000023.1 coordinate 105,497, forward strand.
GTACGTGCCGCGCCTGCCGAACAGGTCGGCCACCCGCCCGAACACCACCAGCCCGACCGAGCTGACCAGCATGTACGCGAGCAGCACCCAGCTCGCCAGGAAGGCGCCGACGCGGAAGTGCGCGACGACGGCGGGCAGAGCGACGTTGAGCGAGCTGGAGTTGAGCCCGGTCAGGAACATGCCGAGGCTGGTGACCGAGACGGCCCGCCAGGCGTACCGCAGCTGCGCCGCCTCATCCTCCGCCCCCACCACCGGCACCGCCGCGACGGCCTCGGACTCAGTCACACCGGACCGCCTGAACGTTCATGCCCCACTCTTTCTAGAATCCCCCTCTAGGAAAGAGCCCGCCCCACAGATTGTCAAGATCCCAGCCCCAGGAACGTACGGCCACAGGCGCGGGCGAGGGTGGCGGTGAGGTGGGCTGGGGGCACGTGCGGGCAGCAGCACGGGCGGAGGCGCACAGGCAGAGGCGCACGCACAGCGGCGCACACGCAGAGGGCGCCGCACGCAGATCCGGGTGCAGGGAGCGGGCGCAGGGGGCGCTGCGGGAGTTGGCGCCCCGTGCGGGGAAGGTTCAGGCCAGTTTGCGGAGGGCCTGGTCCACGGTGTCGCCGGCGCCGACGGCCACCTCGCCGCCGTCGCCGTCACGCGCCACGGCGATCACGCCGGACCCGGTCGGATGGCGACTCAGGGTGACCGTGCAGCCGTCGCGCAGCAGCGTCTCCACGTCGGCCGTCCTCTGCGGCGCGGCCCGCTCACCGGAGCCGGGCCCGAGCAGGCGGGTGGCCGCGATCAGCGCGGCGACGGGCGTCCGGTGCCGGGCCAGGAGCACAGGGCTGTCGTCGTACGGCTCCGAGACCTGCCGGACGAGTTCCCCCAGCTTCGCCTTGGCCGTGGACAACGACACCACCGGCAATCCGGTCAGCATCCCGGGAACCTTGGACAGCGGCACCAGCGCGGCCCACTCCCAGCGCTCCCGCGTGATCAGCGTGATCCGCCCCTCACCCGCCGCGCCCACCAGCGCCCCCCAGCGGGACCGTGCCTCCTCGACCCCGATGGGCACGCCCAGCCTGTCCTCCATCTCGCTGTAATTGATCATGAGGAAAACCGTAAGGCACCTTACGATATTCGCGCAAGGATCCTCGCCCGCCCCGCGAGGCGTCCGACTCGCTCACCCCCCGCGACGCACCCTCCGGACGAGGTCGTCGGCGGCCTCCCGCCACTGCGGGTACTCGAAGGCGAAACCCGCCTCCAGCAACCGCCCCGGGACCACCCGGCGGCTCTTGAGCAGCAACTCGGTGTCGGACCGCAGCGCGTACGCGCCGAGCTCGGCCATCCACCGCGTCGCGGGCAGGCCCACCGGCACGCCCCAGGCGGACCGCAGCGTCCGCATGAACGCGGCCTGCGGCAGCGGCCCGGGCGCGGCCAGGTTGACCGGTCCGTCCAGGTCGTCCCGCCCGGCCAGGAACTCGACCGCGCGGACGAGGTCGCGGTCGTGGATCCAGGACACGTACTGCGCGCCGCCCGCCAGCGGCCCGCCGAGGCCGAGCCGGGTCATGCGCAGCAGCACGTCGAAGACGCCGCCGCGGTCGGGGCTCATCACCATGGCGGTGCGCAGGGCGACCTTGCGCGTGTGCGGGGTCTCGGCCCGCTCCTGCTCGCGCTCCCATGCCTTGGCGATCTCGACGCTGTAGCGCCAGTAGCCCGGGACGCCGGGCTCGTCGCCGCCGATCAGGCCGGTCGCCTCGTCGTTGGGGGCGTCGAAGCGGTGGGCGTAGAGGGTGGCGGTGCTCATCTGCAGCCAGACCCGGGGCGGACGTGCGGCGGCGGCGATCGCCCGTCCCACGACTTGGGTGGAGCGCACCCGGGAGTCCATCATGGCCCGCAGGTTGGCGGGGGTGTAACGGCAGTTCACGCTCCGCCCGGCCAGGTTGACCACGAGGTCGCTGCCGTCGATCTCGCGGGCCCACGCGCCCAGGGTCTCGCCGTCCCAGACGACCTCGCCCTTCCGGGACGGCCTGCGGGTCAGCACCACGACCTCGTGGCCGGCGGAGGTCAGCGCCCGGCGGAGAATCTCGCCGACCTGTCCGGTTCCTCCGGGAATCACGGTCTTCACTCTGCCGACCCTACTCCCGTCTTTTGAACGCGTTCAGGGCGGCCCCGAGCGCCGCCGGGCAGCGCGCTCGTCGCGGTGGAGGGCGTCGAAGAGGACGGAGGAGCGGAGGCGCCTGGCCGGGCGGGAGTTCGTGGGCGCAGCGGATCAGGACGTGAGGGCGTCCAGGGTCCGCATGTCCTCGTCGGTCAGGGTGAGGTCGGCGGCGGCCAGGTTCTCCGCCAGATGGACGGCCGAGCCGGTGCCGGGCGTGGGCAGGACGACCGGGGAGCGGTGCAGCAGCCACGCCAGCGCCACCTGCCCGGACGTCGCGCCGTGCCGGGCGGCCACCTGCTCGATCGCCGCCCCCGTCCCGGCCCCCGCGGCGAGGGACCCGTTCCCGAGGGGGAACCAGGGCAGGAACGCGATGCCCAGTTCTTCGCAGCGCGCCAGCACGGGCTCGGACTCCCGGTCCAGCACGTTGAACCGGTTCTGCACCGACGCCGGCCGCAGGAGGGTCAGCGCCTCGTCGAGCCGGTCCAGGGTGACGGTGTCGAGCCCGATGTGCCGGATCTTGCCCTCTTCGCGCAGTTCGGCCAGCGTGCCGAGCTGGTCGGCGAGCGGCACCGCGGGGTCGATGCGGTGGAGCTGGTACAGGTCGATGGTGTCGGTGCGCAGACGGCGCAGGCTCGCCTCGCACATGGCGCGCAGATCCTCGGGGCGTCCGGCCGGATGCCACTTGTCCGGACCGGTGCGGATCACGCCGCCCTTGGTGGCCAGCACCAGGTCGCCGGGGTACGGATGGAGGGCCTGGGCGATCAGCTCCTCGGCGATGTCCGGGCCGTAGTTGTCGGCGGTGTCGATGAGCGTGACGCCACGGTCGACGGCCAGGCGGAGGAGCGCGACCGCCGCGCTGGGCGTGAGGCGCGGGCCCCAGTAGCCGGGGCCCGTGAGCTGGGCGGTGCCGTAGCCGAGGCGTCGCACCCGCAGCTCACCGGCGATCTCGAACGTCCTGCCCACCACCGCGCCCGCCCTTTCCCCGATGAAAGGGCCCATCGTACGGCCGCCTCACCGCCGGGACCGCCGCCCCCTGACGGGGCGGCGCTCGTCCAGCAGTGACGACCGGTCGGGCTCCCGCCGGAACCGGGGAGCCGGAAGCGGGGAGCGGGGAGCGGGAAGCCGGGAGCCGGGAGCCGGGAAGCCGGAAGCCGGGAAGCCGGGAAGCCGGAAGCCGGGAAGCCGGAAGCCGGGAAGCCGGGAAGCCGGAAGCCGGGAAGCCGGAAGCCGGGAAGCCGGAAGCCGGGAAGCCGGAAGCCGGGAAGCCGGAAGCCGGGAAGCCGGAAGCCGGGAAGCCGGAAGCCGGGAAGCCGGAAAGCCGGAAGCCGGAAAGCCGGAAGCCGGGAAGCCGGAAGCCGGGCATCCGACACTCCCAGGGCCGCCCGGCCTGTTCTCAGAGCGTGGCCACCACCGCGTAGCGCTCGTCGGTGATCTCCTTGCCCCACAATGCCGGGTCGGGCAGGGGATGCACCCGAAGGTCGCCGACCAGGGGACGGAGGGTCGTGGTCAGGTTGGCGGCGGTGACGCCGCCCATCCACGGGAAGTGCTCACCCGGCACGTAGTCGGACTGCCCGCCGGAGGTCTGCCAGCGGCCCTCGACCAGTACCAGCCGGCCGCTGGGGCGCAGCAGCGACACCCAGCGGGCCAGCGCCGCCTCCGGATCGGGGATGGTCCACAGCAGGTGGCGGGCCAGCACGACGTCGAAGCGGCGGTCGCCGACGGGCGGGTCGGCCGCGTCTCCCGTCAGCACCGTGGCGCCGGTGGCGGCCAGCTTGGCCCGGGCCCGTTCGACCATGCGCGGGGCCAGGTCGACGGCGGTCAGACGATGGTCCTGGACGGCCAGCAGCAACGACAACGAGCCCGTGCCGCAGCCCAGGTCGAGCACGTCGAGCGGCCCGGCGGGCACCCACTCGGCCAGGCGCGCCGCCCAGGCGGCCCTGACGTCGGGGTCGCGGAGCCCGTGGTCGGCTTCGTCGTCGAAGGAGTCGGCGGCGGCGTCCCAGAAGCCTGCGATGGTCGTCATGAGTCGCATCCTGGCAGCCGCCGCCGACAGTTTCGGGCCGGCGTCCGTACGCCGCCACGCGCCGGGATCCCCGCCCCGACACGGCCCCCCTGACCCACCGGCCGTTCCGCGCGCCCCCACGCGCGCGATCCCGGGCGGGCAGCGCGAGGCGGGCGACGCGGGAGGGCGACGCCGGGAGGGCGACGCCGGGAGGGCGACGCCGGGAGGGCGACGCCGGGAGGGCGACGCCGGGAGGGCGGTCGTGGGGTGCGGGCGGTCGTGGGGTGCGGGCGGTCGTGGGGTGCGGGCGGTCGTGGGGTGCGGGCGGTCGTGGGGTGCGGAAACCTGGTGTACTGGTCTGACCAGTCGCTAGTGTTTCTCAGCATGACGGGATATGACGCGCTGTTCCGCCTCGACGGGCGGCGGGCCGTGGTGATCGGGGCCGGCAGCGGGATCGGCAGGGAGTCGGCGTTCGCCCTGGCCGCGCATGGGGCGTCCGTGGTGTGCGCGGACCGGGATCTGGCAGCCGCGGAGGAGACCGCCGCCGGGTGCGGGGGCACGGCGCGGCTGCTCGACGTGCTGGATGCCGACGCCGTCCGGACGGCCGCCGCCGAGGAGCCGGCCGACGTGCTGGTGTTCACGGCGGCGACGAACGTGCGCAAGCGGCTGCTCGACTACTCCGGCGAGGAGTTCGACCGGGTGGTGGGGCTGAACCTGCGGGCCTCGTTCGACGTGGTGCGGGCCTTCGGCGCCGGGATGGTGCATCGAGGGCGCGGGTCGATCATCGGGTTCGCGTCGATCCGGGCGTCGGTGACCGAGCCGGGGCAGGGCGTCTACTCGGCCACGAAAGCAGGGCTGGTGCAGTTGCTGCGGACGGCGGCGGCCGAGTTCGGCCCGCACGGCGTGCGCGTCAACGCGATCGCGCCCGGCGTCGTGGAGACCCCGCTGACCCGGCAGATCAAGGACAACCCCGACTGGTACGCCGCGTACGCCGCCAAGAGCGCCCTCGGCCGGTGGGCCACCGCGCCCGAGATGGCCGGCGCGGTGGTCTACCTGGCCGGCGACGCGGCGAGCTTCGTGACGGGCTCGGTGTTGTACGTGGACGGCGGCTGGACCGCCGTGGACGGCCGTTTCGATCCACCCAATTAACTCGAATACTCCCGACCGGATGGGGCAGCAGGCACGGGTCCCATTGAAGGGAGGGACTCATGAGAACAGCACGGAGCCACTTAGCACCCGCGGGAATCGCGGCCGTGCTGGCGTTGACCGTGTCCGCCACGGCACCCGCCGCGGCCCAAGCCGCCACCACCGTCCGGCCGGTGGCCGCGCCCGGCGCCGCAGCCGCCCCGTCCGTCCAGGCGTTCCACGCCTCGGGCCAGGACCGGGCGTACCTGCGGCAGGCGCACCGCGGCAATCTCGCCGAGATCGCGGCCGGGAAGGCCGCGCTCCGCAGGTCGCACGACGAGGACGTGCGCGAGATCGCCTGGCGGCTGATCCGTGACCACCGCAAGCTCGACGCCCGGCTGCGCGAGGTCGCGCACCGGCTGCGCGTCAGCCTTCCTGACGCGCCGAGCGCCGCCCAGCGCGACGACCTGGACGCGGTGCTCGCCCGCCGTTCCGGCCACCGGTTCGACCGGGCGTGGCTGCGCCTGGAGGCCGGGGCGCACGAGCAGACGCTCACGCTGATCCGGCGCGAGCTGCGGGACGGTCACTCCGGCTGGGTGCGGGACCTGGCGCGCGACGGCGCCCCCGCGGTCCGGCACCACCTGCGCGAGATCCGCGCGGAACTCGACCGGCACACCCGCTGACCGGGCGTGCACCATCCCGCCCCGTGACCAGGATGCGAACCGTCTGACCAGGACGCGAACCCTCTGGCTGGAGACGCGAACCGTCTGACCAGGACGCGAACCCTCTGGCTGGAGACGTGAACCGTCTTACCGGAGACGCGAACCGGCTGACCAGGACGCGAACCGGCTGATCGGGACGGTGGTCGTCGTGGTCGCGGGCGTGATCCCCGGGCGGGGGCGCCCCCGCCCCCGCCCGGGTCAGGTCGCGGGACTCAGCCGCACCTGCACCGGCCGTCCGTGCACGGTCTCGAACTCCAGGACCGTGCGCGGCCCGGTGATCCTCGCCCGGCACGGCTGCCCCGCGTCCGCCCGCCACCGGCCGTCCAAGGTCACCCTCATGCGGTGCGGGTGGCTCGGGCTGGCCAGCCAGGGCCGCGACCACGGGCTGTAGTGCCCGACGTAGCGGCCCTTCTCGTACTGGTCGTGGTCGATCCCGCCGTAGAGGCGCAGGTCCGGATCGCATACCGCGATCACCAGCGTCTCCCCCTCCGTACGGACGAGCAGCATCGAAGGCGTGTCCACCTCGCGTACCAGACCTTCCAGACGGGTGCGCTCGAACACCGCGTACCCGGTGATGCCGGTGTCCCGATCCCGTACGACGTGGGCCGCCGTGTCGGCGCGCAGCACCCGGTAAGGGGCGCTCGCGGCGTCCTCCATCGCGGCGGCGAAGCCGGCCATGCGCTCGGCCGTGGCGTTCACCACCATCGCGTACTCGTACGTCCCGTTCCGAGGGGCGGTGCCGTGCCTGATCCAGGCTGTGGCGAAGTCTCCGCTGGTGGGCTCTTCCGTGGCGTTGTTGCGGGAGGTCTGGGCCGAGCGGGTCAGGGCCACTTTCTGCCCGGGCGCCAGGTAGTAGCCGATGCCCTTGTCGTCGAGCAGCCAGCGCGGGCCGCCGTCGAGCGCCTGGTGGGGGAAGGCCGTGACCGCGGCGCCGTCCACCACGGTGGGCGCGGTCCTGGCCGGCAGCCGGGTCTGGAAGAGGGTGGTCTCCGTCTCGTCCGCGGTGTCGTCGTTGGTGATGCCGGTGCCGAGGGCCACGACGCGGTCGTCGAACAGGAACACCGACTTGCGGGCCCGGTGCGTGCCGTCGTACTTGGGGTGTCCGTGCAGGTCCATGGCGAACAGGGCGTTGCGTCCGTCGATGGTGCAGGCTCCGGCGAAACGGGAGTCGGTGAGGAGCATCTCCTCGATGGCCCCGGTCAGGTCGCCCTTGAGCTGGTCGAGCGGTTTGTGGATGACCGTGGTGCCGGGGCGGCGGTTCCAGTCCCAGCCGGGCTGGGCGTAGCCGCTGTCCTGGTTGGTGACGGGGTCGCCGCGGTGCAGGACCTGGATCTGGCCGTAGGTGTTGTAGCGGCCGTACCAGTTGGCGCCGACGTAGATCTCGGTGCTCCACAGGTAGCGGTTGTGCCCGCGTACGGTGATCTGCCATTCGTCGCGGCGGTGCACGGCCAGCGCCGCGTAGTTGAGCGCCCAGGCGCCGGTCGGAGCCGGTTCCGGGGCGATGCCGCGCGCGGCGAGCCGGGCCGCGAGCTCCTTCTGCCGCGGCGTCGGGTTGCCGGGCAGCAGGCGCAGGAAGGCGGCGGCGATCTCATCGTCGATCGGGGCCAGCCACTCGAACGGCACGATCGACAGCGCGGTGGCGCCGCTGGGATTGCGGCCGCTGATCGAGATCGGCCAGTGGTTCTTGTTGGCGTAGACCCGCTGCGTGAGCAGCGCCTTGCGCAGCCAGCCGGACGCCTCGGGCGAGATCGCGAACGAGCCGCCGTGCAGGACGTAGACCAGCGGCGCGAGCCCGGCGAAGCCGTCGCGGACGTAGTCGGGGAAGAAGCCGACGTGGTGGAAGGCGGTGCCGTCCACCTTGATGCCGTCCTGGATGCCGTCGGTGGGCAGGAGGGTGGCGTTCAGCCAGTCGCGCAGCGCCCGCAGGTACGCCACCTGCTGCGCCTCGCCGTCGCGCAGCAGCACGGCCGCCAGCATGCCGCGGACCGTGGTGTTGTAGAGGTCCATCATGCTGCCCCGGGCCATCCGGAAGCCGAAACCGCGGAAGATCCGGCCGAGTCCGCTCAGCCATTCCAGGTCCGCTCGTACCCGCTGCAACTCCCCCGCCTCGCGCAGGGCGTCCCGCATGAGGTAGACGGAGTCGTACAGGCCGCGGGCGTCGTAGCCGAGGTGGTGGATCGTGCCCTGGCAGCTGCCCTTCGTCCAGCCCTGTTCCCGCAGGTGGGCGACCATGCGCAGGTAGAGGGCGGCCAGCGCGGGACGTTCGGCGGGGGCGGCCTGGTGGGCCTGGGCGATCGTCTTCATCAGGTCGGTGCAGGCGCGCAGCGTGACCGGGTTCACGAACGCCTTGAGCTCGGCGGCGATCTCGGCCGGGTAGATCTGCGCCTGGTAGGCGTGCGTGGGACGGCCCTCCAGGGCGGCGACCTGCGCGGTCAGCCCCGGCACGTCCGGCTTGACCTGGGCGGTCAGGTACTCGTCGTGGTAGCGGGCGTGCAGGGCGCGCAGCGAGGCCAGCTCGGCGGCGGACGGCGGCGACAGGTCGGGCTCGACGGTGGCCAGCAGCCGGTCGAAGCGGTGGAGGGCCTGCCAGTGCTGGTTGTCGTACTCGTCGCCCTCGGGGGCGATGTCGGGGAGCTGGTGGTCGCGGCAGGGGGCGTCGGGACGCAGCGGCACGTTGAGCATGAGCTGGTCGAGGTGCAGGGTCCCGGCCCTGCGCGGGGCGACGATCCGCAGGGTGTCCATGTCGGGGTGGGGCCGGCCGTGCATGTCGTAGGCGTACCGCACCCAGGCGGTACGCCACCCGCTGAACCCGAGCCGAAACTCGAACCACAGGTCGGTGCGCTCACCCCGCCCGAACTCGAACCGCAGCACGTCGTCCACCGGCTCGGCGTTGTGCACCCACACGCAGAACGCGTCCACCAGCCCCTGCCACGCCTGGTCGTCGCCGAGCCGGTAGGGGTCGGGCGCCCACCGCAGCGGCGCCCGCACGGTGATCACGTCACGGCTCGCGTGCTCCCAGCGCAGCGACCGCGTCCCGCACACGGCGACCCGGTCGCTGATCGACAACGTGGAGCCGGGCCCGGCGGCGAAGTGCGGCGGGACGGCGCTCTCCAGCAGGAACACCGGCGGGTCCATCGCCATGGCCCGCTGCTCCAGCCCTTCGGCGGCCACTCCCCCGGCGGTCACTCCCCCGGCGGCCGGTCCTCCCACCAGGCCGGACGCCGCCAGTGCCGCCGTCCCCGGGCCGCCGCCCGCGAGGAAAGCGCTTGCCGCACCCGCCTTGAACACCGTTCTGCGCGTGATCTCCACCATGCGCGCCATCCAACGCGACCGCTGCGGCAAGGTAAAGACATCTGGTCAAACCGTTACCCTCATCGGAGGGAGCAGAGGCTCACGTCCCCGTCACCGCCGCCGTAGTCCGAAGGGTCGGCGCCGTCGGTGTAGTGGTCCCAGTCCGCCCTCCTCAAGATCTGCGGGCCGTGGTCGCACAGGTCCTGCTCAGGGTCGGTGACCACCTGCCGCAGGTCGTGCAGGTCCCACAGGGAGAAGGTGGCGCTCTCGGGGGCGGCCAGCAGGGCGCTGCGGGCGCCGTCGCTCAACGCCACCCCCTGCACCTCCGACGGGTACCCGCGCAGCCCGGCCAGCCGGACGGGCCGGGAAGGGACGGACAGGTCCCAGAGCGATCCGCTGCCGTTGGAGCCCGCCAGGAGAGCGGTCCCGCCGTCGGGTGTGAGGGCCACGTCGAGCATGTCCGCCGGTGGCATCCCGATGACGGCGGTCCGGACCGGGGGGCCCGGACGGGCCGGGTCGCCGAGCGTCCAGACCTCCGCCTGGCTCCGCCAGTCGGCCCCTGGGTCGCGCCGCGCGACGACGAGGACGCGTCCGTCGCCGCTCAGGGCGGCGGCCGTGCCGGTGTAGATGGCCGGGGTCAGCTCGGCCGCCTTCACCGGGTGCGCCGGGTCCGCCAGGTTCCAGATCGTCACCGGGCCATCGTCGGACGTGGTGACCGCCGTCCTGCCGTCGCCGCTGAGGTCGAGGTCCTCCGTCCGGGAGTCGTGGACGGCGGTGACCGAGCGCCGGACCGGGTGGTCGCCTACGGTCAGGTCCCACACCAGCAGGTTCCCGGCGAAGTCGGCGACCGCGGCGACCCGGCCGTCCCGGCTCACCGCCACGGCCTGGACGTCGTCGAGCGGCCCCTTCGCCGCCACGCCCGGCAACGTCGCCCGGCGGGCCGGGCGGGCGGGATCGGTGAGGTCCCACACGGTCGTGGCGCCGTCGTCGCCGCCGGTCAGAGCGGTGCGGCCGTCATGGGAGAGCGCCGGCGCCGCGCCCTCGGACCCGTCCAGCGTGACCGATTTCCCGGAGCCGAGCTCCCAGACCTCGGCCTTGCCGTTCCCGGCGACCAGGCCGACGCGCCCGTCGCCGCTCAGCTCGGCGTGCCGGACGCCGCCGGGGCCGCGGAGCCAGAGGTCGTCCCTGCGCCCCAGCAGGAGGGTGTCGGTCAGCCCGGCGCGGGTCCGGTCGTCGGCGTGCAAGCCCACAGCGGCCAGGCCGAGGTCGCGAGCCCTGACCGGATCGTCGCCGCGCAGCTCGGCGGCGTGCAGCGCGAGCCCGTGGGCCAGCGCGACGCGCTCCCGGTCCCGCGCCTGCCCGTGCTCCCGCCACCAGGCCGTGCCGGCGCAGGCCAGGGCGACGGCCAGGAGGGCGGCGAGCACGGGCAGGGCCCTGCCGCGGCGCGCTCGCGGGACAACCACCGGATCGTCCGTCCGAATAGCCAAGGCACGCGCCTCCTCGCCGTTTGGGCGCCACCCTACAGCGGCCGTCAGGGGCGGATGATCGCCATTCTGGTCACCGTCATTTCCTCCATGGCGAAGCGCGGGCCCTCGCGGCCGCTGCCCGAGTCCTTGACCCCGCCGTACGGCATGTTGTCGGCGCGGAAGCCGGGCACCTCGTTCACCACCACGCCGCCGGTCTGGATGCGTTCGATCGCGGTGAAGGCGGTGGCCAGCGAGCGGGTGTAGACGGCGGCGTGCAGGCCGTACCGGGAGCGGTTGACGGCCTCGAAGGCGGCGTCGAGGTCCGGCACCCCGCGGACGCACACCACCGGGCCGAAGATCTCCTCGTCCCACGCGGCGGCGCCGTCGGGCACGCCGGACAGCACGGTCGGCGCGATCGCCCGGCCCTCGCGCACCCCGCCGGCGACCACCTCGGCGCCCGAGTCGCCGATCCACTCAAGGACGCGGTCGGTGGCGGCGGCGTCGATCAGCGGGGCCACGCGGGTCCCGGGCAGGCGCGGGTCGCCGACGGCGACGTCCTTGACGCGGGCGGCCAGCAGCGCCAGGAACTCCTCCCGTACGGGCTCCTCGACCAGCACCCGCTGCACCGCGATGCACGCCTGCCCGGAGGCGTAGTAGCCGCCGCGCACGACGGCGTCGGCGGCGGCCGCCAGGTCGGCGTCGGCGGCGACCACGAGGGCGGCGTTGGAGCCGAGTTCGAGCAGCACCTTGGTGGGGGCGGCGGCGCGGGCGATGGCGTGCCCGGCGGCGGCCGAGCCGGTGAAGGAGACCGCGCCGATCCGCCGGTCCTCGACCAGCGTGCGGCCGACCTCGACGTCCCCGGTGACGAGCTGGACGGCGGCGGGCGGCAGGCCGCCCTCGCGGAGCAGGTGCACCAGCCGGAGCGTGGCCAGGGGCGTCGCCGGGGCGGGCTTGACGATCACCGGGCAGCCGGCCGCGACCGCCGGGGCGATCTTGTGGGCGGCCAGGAGCAGCGGGTAGTTGTAGCCGGTGATCCCGACGACGACGCCGATCGGCCGCCGCGTCCAGAACCCGATCAGCCCCTCCCCCGACGGCAGCAGGTCCAGCGGGACGGTCTCGCCGTGCAGCCGGGCGACCTCCTCGGCGGCCGTGGCGAGGGTGAGCAGCGTCCTGGCCACCTCGACCCGGCAGTCGACCAGCGGCTTGCCGGTCTCCAGGACCAGCAGCCGCTCGAACTCCTCGCGGCGGGCGGCGAGCGCGTCGTGCGCGGCCATGAGCGCGGCGCGGCGGGCGTGCGAGGGCAGCGCGGCCATGGCGGGCGCGACGGCCAGCGCCGCCTCCAGGGCGCGGGCGGCGTGGGCGGGGGTGCCCAGCGGGGCGCGGGCCACCACCGAGCCGTCGTAGGGGAAGATCACCTCGGTGGTGTCCTCGGTGGCGGCCCATCCGTCTCCGATGGGCAGGCCGTCCGGCCAGGTCATCTGTCTCCCCCTAGGACGCTCGGGAACACGTCGAGGTACGCGGGCGCGTCCTCGCGGCCGGTGGCGGCGAGCATGGCGTGGGCCACGGCCCGGCTGAACACGTCGGCCGCGGCGGCCAGGACGTCCTGGAGCCCGTCGGGGCCGGGGGCCGGGCGGGCGCAGGCGGCCAGGCCGAAGACGGTGTCGCCGTCGACCATGGTGTGGGCCGGCCGGATGGCTCTGGCCAGGCCGTCGTGGGCCACCCCGGCCAGCTTGCCGCACTGGGCCTTGGTGAGGGTGAGGTCGGTGGCCACCACGCCGATGGTGGTGTTGAACGAGGTGACCTTGTCCGGCTGCCACGCCCCGGCCTCGGCGGGGTCCGGGCGGCGCAGGTGGCCGAACTCGCCCGGCAGGCCGTAGCGGACGCCGGCGAGGGTGGCGCCCGCGGGGTCGAGCACGGATCCGGCGGCGTTGACGACGGCCAGGGCGGCCACCGTGACGCCGCCGGGCAGGACGGCGCTGGCCGTCCCGACGCCGCCGGCCAGGCCGCCCGCCATCGCCCCGGCCCCGGCCCCGATGGACCCGCTGGCCGTGGGAGGCGCGGTGGCGTGCCGGGCCGCGCCGCCGTGGCGGGCGGCGTCGCCGTAGCGGGCGGCCGTCCGTGGGGAGGAGGCGTCCGCGCTGCCGCCGCGGCGGGGCGGGGGTGCGGGGAAGGGCGGTTCGTGCGCCGGAGTGCGGGCGGCGGCGTAGGCGGCGGCGCCGAGGGCGGCGTCGGGGGTGGCGCGGAAGTCGCCGCCGCGCCCGAGGTCGTAGATGACGGCCGCCGGGACGATGGGCACCACGCCGCCCGCCACCGGGAAGCCGATGCCCGCGTCGGCCAGCCCGTCCATCACCCCGCACGCCGCGCTCAGCCCGTACGCGCTGCCGCCCGACAGCACGACGGCGTGCACGCGCTCGACCAGGTTGCGCGGATCGAGCAACTCGGTCTCGCGGGTGCCGGGAGCGGCGCCGCGCACGTCGACGCCGGCCACCACACCCTCCGGCGGCGCCAGCACCACGGTCGTGCCCGTGCGGTAGCCGCCGCCCACGCGGTGCGCGTGCCCGACGCGCAGCCCGGCGACGTCCACCAGCGAGTTCGTCGGCCCGGGACGCATGCCGGGGGCGGGTTCGGCGAGCATCAGAAGTCCCGGTGCAGGAAGCGCCGCGCCGCCTCGGCGAACACCCGGGTGCACCGGACGATCTCGGCGACCTCGACGTACTCGTCCGCCTGGTGGGCGATCCACTTGCCGCCGGGGCCGTACACGACCGAGGGGACGCCGCCCCAGTGGGTCAGCACGGTCCCGTCCGTCGAGCCCGGCACGCCGCCGTAGACCGGCTCCTCCCCCGTCACCGTACGGTGGGCCGCCGCCAGCGCGGCCACCACCGGGTCGGTCACCGGCACGTCCACCGGCGGCCGGTCCACCAGGACCGACACCGACGCCTCGATCCCGTCCCCGGCCGCGGCGAGGGCGGCCACCCGGTCGGCCACGACCTTGTGCTCCAGCCCGGGGATCGTGCGCACGTCGACGAAGACGGACGCCGTGGCGGGGATGACGTTGACCTGCTCCTCGCTGCCCGCCCGGACCACGGTCGGGGTGACGTACACCTCGCCGAGGTGCTCGTGGGCCGGATGCCGTTCCTGGAGCTCCCGCTGGAGGCCGCGCAGGGCGACCAGCAGCGTGCCGACCGCCTGGACGGGGTTGCGGCCGTGCTGCGGCATCGCGCCGTGGGCCATCTTGCCGGTGAGGTCGACGCGCAGCCGCAGCGCGCCCTTGGCCACCGCGCAGATCTCCCCGGCCTCGGGCTCGGCGACGATCGCGCCGTCCACGCCGTCGGCCAGGCCGGAGGCGACGAAGTGGTGGGCGCCGATCATCAGACCCTCCTCGTCGGCCAGCGCGCACACCTTGATCCGGCCGGGGAACGGGCCGGCGAGCTGGAGCGCGCGGGTGGCGTAGAGGGTGGCGGCCAGGCCGGACTTCATGTCGGCGCTGCCCCGGCCCCACAGCCGCCCGTCGCGGATCTCGCCGCCGAACGGGTCGACGGTCCAGGTGGACAGGTCGCCCTCGGTCACGACGTCGGTGTGGCCCTCGAACATCAGCGTCGGCCCGTCGCCGCCGCCGCCCTCGACCACCGCGACGACGTTGGGCCGCCCGGCGGCGGCCTCGCTCACGACCGGGTCCCAGCCCCACTCGCGCATCCTGGCCTCGACCAGCTCGGCGGCGGGCCGCTCGGTGCGCCCGCGCGCGGGGTCGTTGGTGCTGGGGATGCGCACCAGGGCCTGCGTGAACTCCACGACTCCCCGCTCGTCGACCTCGATCACAACAATCCCTCCAGGGTCGGTACGGCCTGCAGCAGGTCACGCGTGTACGGGTGGCGCGGCGCGGCCCAGACGTCGTCCACCGGGCCGGTCTCGACGATCTCGCCGCCGCTCATGACGGCCACGGTCTCGCACACGTGCCGGACCACCGACAGGTCGTGCGAGACGAACACGAGCGTGAGGCCCAGCTCGTCCACCAGGTCGGCGAGCAGGTTGAGGATCTGGCCGCGGACGGACACGTCGAGGGCGCTGACGGGCTCGTCGGCGACCAGCACCTTCGGCCGGGGCGCGAGCGCGCGGGCGATGGCGATGCGCTGCCGCTGACCGCCGGAGAACTGATGGGGGTAGCGGTCGGCGGCCGAGGCGGGCAGGCCGACCTCCGCCAGCAGCTCGGCCACCCGGCCGCCGACCGGCAGGCCGAGCGCGACCAGCGGCTCGGCCACCAGGTCCCGCACGCGCATGCGCGGGTCGAGCGAGCTCATCGGGTCCTGGAAGACGATCTGCAGGTTCTCCCGCAGGAAGCGCAGCCGCCGCTCCGGCAGGCCGGTGATCTCCCGCCCGTCGAAGACGACGGACCCGCCGGTGGGCCGGTCCAGGCCGCACAGCAGGCGCAGCAGCGTGGACTTGCCGGAGCCGGACTCGCCGACGATGCCGAACCGCTCGCCGCGGCGGACGGTCAGCGACACCTCCCGCAGGGCGTGGACGGGCGCGCCCGGCCTGGTGAGCGAGGTGCGCGGGCGGTGGTAGACGCGGCTGAGACGGCGCGCCTCGATCAGCACGTCGCCAGAGGGCTCATTCGGTGGGGTGCCAGCATGCGTGGGCATGGCCGTCTCCTGTCAGCGCCGGCGGGGTCTCGCACCGCGGGGTGGCGTGCGGGCAGCGGTTGCGGAACACGCAGCCCTCGGGGAAGGCGCCCGCGGGCGGCACGCTGCCCTTGATGGTCGGCAGCCTGGTGCCGCGCGGCGTGAGCCGGGAGGCGGCCAGCAGGCCCTCGGTGTAACGGTGGCGGGGGCGGGTGAAGACCTCGCGGATGGGCCCGGTCTCGACGACGCGGCCGCCGTACATGACGATCACCCGCTCGCAGACGGAGGCCACCACCGCCAGGTCGTGGGTGATGAACAGCAGCGCGGGGGCGACCTCGGCGATCAGCTCCAGCATCTGCTTCTGCACGGTGACGTCGAGCGCGGTGGTCGGCTCGTCGCAGACGAGCAGCCCCGGCTCGTTGGCCAGGGCGATGGCGAGCATGACGCGCTGGCGCTGGCCGCCGGAGAGCTGGTGCGGGTAGGCGCGGGCGATCTGCCCGGGTTCGGGGAGCCGGACGCGGTCCAGCAGCGCGAGCGCGCGCCGCCCGGCCTCGGCGCGGGGGACGCCGTGCAGGGTCATGGCCTCGGCGACCTGCGCGCCGACGCGCATGAGCGGGTTGAGCGCGGTCATCGGCTCCTGGAAGACCATGGACACCTCGCGCCCGCGCAG
This sequence comes from Nonomuraea sp. NPDC004702, assembly GCF_053601695.1. Taxonomy (NCBI): domain Bacteria; kingdom Bacillati; phylum Actinomycetota; class Actinomycetes; order Streptosporangiales; family Streptosporangiaceae; genus Nonomuraea; species Nonomuraea sp. NPDC004702. The sequence continues at coordinate 121,538 of NZ_JBSGCE010000023.1, forward strand.
GTCCTTCAGCCGCTTCTCGGGCACGCCGACCAGGTCGCGTCCCCCGAGCCTGGCCGTGCCGGCGGCGGTGACGCCCTCGGGCAGCAGGCCCATGAGCGACAGCGCGGTCAGCGACTTGCCGGACCCGGACTCGCCGATCAGCCCGACCCGCTCGCCGGGCCCGATCGCGAACGACACGTCGTGCACGAGCCCCACCGCGCCGGCCCGTACGCAAAGCCCCTCAACCGTCAGCACGGACCCTCCTGAGCTTCGGATCGAGGTGGTCGCGCAGCCCGTCGCCGAGCAGGTTGAACCCGAGGACGGCGAGCGCGATCGCCAGGCCCGGCCACAGCGCGAGACGCGGGGTGGAGAACAGCAGCTCCTGCGACTCCTGCAACATGCGCCCCCAGGACGGGGTCGGCGGCCGGGTGCCGAACCCGAGGAACGACAGCGCCGCCTCGGCCAGGATCGCGATCGCGAACGACACCGACGCCTGCACGATCAGCACGGACCCGATGTTCGGCAGCACGTGCCGCACGGCGATCGCGCCCCGGCGGCGGCCCGCGGCGCGCGCGGCCAGGATGTAGTCGGTCACCATGACCTGGAGCGTCGCGGCGCGGGCCACCCGCGCGAACGCGGGCACGGTGGCCACCCCGATCGCGATCATCGCGGTGAGCGTGCCGGCTCCGTAGACCGCGCCCAGCATGACGGCCAGCAGCAGCGCGGGGAAGGCGAACACCAGGTCGTTGACCCGCATGATCAGCTCCGACAGCCAGCCGCGCGGCGTCATCCCGGCGACCACGCCGAGCGGCACGCCGAGGACGGCGGCGATCCCGACGGCCACCACGCCGACGTAGAGGGTGGTGCGCGCGCCGACCATGAGCTGGCTGAGGGTGTCGCGGCCGAACTTGTCGGCGCCCAGCAGGTAGCCGCCGCCGGGGTCGCGCAGCTTGCGGGCGGCGTCGACGAGGGTCGGGTCGTGCGGCGTCCAGACGAACGAGACCAGCGCGGCCAGCGTGACCAGCCCGACCAGCGCGCCGCCGGTCAGCAGCGCGGCGTTCGCGCGGCCCTTCATCGCAGCCTCGGGTCGAGCAGGCGGTAGGCGACGTCCACCACGAAGTTGATCAGCAGGACCGCGGCCACCAGCACCATCACCACACCCTGGACGAGCAGCAGGTCGCGCCCGGCGACGCCGTTGAGCAGCAGGTCGCCGAGCCCGGGCAGGACGAAGACCCGCTCGACCACGACCGCCCCGACCAGCAGGGTGGCCAGTTGCAGGCCGAGCACGGTGACCACGGGGATCGAGGCGTTGCGCAGGCCGTGCCGCCACAGGGCGCCGGTGCTGCCGCGGCCCTTGGCGCGGGCGGTGCGCAGGTAGTCCTCGCGCATGACGTCGAGGACGGCGCTGCGCACGTACCGGGTGAGCACGGCGCCCTGGACGAGCCCGAGCGACAACCACGGCAGCAGCAGCGAGCGCAGCCACTCCTGCGGGCTGTCGGCGATCGGGACGTACCCGCCGGAGGGCAGGGCCTGGGCCTTCACCGCGAACACGAACACCAGCAGGATGCCCGCGAGGAAGGCGGGGACGGCGATGCCGAGCTGGCTGGCCGCGCTGATCGCGGCGCCGAGCGGGTTGCGGTGGTGCACGGCGGCGAACGTGCCGAGCGGCACCGCGACGGCCAGCGCCAGCACCATGCCGCCGAGCACCAGCACGGCCGTCACGCCGAGCCGCTCGCCGATCTGCGGGCCGATGGGCGAGCTGGTGACGTAGGAGACGCCGAAGTCGCCGTGGGCCAGCCCGCCGATCCAGTCGAGGAACTGCACGGCCGGCGGGCGGTCGGTGCCGAACTGGCGGCGCAGCGCGGCGACCGCGTCGGGGGTGGCGTTGACGCCGAGCGCGATCTCGGCCGGGTCGCCGGGCAGCAGCGCCATGGACGCGAACACCGCGACGGCGGCGACGGCGGCGCTCACGATCAGCACCGCCAGCCGTTTGAGCAGGTAGAGCGTCACTGCTTGGCGAGACCGGTGAAGTCGAAGGACTCCGCGATGGCGTTCTTCGGCAGCCCGGTGACGCCCTTCTTCGCCACGATCAGGTTGGGGAACAGGAACAGCCAGTCGGCGGCGGCGTCGTCGGAGAGCAGCTTGGCGGCCTTCTTCAGGTCGTCGGTCTGCTGCTGCTCGGTGCCGGCGTCGGCGGAGGCGAGGAGTTTGCCGAACTCGGGGTTGTCATAGTGGAAGTAATACGATTTATCGGCAAAAATCCCCATGTCGCGGGGTTCGACGTGGTTGATGATGGACAGGTCGTAGTCGCCCTGCTTGAACACCACGTCCAGCCAGCGGGCCGGGAACTCCAGCGGCTCGATGTCGGCCGTGATGCCCACCTGGGCCAGCTGCGACTTCACGACCTGCGCACTGGCCACCGCGTACGGCAGGTTGGGGATGCGCATCTTGACCGTCAGCGTCCTGCCGCCCAGCAGTTCCTTGGCCTTGGCCGGGTCGTGGGGGTAGTCGCCGGTGCGGTCCTCGTACCAGGGGTCGGTGGGCGGCACCATCGAGCCGATGAGCTGGCCGCGCCCGGCCCACGCGGTGTCCAGCAGCGCCTTGTGGTCGATGGCGTACCGGACGGCCTGGCGGGCCTTGACGTCGTCGAACGGCGGCCGGGCGTTGTTCATCGACAGCACGACCTCGCCGTTGGTGGTGCCCTCGACCGTCTGGAACCGGTTCGGGTCGGCGAACTGCTGAAGCGACTCGGGGGCCTGCACGGCGGAGATGACATCGATGCCGCCGGTCAGCAGCGCGTTGTTCATCGCCGTGGCGTCCTTGAAGTACTTCAGCGTGATCGCCGACAGCGCCGGCTTGGCGCCCCAGTACGAGGGGTTGGCGGCGAGCTGGATCGACTCGCCGCGCTTCCACGCCCCCAGCGTGTACGGCCCGGTGCCGACGGGCTTGTTGGCCAGGTCGGCCACGCCGGTGCGGCTGAACATGGCGCCGAGGCGGGTGGCCAGGGCGTAGAGGAAGCCGTTGCTCGGCCGCTTGAGGGTGACGACGGCGGTGGCGTCGTCGGTCTTGGTCACCTTGTCGATGACGTCGAGCTGCGCCTTGATCTTGAGCTTCCAGTCGCTCCTGACCCGGTCGAGCGAGAACACCACGTCGTCGGCCGTGAACGGCGCCCCGCTGCTGAACGTGACGCCCTTGCGCAGGGTGAAGGTGTAGGTCTTCCGGTCGTCGGAGACCGACCACTTCTCGGCCAGCAGCGGCTTGATCGAGCCGTCCTGGTCGAGCTTGACCAGGCCCTCGTAGACGTTGACCAGCAACGCCTGCGGGATGGCCGCGCCCTCGGTGGCGGTGAAGTCGAGGTTGGCCGGCTCGGCCACGAACCCTACGGACAGGGACTGGGCCTTGGGGGTGCCCGCGGTGCCGGAACCGCCCGAGCCGGAACCGCCGCCACAGGCGGCTGTGACCAGCAGGAGACCGCCCACGGCGATCCAGATTCCGATTCGCCTCATGTCTTACAGCCTCCTGGCTAGTGCACTGGTCTGACCAGTAGGCTACGCACATTGCCAGTCCGTGACGGCTCGGGTCAAGGGGGCTTCCGATGGGTGCACGGTTCGAGCCGGTGCGGGCCGTACGCGCTTACGAGCGGGTCGTGGAACAGGTCGAGGAGGCCATCGAGAGCGGGGCTCTCGGGCCGGGGGCGCGGCTGCCGAGCGAGCGCGAGCTGATGGTGCAGTTCTCCGTCGGGCGCTCCACGGTGCGGGAGGCGCTGCGCGTGCTCCAGGCGCGCGGCCTGGTGCGGTCCCGGCCGGGCGATCCCAACGGCGCGGAGGTGCTGCCGTTCTCCCCCGCCGCCTTACACAAGTCGATGACCACGCTGGCGCGGGTGGCCGAGCTGTCGCTGGCCGAGCTGGTGCAGTTCAGGATGGTGCTCGACTCCTCGGCCGTGCTGCTGGCCGCGCGGCTGCGCACCGAGGAGCAGCTCGCCGAGATGGAGGCGGCCATCGCCGGCATGCGCGCCGCCATGCGCGCCGCCGCGCCCGCCGCCACCGCCTCCGCCTCCGCCTCCGCCACCGCCTCCGCCTCCGACCACGACGCCTTCAGCGCCGCCGACGTGGCCTTCCATGACGTCGTCGTGGCGGCCAGCGGCAACACGCTGATCCAGGTCTGCACCGACGTGGTCCGCTCGGTCGTGCTGGGGCTGATCGCCGGGAAGATCGCCGACGCGCCCGACCGCGAGTCGCTGATGCGGCGCAGCATCCGGCACCACGAGGAGGTGCTGGCCGCCGTGCGCGCCGGCGACGGAGCCACCGCCGCGCGCCTGCTGCGCCGGTCCATGTACGACTACTACGCCGTCCACCTGCCCGACGCCGAGCGGCCCGCCCTGCGCGCCCTCCTGGAGTGACGCCCGCCACAGGGTGTTATGTTGCACGCGTGTCACGCGAGGACGGGGACGGGGTGGCGGAGGCGTTCCTGCGCGCGCCGCGCCGCTACACCAGCCACCAGGTGGCCCACATGGCCGGGGTCCCGGTCTACCGGGCGCGGCGGTTGTGGCGGGCGCTGGGGTTCGCCAATGTGGCCGACGACGCGGTCGAGTTCACCGACTCCGACGTCGAGGCGCTGCGCACCATGCTCTCGATGGTCAGCTCCGGCGCCTACGACGAGGAGCACATGCTGCTGATGGCCCGCTCGATCGGGCGGGCGACGGCCCGGCTCGCCGAGTCGCAGGCCGAGCTGGGCGCCGAGGCGCTCGACCAGGCGGGCGTGCCGCTGGCCGAACGCCCGCGGGCCTGGCGGCGGCGGGCCGAGCGGGTGGTGCCCGACCTGGCGCGGCTGCTGGTCTACGCCTGGCAGCGGCAGCTCGCCGCCGCCGCGGGCCGGCTGGCCGACCAGGACATGAGCGCCGTGCGCATGGCGGTGGGGTTCGCCGACCTGGTGGCCTTCACCCGGCTCAGCCGGCAGATCACGGCGACCGAGCTGGCCCGGCTGGTCGACAGGTTCGAGGGCCGCTCGGCCGACGTGGTCACGTCCTCGGGCGGGCGGGTGGTCAAGACGCTCGGCGACTCGGTGCTGTTCGTGGCCGACAAGGCGCACGTGGCGGCCGAGATCGCGCTGCGCCTGGTGGAGACCCACCGCGGCCGGGACATGCCCGAGCTGCGGGTGGGCCTGGCCGCCGGGCCGGTGATCTGGCGCATGGGCGACGTGTTCGGCACCACCGTCAACCTGGCCAGCCGGCTCACCGCGCTCTCCCTGCCGGGAACGATCCTGGCCGACCCCGAGATGGCCGAGGAGCTGGAGGGCGACCGGGCCTTCCTGCTGCGCGCGGTCGACCGGCTGTCGGTGCGGGGGCTCGGCGAGCTGGCGCCCTTCACGATCATGCGCGCGGGGGCCGGCGGACAGGACATGCTGGACGCATGATCGTACGAGCGGTGGTCGAGGGCAGGCCGGTGGACGCCGACGCGCGCTTCGCGCTGGAGGCCCGCTACGGGCACTTCACCGCCATGCAGGTCAGAGACCGGCGCACCCGCGGCCTGGCCCTGCACCTGGAGCGGCTGGCGGCGGCCAACCTGGAGCTGTTCGGCGCCCGGCTCGACCCGGCGGCGGTGCTCGGCTCGATCCGGGCCGTGCTCGGCGACGACCTGCGCGACGCGGGCGTGCGGGTCTACGTCGTCGAGCACGACGGCCGCCCGCGCGTCGTGGCCACGGCCGCCCCGCCCACCGAGGTCTCCACCCGCCCCCAGCGCGTCACGGCGGTCCTCTACCAGCGTTACCTGCCGCACATCAAGAAGGCGGCCGGGTTCGCCCAGGCGCACCTGCGGCGGACGGTCGCGCCCCTGGGCTTCGACGAGGCGCTGCTGACCACCGCCGACGGCCTGATCAGCGAGGGCGCGATCACGAACGTCGGCTGCTGGTCCGGCGGGCGCCTGGTGTGGCCGGACGCGCCGATGCTGCACGGCACCGCCATGGGCCTGCTGGAGGACATCGACGTGCCCCAGGAGCGCCGCCCGCTGCGGGTCGCCGACCTGCCGGGCTTCGACCTGGTGTTCCTGTGCAACTCCCACGGCGTGGTCCCGGTCGGCGAGGTCGACGGCGTCCCGCTGCGGCAGGACGGCCCGACGCTGGCCCGGCTGCTCTCCTGCTACGACGCCGTCCCGTGGGACCCGCTGGATTGATCCCGGGGCGTGCGGTGTTGCACGCAGGCGTGACCCTGTATTCGATTCTCGACCGTTCGCTCCTGCGCCGGGGCTCCGACGCGGCCACCGCGCTGCGGGACACCGTCGCGTTCGCCCGGCAGGCCGAGGAGCTGGGCTACCACCGGTTCTGGGTGGCCGAGCACCACAGCGTGCCCGGCGTGGCGGGGGCGGCGCCGACCGTGCTGGCCGCGGCCGTCGCGGCGGCGACCGGGCGGATCCGGGTGGGCACCGGCGGCGTGATGCTGCCCAACCACCGGCCGCTGGTGGTGGCCGAGCAGTTCGGCGTGCTGGAGTCGCTGCACCCGGGGCGGATCGACATGGGGCTCGGGCGTTCGGTGGGGTTCACGGGCGGCGTCCGGCGGGCGCTCGGGCACGGCAAGGAGGCCGCGGACGGGTTCGGCGACCGGGTCGGTGAGTTGCTGGGGTACTTCACCGGCGGGCAGCGGGCGCATCCGGGCGTGCACGCCGTCCCGGCCGAGGGGCTGCGGCCGCAGGTGTTCGTGCTGGCCATGGGGTCGGGGGCGGATCTGGCGGCGGAGCTCGGGCTGCCCATGGTGATCGGGGCCGGGCCGCGGGCGGTGGAGGCGGCGGCGCGTTACCGGGCGGGGTTCCGGCCCTCGGAGTGGGCGGCGCGGCCGTACGTGATGGCGGCGGTCAGCGTCGCGGTCGGCGCGACCCGCGAGGAGGCGGCGCAGCTCCAGCTGCCGGAGGCGTGGTCCACGGCGCGCTCGCGCACCAGCGGCGCGTTCCCGCCGCTGGTGCCGGCCGAGGAGGTCGCCCGGCTGGAGCTGACCGGGCGGGAGCGGGCGCTGCTGGCGGAGGCGCTGAAGGGGCAGATCCACGGCACCGCGCCGGAGGTGGCGGTCGCGCTGGGCTCACTGGTGGCGGCCACCGGCGCCGACGAGGTGCTGGTCACGATGAACACCTACGACCTGGAGCGGCGGCTGGAGTCGTACCGGCGGCTGGCCGTTCTGGTTTGATCGCCAATTCCACCGCGTTTTGTTGGCAAATGCCCCCATTGCGCGCGCCAATTCGGTTCCGGTAATTACCGGATGTCACCCCTGTTCCATCCGGGCAACACCCATACCTAGGGGGTTCAATGGCGCGCACCCGAATCATCGGAATCGCTGCCGCACTTCTCTTACTGCCCACGCTGACCGCGATACCCGCGTCGGCCGAGTCCCCGCAGGCGGCCGCCACGGCCGCGCCGCCGAGCGACGTCAAGGAGCTCACCCGCAAGGACTTCACCCTCGACGGCAAGCCCGTCAAGGTCCCCGCGAAGTACGAGGCCCGCAAGGCCACGGCCAAGGCCGCCGCCGAGACGCCGCCGGTCGGCACCGTACGGCAGTGGCTGGCCACGGACGACTACAACGGCCGCCTGTACCGCAAGGACTACACGCTGCGCGGCGTCGGCGACAAGATCGAGGTCTGGGTCGCCAACGACCTGGCCTTCCCGGCCGGCGACTGCCGGATGCAGGTGCCCGGGACGACGGAGATCACCGACGCCCAGGTCACGAACCTGGTGCAGCAGTTCGACACGAACATGTACCCGAAGGAGACCGCGACCTTCAGCACGCCGCCGGACCGGGACGGCACGAACGCCGTGCTCGGCCCCGACGCCAACGGCAACGGCGGCGTCTACACCGGTGCCGGCGACCGCACGGTGACGCTGATCGACAACGTCCGGGACGACAACTACTACACCTTCCCGGCCGCGACCACGTACATCGCGGGCTTCTTCTCCTCGCAGTACAACGAGCTGCTCGACCGCAACGTGATGACGATCGACGCGTTCGACTGGCTGCACAGGACCGGCGCGAACCCGCCGGACGACCCGACCTCCGACGTGTGCACCTCGCGCTCGGCCCGGCCCTTCCAGTACGAGGGCGTCTTCGCCCACGAGTGGCAGCACCTGCTGCACTACTACACCGACCCGCTTGAGACCACCTGGATGAACGAGGGCCTGTCGGACTTCGCGATCTCGGTGACGGGTTACGGCAACCCCAAGGCGACGGTGTTCGAGAAGGGCTTCGACAACCACATCAACTGCTTCCAGGGCTTCGGCATCGTCCAGACGCCGTACAACCCGAACCCGCGCAACTGCGGCGGCCCGCAGAACTCGCTCAACCTGTGGGGCGACGGCGGCAACCCGGACGCGGTGCTGGCCGACTACGGCAACGCGTACTCGTTCATGTTGTTCCTGTACGACCGGTACGGCGCGGACTTCCTGTCCAAGCTGCACCGTGACGGCTCCCTGCAGGGCCTGGCCAGCGTCAAGGCGGCGCTCGGCAGCACGGACCTGTACCAGGTGCTGCACGATTACCAGACGATGGTGCTGGTGGACAAGGTCGTGGGCAGCCGCGGCGTGGTGCTGGGCGTGCCGAAGAAGCGGGTGACGACCGCGAGCCTGAACTCCACGGTCAACCTCGCCAACCCGGCCGCGTACAACACTCCGGGGGCGGCCCCGAACGGCGCCGACTACGTGCAGATCCGCAAGCCGGGCGGCGCGGCGCCGACCTCGCTGTCCTTCCAGGGCGCCAAGACGCTGCCGCCGATCCCGCTGGCCTGGACGGTCGTCTCCGACGACCCCGACCGCGCGGGCAACCCGGTGCTGTGGTCGGGCAACGCCAGCAACCTCAACGTCGCCGCGGTGACCAAGGTGACGGTCCCGGCCGCCGACCCGACGCTGCGCTTCCTCGCCAAGTACGGCGCGGAGTCCGGCTTCGACTACGGCTACGTGATCGTCTCCGCGGACGGCGGCAAGACCTACACCGCGATCCCCGGTGACAAGACGGTGGCCGGCCCGCTCGGCCCGGCCGTCAACGGCACCACCACCGGGTTCCAGCCGCACACCTACAGCCTGTCCGCCTACGCGGGCAAGGAGATCCTCGTCGGCTTCCAGTACGTCAGCGACGGCGGGGTCAACGAGGGCGGCTGGAAGATCGACGACGTCACGGTGGGCGCCACGGCGGTGAGCGACGGGGCCAGCCTGGAGCCGTTCGACTCCCCGACCGAGATCTCCCCGACGCCGGTCAGCAACTGGAACGTGCGACTGGTCGGCCTGGACGAGCGGCACTCGGTGGTGCTGCAGGCCCAGTTCGACGGCAAGGGCTCGATCAGCCTCAACCGGCTGCAGCTCGCGCCGTTCGCGGTCTTCCCGTCGGTGGTCGCGATCGTGGCCTATGACGAGCCGACCGAGCAGGTCCAGCAGTACGCGCCGTACACGCTGAAGGTCAACGGCGTCACCCAGCCAGGGTGAGCCCGAGGAGGCGTCCGCCGGGGGTCGGCGGGCGCCTCCTTCGTCGGGTACGATCGCCGAACATCATTCGGCATGGGGGTGCCCAGCATGACCACGCGCCAGCACACGATCGGCGACCTCCTGCGGCGCTCGGCCGCCAGGTTCCCCGCCAAGACCGCCGTGATCTACGGCAACGTCCGCCAGAGCTACGCCGATCTCGACCTTGAGGTCAACCGCACGGCCAACGCGCTGGCGGCGCGCGGCGTGGCCAAGGGCGACCGGTTCGCCCTGTTCAGCCATAACAACCATGCCTTCGTGGTGGCCTACTTCGCGCTGGCCCGGCTGGGCGCGATCTCCGTGCCGATCAACTTCATGCTCGGGCCGCGCGAGGTGGCCTACATCCTGGAGCACTCCGGCGCGACGGGGATGCTGGCGGAGGAGGCGCTGCTGCCGGTGGCCGAGGCCGCGGCCGGGCCCGCCGTGCGGGTGCGCGGCGTGATCGGCGCGGCCGAGGGCTGGGAGTCCTTCTCCACCTGGCGCGGCGACGACGCCGAGCCGCAGGTGGAGATCGCCGCCGACGACCCGATCCAGCTCATGTACACCAGCGGCACCGAGTCCCGGCCCAAGGGCGCCACGCTGTCCAGCGGGAGCCTGCTGGCCCAGTACGTGAGCTGCGTCGTCGACGGCGAGATGAGCTCCGACGACGTCGAGGTGCACGCGCTGCCCCTCTACCACTGCGCCCAGCTCCACTGCTTCCTGACGCCCGGCATCTACCTGGGCGCCACCAACCTCATCCTGCCGGGCGCCGACCCGGCCTCGATCCTGGCCACCATCGAGGGCGAGCGCGCGACCAAGCTGTTCTGCCCGCCCACGGTGTGGATCGCCCTGCTGCGCCACCCCGACTTCGACCGCCGTGACCTGTCCTCGCTGCGCAAGGGCTACTACGGCGCCTCGATCATGCCGGTCGAGGTGCTGAAGGAGATCTCGGCCCGGCTGCCGGACGTGCGCCTGTTCAACTTCTACGGCCAGACCGAGATGGCGCCGCTGGCCACCATCCTGCGGCCCGAGGAGCAGCTGACCCGGCTGGGCTCGGCCGGGCGGCCCGCGCTCAACGTCGAGACCAGGATCGTCGACGACGAGGACCGGCCGGTGGCGCCGGGCGTGGTCGGCGAGATCGTCCACCGCAGCCCGCACGCCATGCTCGGCTACTGGAACGACCCCGACAAGACCGCCGAGGCGTTCCGCGGCGGCTGGTTCCACAGCGGCGACCTCGGCGTCATGGACGCCGACGGCTACCTGTCGGTGGTCGACCGGAAGAAGGACATGATCAAGTCCGGCGGCGAGAACGTGGCGAGCCGCGAGGTGGAGGAGGTCATCTACCAGCATCCGGCGGTCGCCGAGGCGGCCGTGTTCGGCGTCCCGGACGAGCGGTGGATCGAGGCGGTGACGGCCGCCGTGGTGCTGCGCGAGGGCGCGGCGCTGACCGCCGCCGAGCTGAACGCGTTCCTGCGCGAGCGGCTGGCCTCCTTCAAGACGCCCAAGAACGTGGTGTTCGTGGACGCGCTGCCGAAGAACGCCTCCGGCAAGGTGCTCAAACGCGAACTGCGCGACGCCTTCTGAGAGCCCGCGCCGGTCACTTGCCGAGCAGGTCGGCGGCCAGTTGCCGGAGGACCGCGCGCTGGACCGTCCCCGTCGCCGTTCTGGGCAGTTCGTCCAGGACCAGCACCTCGTGCGGGAGCCGGTCGGCGGCCAGGCCCTCGCGGCAGAACGCGATGAGCTCGCCCGCGTCGATCGGGCGGCCCGGCCTGGGCACCACGCAGGCGACCGGCCGGTCCGGCCCGTCGGCGCCGGCGTGGGCGACCACCGCGCACTCGGCGACCGAGGGGTGCTCCAGCAGCCGGGCCTCGGCCTCCAGGGGTGACGTCCAGGCGCCGCCCGTCCTGATCAGGTCGCCGGAGCGGCCCAGGAAGCGGTAGGAGCCGTCGGCGTCGCGGGCGCAGGTGTCGCCGGTGCGCAGCCACTCGCCCTGGAACGCCTGGCGGGTGGCGGCGGTGCGGCACCAGTAGCCGGTGGCGATCGAGTCGCCGCGCACGTACAGGTGGCCGGGCTCGCCGTCGGGGACGGGCGCGCCGGAGTCGTCCAGGAGACGCACCTCGTAGCCGGGCACGACGGCGCCCGAGCCGGCGGGGCGCGCCCGGCCCGGACGGCCGGAGAGGAAGACGTGCAGCGACTCGGCGGAGCCCAGGCCGTCGATGAGGTCCACGCCGAAGCGGCCGGTGAAGCGGCGGTGGAGCTCGGCGGGCAGCGCCTCGCCCGCGGAGACGGCCAGGCGGACCGAGGCGAAGGCGTCCTTGGGGGCCTCGGCGGCCAGCAGCGCGGCGTAGAACGACGGGCCAGCGAAGAACAGGGTGGGGCGCTCGGCCAGCAGGCGTTCGACGACGCCGCCCGGGGTGGGTGCGGCGGGGTCGAGGATCGTGGTCGCGCCCGCGGCGAGCGGGAGGACCAGGGAGTTGCCGAGCCCGTAGGCGGAGAACAGCCGGGCCGCCGAGAGGCACCGGTCCTCGGGGCGCACGCCGAGCACGTGCCGCCCGTACGCCTCGTGGACGTCGCGCAGCGCGCCGTGGCGGTGCATGGCCGCCTTGGGCGCGCCGGTGGTGCCGGCGGTGTAGAGCCACAGCGCGGGCGAGTCGGGCCAGGTGTCGTACGCGCCGGTCGCGCCCCGGCCGGCCTCCAGCACGTCCGACCACAGGCAGACCGGCACGCCGGGCTCGACCGCCGCCGACGGGCCCGCTCCGGTCGCGGTGGCGATGCGCGCGACGTGGCCGGGGGCCTGGCCCGCGTCGGTGAGCACGAGCGCCACGACCTCGGGCGCCGACAGCAGCGCCTCCTGCACGGCCGGCTCGAACTCGGGCGCGGAGACCACCACCCGCGCTCTGGAGTCGCGGATCAGCGCGCCCAGCTCGGCCCCGTCGTACAGGGCGGGCACCGGGACGGCGACCGCGCCCATCCGCAGCACGGCCAGGATCGTGATCAGCGTCTCGGGCCGGTCGGGCAGGACGAGCAGCACGCGCTCCTCCGGCCGCACGCCCATCACCCGCAGCCCGCCGGCCAGCTCGGCGACGTGCGTGGCGAGCTGGGCGTACGTCATGGCGCCCAGCGGCCCGGCGACGGCGACGCGGTCGCCGTGCCCGGCCTCGACCAGGCGGTCGGTGAGATGGACGCCGGCGTTGAACGACTCGGCAGGCATGGTCGTCCCCATCCGCAGAAGGGCGTGTGCAGCTGAAGTCTCCATACAGAATCGATGAGCCGTCAACTACTTCTGCGAGGACGGGTGTCGGCGGGGCCGCAACCCCGGGCCGACGTCGGCGGCGCCGGAGCGCACGTGGTCCAGGAAGGCGCGCACGGCGGGCGTGAGCCGGGCCCCGGCGGGCCAGCACGCCCCGATCGTCCGGAACACCGGGGGCGACAGCGGGATCTGCACGACGCCCTCGGCGGGCGTCAGACGGGGCAGGACGGCCACGCCGAGCCCGGCCGCCACCAGGCCGCGCACGGTCTCCGACTCCTGCCCCTCGAAGGCGATCCTGGGCGTGAACCCGGCCGCCGCGCACAGGTCGTCGGTGATCTGGCGGACGCCGTAGCCGTGTTCGAGCGTCACCAGCTCCTCCCCGGCCAGCTCGGCGGGCCGCACCCGGGCGCGTCCGGCGAACCGGTGGCCGGGCGGCACGGACAGCACCAGCTCCTGGTCGGCGAGCGGGTGCCCGGACAGGCCCGGGTCGCCGTCGGGCAGGGGCGCGACGAACACCAGGTCGATCTCGCCCTCGGCGAGCGCACGCAGCATGTCCTGGCGCGAGCCCTGCGCCAGGCTGAACCGCACGCCCGGGTGACGCTCGCGGAAGCCCCGGATCAGCGAGGGGACGAGCGTGCGGCCCAGCAGGTGCAGGAACCCGAGCACGATCCGGCCGCTGCCCGGGTCGATCTCCTCGCGCACCTCGCGGGCGGCCGACTCCATGACGGCCAGCGCCTTGCCGGAGGCGGCGGCCAGGACTCGCCCGGCCCTGGTCAGGCGGATGCCCCGCCCGTACGGAACCACGAGGGGCGCGCCGACCAGGTCGGCCAGCGCGGCCAGGCGGCGGCTGGCGGTGGGCTGCGGCATGCCGAGCAGCTCGGCCGCCCGCGTGACGTGCCCGGTCTCCCCCACGGCGGCCAGCAGGGCGAGCGTGGGAGCCAGCCCGGCGGCCAGCCGCTCGTCCACGAGCTCGTATTCATCCACCACAGCATGAATTATCGCCTATTTCCGCATTGGACGTATTTATTAGCCTTGCTTAGCGTTTCCAGGCGTGGCGGTCATCGAAGCTCAACGAGTCGGCACCCGGCGGGCCGGTCCGGCCGTGGCGGCGGCCGGCGTCTCCTCCTTCGCCCTGCTGTACGCGCCGCAGCCCGTCCTGCCGCAGCTGGCCGCCGACTTCCGGCTCGACCCCGGCGGCGCGTCGCTGGCCGTCGGCGTGGCCACGGCGGCGCTGGCGGTGGCGGTGCTGCCGCTGGCCGCGCTGGCGGAGGTCGTCGGGCGGCGGCGGATGATCGTGTGGTCCGTGCTGGCCTCGGCGCTGATCGGGCTGGCGCTGCCGCTGGCGCCGACGTTCCCCGTGCTGGTGGCGATGCGGGCGGCGCAGGGGGTGGCGGTCGCCGGGTTCGCCGGGGTCGGGGCGGCGTACCTGGCCGATCTGGTGGGGGCGACGAGGCTGGCCGGGGCGGTGGGCGTGATGATCGCCGGGAACTCGGTGGGCGGGATGCTGGGCCGGCTGGGCGCCGGGTTCGCCGCCGGGCCGTGGGGGTGGCGGGGCGCGCTGCTGGTGGTGGCCGGCGGGTCGCTGCTCTGCTCGGCGTACGCGGCCCGCACGCTGCCCGCCCCGCCGCCGGTCGTCCGTGCCCCGCGCGCCGGGGGCGGCGGCCGGATCGGGACGGCGCTGCTGGCGCCGTACACGGTGGGGGCGCTGGGCGTCGGCGCGTTCGTCGCCCTCTACAACGCCGCCTCCTTCCGCCTGTCCGCGCCGCCGCTGTCGCTCTCCCCCGCCGTGGCCTCCCTGGTGTTCCTCTCCTACGCCCTCGGCACCGCCTCCTCGGCCGCCGCCGGCCGGCTGGCGGACCGCCTGGGACGCCGGGCGGCCCTGGTCGCGGCCCTGGCCGTGACGGCCGCCGGCTCGGCGCTGACCGCGCTCGGCCCCCTGGCCGCGGTCGTGACCGGGTTCGCCGTGCTGACCGCCGGGTTCTTCGCCGCGCACGCCGTGGCCAACGCGTGGGTCGCCGCGCAGGCCCCGCCGGCCGCCCGCGGTCGCGCCGCCGGGATCTACACCCTGTGCTACTACCTGGGCAGCGGCGCCGGCGGCACGGCGGGCAGCGCCGTCTACGGCCACGCCGGATGGACCTGGCTGATCGTCCTGACCTCGGCCTGGCTGCTGCTGGCGATCGTGGCCGTGCTCGTCGCGGGCCGGCGGCCGCGGGCTGTTGCCAGGCGACCCCGGCAGGAGTACGCCTGACATCACAGGGGTGGGCTACTTCCAGGAGGGGAAGACGATGGCCGACCAGTTCATCGTGTTGCGCGATCTGAGCAGGACCCGCATGGCCGCGCCGTTCGAGCGGGCCGCCGCCGTGGCCGAGACGCCGAGCGAGCCGCACGTCGAGGTCACCGGGCTCGGCAAGCGCGAGGTGGCCGACCTCGCGCGGGACCCGTCGGTGGCCGCGGTCGCCCGGCCGATGCCGACCACCGTCCCGGGCGCGCCCGAGGACGCCGAGGCCCCGCCGCCGGCGGCGGAGGCGGGCGCGCAGGTCACGTGGGGGGTGCGGGCGCTGGGCGCCGACGCCTCCACCCGTACGGGGGCGGGGGACGGTGGTCGCCGTCCTCGACACCGGCATCGACGCCACCCATCCGGCCTTCACCGGGATGACGCTGGTGGAGGAGGACTTCACCGGGTCGGGCCGCGGCGACAAGGTCGGCCACGGCACCCACTGCGCCGGCACCGTCTTCGGCCGCCCGGTCGACGGCATGCGCATCGGCGTCGCGCCCGGCGTCGAACGGGCGCTGATCGGCAAGGTGCTCGGCGACGACGGCAAGGGCTCGACCGCCGCGACGGTCAAGGGCCTGCTCTGGGCGCTCGGGAACGACGCCGACGTCATCACCATGTCCCTCGGCATCGACTTCCCGGCCGCCATGCGGCAGCTGGAGGAGCGCGGGCTGCCGCAGTTCCTGGCCACGTCGATCGCGCTGGAGTCGTACCGGGCCACGTTGCGGCTCTACGACTCGCTGATGCGGATGATCGCGGCCAGGGCGGCGTTCGGCGCCGGCACGATCGTCGTCGCGGCCACGGGCAACGCCAGCCACCGGGAGCTGCGGCCGGACTTCGAGGTGGGGCCGGAGCTGCCGTCGGCCGCCGAGGGCATGATGGCCGTGGGCGCGGTGCAGCGGCTGCCGTCCGGGCGGCTGGCGGTCGCGCGGTTCTCCAACACCTTCCCGCAGGTGTGCGCGCCGGGCGTGGACGTGGTCTCGGCCCGTACCGGAGGCGGGCTGACCAGCAAGAGCGGCACCAGCATGGCCGCGCCGCACGTGGCCGGGGCGGCGGCGCTGTGGTGGCAGGAGCTGCGGGCGGGCAGCGACGGCGCGCGGGCCGCGGCGGTCACCGGCCGGTTGCTGCTGACCGCCGCGACGGACGTGTTCGTCCCGGACGCCGACGCCGCGGACCTGGGCGCGGGGCTGGTCCAGGCCCCCCGCTGAGCCCGCACGGTCTCCCGGGGTGGCCGGGAGGCCGTCAGGGGCCTTCGGGGTCCACCGTGTCGGCGTCGGCCCAGAACGGCGCGGCCAGCTCGCGCAGCCGCGCCGCGCCGACCCGGTCGAGCAGGGCGAGCGCGCCCGCGTTGTCGGCGAGCTGGGCCGTGCTCGTGACGCCGAACAGCACGCTGGCCACCGCCGGATGGGTGAGGCAGAACGCCACGCACACCTGCGCGGGCGTCGCCTCCAGCGCGGCCGCCACCTCGGCCAGCCCGGCGGCGGCCGTCGCGGCCCGCGCGCGCACGCCGCCGGGGTCGGGGAAGTCCGGCCGGGCGGGCCTCTCCTTGCCGGCCAGCAGCCCGCCTTCGAGCACGTCGCTGGCCTGCAGCGAGACGCCGGCGTCGAACACCTCGGAGAACGGCACCCCTTCCGGGATCGAGCGGCGGCACGGGTTGTACTTGAGCTGGGCCAGTTGCGGCCCCGGCGAGCCGAGGTCGCGGGCGTGGTTGCGGATGGTCAGGATCGAGGTGGCCGACCAGTTGTTGACCCCCCAGCAGCCGAGCAGCCCCTCGGCCTCCAGCGCGGCCAGCTCGCGGGCCAGGCGGCGCAGGTCGAGGTCGTCCCGGTGGACGTCGCCGACCACGGCCAGGTCGGCGTGGTCGGTGCCGGCCCGCAGCAGCGCGCGTTCGAGCTGGTCGCGCAGCGGACGCCCGGGGTGGTCGTCGAGCCAGAGCTTGACCGAGAGCAGGTAGTCCTCGCGGGCCAGGCCGGCGGCCCTGACCATGGCCGAGAAGAGCACGTCGGTGAAGACCGGCCGCTGCCCGGGCAGGCCGTAGACGCCCACGTCGAACAGGTTGACGCCGATCTCCACGGCGTGCCGCAGCAGCTCGACGGCCGCGCCGAAGTCCATCCGGTCGTAGGTGTGCCAGGACCCCAGCGACAGCACCGACGCCTCGGGGCCGTGCGCGCCGATCTGACGCTGGGGGACCTTGACCGTCATACGTTCGCCTCCGAGTCCCAGACCTGGTGGCGGCTGCGCCACCACAACAACGCCACCATCACCAGGAACGGCAGCACCCCGCGGTACTGCTGGACCGCCTCCAGCGACGCCGTCACCCCTTCCAGGCAGCCCAGCAGCAGCCCGCCGGCCAGCGTCAGCCACAGGCTGCTGAACGCCCCCACCATGGCCACCGCCAGCGCGGTCGTGACCAGGTTGCCCAGCGTGGAGAAGTCGCCGCCGAGCCGCGGCGCGACCAGGACGATCACGAGCGTGCTGACCGCGCCGATCGCCACCCAGACGGCCAGCGCGAGCCGGGGCGCGGGGATGCCGACGACCTGCGCGGTGGCCGGTCGTTCTGACAGCGCCTGGAGCCGCAGCCCCACCCGGGTGCGCCCGAGCAGCAGCCCCACGCCGACCGTGATGAGCACCGCGAACGACAGCGACACCAGCACCGCCTGCGGCACGACCACCTCGCCCACGGTGAAGGCGGGCGCGTCGAACGGCTGCGGGAAGCGCCGCGCGCCGCTGGTGTTGTTGCCGAACAGGCGCAGCCCGACCGACATCAGCGCGACGAACACCGCCACGGTGACGGCCGCCTTGGTGCGCAGGTCGTGCTCGCCGAACCAGCGCACCAGGCCGAGGCCGAGCAGCGCCGAGACCAGCCCGCCGGCCAGCGCCCCGAGCGGGAGCGCGAGCCAGACGTTCAGGCCGGCGTCGGTGAGGGTGACCATGACGAAGGCGCCCATGGCGCCCACGGCCGCCATCGCGAAGTTCACCACGGCGACGAGCCGGTAGGTCAGGACCACGCAGAGCCCGAGCAGCGCGTACACGCCGCCGCTGGTCAGGCCCGCGACCACGGAGTCGAGCATCAGCCGTTCCGCTTCGGGACGATGAAGCCCTCCGGCAGCACCGTCCACTTGCCGTTCTCGGCCTTGACGAAGCGGCTGCCCTCGATGGGGTTGTGCGTCTGGCCGGGGCCGAACACCCAGGGCGTGCCGACCATGGGGTAGGTGATGGGCTGCATCGACTTGAACGCCTTGGTCACCGACTCCCGGGTGATGTCCCCCTTGATCGTCTTGAGGACCTGGACGAACACGTCGGCCGCCATCACCCCGCCCTGGCTGAACGCGGTCTTCTGGATCTTGTTGTCGTTGACGATCTTCGCCCACCGCTCGTTGCCCGGCAGCGTCTCGTCGGTGTACGGCTGCCACTCGGTGCCCGCCTGGGCCTTCATCCCGGCCGGGATGAGGGCGGCGTTGGCGTCGGTGTAGGCGTTGGCCATGAGGATGAAGTCGACGTCCTGCATGCCCTGGGTCTTGGCCTGGGCGAACCAGGGCCCGACCTGGGCGTTGTAGACGACCGCCTGGCAGCCGCCGCTCTTGAGCTTGACCAGGTACGGCGTCGGGTCGCCCTGCCCGACCGAGGTGTCCTTGACGGCCAGCGTCTTGCCGGTGATGTCGCTCCACTCCTTGATGGCCGCGTCGATGCCGCCGCCGCTGCCCGGCAGCACGGTGAAGGCCAGGCACACCTTGTCGTGCTTGAGCGTCTCGGAGGCGTAGTAGAGCATCGCGGTCAGCAGCTTGAACGGGCCGGGGTTGACCGGGGCGATGTTCGGGCTGGTGAAGCAGGCCGGGTCCACGCCCACGGCCGGGATCGAGACGATCTGCGCCTTGCTGTAGGTGGCCCGGTTGAGCCCGCAGTCCACGGCGCTGGAGGAGCCGACGAACGCGACGACCTCCTCGGAGTCGATCAGCTCGCGCGCCGCCTCCGTGGAGCGCTGCGGGTTCATCGCGTCGTCCTTGCTGATCAGCTCGATCTTGCGGCCGTTGATCCCGCCGGCCTTGTTGACCTCCTCGAAGACGGCCTTGACCGCCTGCGGCACCTCGGGGGTCTGGAACAGGCCGGTGACGCCGTTGACGGCGCCGACCTTGATGGGCCCGTCGGTGCCCGAGCCGCCGGAGCAGGCCGTCAGAGCGGTCAGCAGGCCGAGGACGGGCAGGGCCATGAGTACGCGTTTCACGATGTCTCCTCCAAGACGGTGCCGAGGTAGGCGGCCCTGACGGCCGGTGCGTCCAAGACGTCGAGCGTCGACCCCGAGGCGATCACGTGCCCGAAGTCCAGCACCGTGACCTGGCCGCAGGCGGCTCGTACGAGATCCATGTCGTGCTCCACCAGCAGGATCGACACGCCGAAGCGGGCCGGGACCTGGGCCAGGCGGTGGCCGAGCCGCAGCGACTCGGCGGCGGACTGGCCGGCGGCCGGCTCGTCGAGCAGCGCGACCTTCGGCCTGGCGGCGATCGCGGCGGCGACGTCGAGCAGCCTTCTGGTGCCCGCGTCGAGGATCGAGACCGGCACCTCGCCGGGCGGGCAGCCGAAGAAGCGCAGCACCTCCTCCGCCTCCTGCCGGGGCAGGCGCCGCCCGGCGACGATCGCCAGGTACTCCTCCTGCGTCAGCTCCGGAGCGATGGCGGTGGTCTGGAACGTGCGGCGCAGCCCGCGCCGGGCCCTGACGCTCGGGCTGAGCCGGTCGAGTGGCTGCCCGGCGAGCACGACCGAGCCCTCGTAGCGGGCGGCGAAGCCGGTGACCGCGGAGATCAGCGTGGACTTGCCGGCGCCGTTCGGGCCGATCAGGCCGGAGACGCCGAGGGCGGGCACGGTCAGGTCCACGCCGTCCAGGGCGACGACCTGGCCGAACCGCACGCTCAGCCCGCGGATCTCCAGCACGTTCCCCTCGCCCGCCGCCGGAGGGACCGGGGCGGGCTCCTCGGCGGGCGCGCCGGACGCGGCCTCCAGCAGCGGGCGGGCGGCCCGTTCGCGCCTGCGGGCGCGGGTGAAGTCGGTCTGGCTGACCCCGCTGCGCAGGGCGAAGATCGCCATGACGCCGAACAGGATGCCGCCGAGGTCCTGCGGCAGGCGCAGCTTCTCCAGGACGGTGGCCATGACCGCGCCGAAGATGCCGCCCAGGACGGCGCCCTCGGTGTTGTGCGGCCCGATGAGCACGGCGACCGCGAACAGCGCCAGCGACTGCATCATCGCGAAATTTCCGGATACGACGAGGCCGAGCTGCCCCGCCATCAGCCCGCCCCCGATGCCGGCGATGAACGCGCTGATGGCGAAGGCCGTGAGCTTGCTGCGGGCCACGGAGATCCCGTGCGCCGCCGCCGCCCGCTCGGAGTGCCGCAGCTCCAGCCACGACCGCCCGATCCTGGTCCGGTTGACCAGCGCCAGCCCGATCGCGATCAGCACGAACACGGCCATGGCCAGCACGAAGTACGCCGCGTCGGAGGAGAACGGCTCCGGCCGGACGAGCGTCTTCAGCTCGGTCGTGCCGGGGAACTGGTTGGCGTTCAGCACGATGTCGGTGGAGACGGCGAAGCCGAGCGTGACGACGGCGAGGTTGACGCCCCGGATGCGCAGCGCGGGCAGCCCGATCGCGACGCCCACCGGCACGGCCGCCAGGCCGCCGAGCACCAGCCACAGCAGGAAGCCGCCGGGCGCGTCGGCCAGGTTCAGCCGCAGCACCACCCAGGCCCCGATCGCCGCGAACGACATCTGGCACAGCGACATGACCCCGGCCCGCCCGACGATCACGCCGTAGCTCTGCATGAGCACGCCGCTGACCACGGCCGCGATCGCCAGGTAGATCCAGTACGGCGGCAGCGCCCAGGGCAGCACCGCGCACGCCGCGACGGCCAGCCCCAGGCCGGGACCCCAGGTTCTCAGCAGCGCGTTCATCAGCTCCCGCCTTCCGTGCCGGCCGCCCGGGCGAGGCCGTCGTCGGTGACCGCGCCGAAGTAGAACTCGTGCAGCCGGTCCTGCGCCCCGCGCAGCTCCTCGCACGGCCCCTCGAAGACCACCCGGCCCTTGCGCAGCACGTACGCGCGGGCGCCGATCTCCAGCGCCAGGTTGGCGAACTGCTCGACGAGCAGCACCCCGATGCCCCGCTCGGCCAGCTCCCGCACCGAGCCCATCAGGCGGCGGACCACGACCGGCGCGAGCCCGAGCGACATCTCGTCGATGAGGACGACCTTCGGCCCGGCGATCAGCGCCCGGCCGATGACGAGCATCTGCTGCTCGCCGCCGGACAGGTTGGCGGCCGGCAGGGAGCGCCTGCGGTCCAGCTCGGGGAAGAGGTCGTAGACCATGGCCGGGTCGCCGTCGCCGGAGACCAGCAGGTTCTGCTCCAGCGTGAGGGTGCGGAACACGGTGCGGGCCTGCTCGGCGTACCCGAGTCCGGCCTGGGCGCGGCGGTAGGTGGGCAGGCCGGTCAGCGGCGTGCCGGCGAGGGTGACCGTGCCGGCGGCGGCGGGGGCCAGGCCCGCGATGCCGTCGAGCAGGGTGGTCTTGCCCGCGCCGTTCGCGCCGAGCAGCACGGTGACCGTGCCGGGCGCGACGCCGAGGCTGACCTCATGGACGATGGGCACCTCTCCCCTGGAGACGCTGAGGCCCCGTACGTCGAGGACGTCGTCCGCGGGAGCGCCCATCAGCGGCTCCGGCGGCGGTCGTCGGCCGCGGCGGCCGGCGCGTGCGCCGGTCCGCGAGGGGCCCGATCGATGATGCGCCGTGCCTCGAAAGGTAGAGGCATCGTCACCTCCCGGCACGAAATCGTATCTGATTCCATGTACGTTATGCGGATGGAAATGAGAGTGTCCAGAGCGGAGCGGATATGAAATCTGCGGCTGACAACAGGTCGGCGGATCTGGTCATGACCGGCGGCGTCGTCCACACGATGAACGCGGCCGGCCATCTCGCGTCCGGCATCGCGATCAAGGACGGACGCATCGTCAGGGTCGGCACTCCACTGCAGGTCCAGGCCATGGTGGGCCCGGGGACGCGGGTCGTGCGCCTGCGCGGCAGATCGGTGCTGCCCGGCATCAACGACAGCCACCTGCACGGCGCGTGGCTCGGCCTGCGCTGGCCCGACCTCCTGCTGGACCGCCTGACCGGCGCCGCCGACCTCGTCCCCGACTCCCGGCTGGGCAAGCAGGAGGAGCGGCGGGCGGCGATCCTGCGCGCCGGCGACCTGCTGGCCTCCCTGGGCATCACCAGCTACACCGAACCCGGCCTCGGCCCCTGCGAGCACGACGGCGGCGGGCGCTTCGGCGTCGAGGTCCTGCGCGAGTACGCCGGGATGGCCGCGCGGGGCGAGCTCAAGGCGCGGGTGAGCGCGTTGCTGCTGTTCGCCGAGGTGGACGGGCGCAGCTCACTGCCCGACCTGGTCGCCGGGCTGCGCGACCTGACGCCGCCCGCCGAGGTGCCGGGCTGGTTCAAGGTGGCCGGGGTGAAGATCTTCGCCGACGGCATCCCGCCGATGCGCACGGCCTGGAGCGACGAGCCGTACGAGGACGGCACGCACGGCGCCCCGCTGGTCGAGGGCGGCTCGGAGGACGAGCGCGAGACCGCCCTGACGACCATGATCGAGACCGCCGCCGCGGCCGGGCACCAGGTCGCGGTGCACGCCACCGGCAGCCGCGCGACCCGCACGGTCACCCGCGCCCTGGCCGGAGCCCCCGGGCGGCGCCACTACCTCGTCCACGGCGACGTCCTGCATCCGGACACCCTCAAGACGATGGCCGCGGCCGGCATCGGCCTGACCACCCAGCCGGGCATCGCCGCCGCCGCCTCCCCCATGCTGCGCGACGCCCTGGGCCAGGCCGCGCTCGGGCACGCCTGGCCGGTGCGGGACGCGCTGGCCGCCGGCGTACGGCTCAGCCTCAGCTCCGACGCCCCCATGCTCACCCCCGACTGGCGGCACGGCGTGGCCGCGGCCGCCACCCGGTGGGCCGTCGAGGGCGCGCGCGACCAGCGGCTCGCCCTGGACCAGGCGCTGCGCGCCTACACCAGCACCCCGGCCTGGCAGGAGGGCGCGGAGTCGTGGAAGGGCTCGCTGGAGCCGGGCAAGGTCGCCGACCTGTGCGTGCTCGACGACAGCCTGCTGGACGCGCACCCGGCCGACCTGCCCGAGGTGCCGGTCGCGATGACGATGGTGGACGGCAGGATCGTCTACGAACGCTGACCGGGGGCCGCTCCTGGAGTCACAGCTCCACGTGGTGGTCGGGGTCGCCGCCGAGGCGGCTGCCGCCGCCGCCCAGGGCCGAGATGCGCGCCATCTCCTCGGCCGACAGCTCGAAGTCGAAGACCTCCAGGTTGTGGCGCATCCGCCCGGGGTCGGCCGACTTGGGGATCGGCACGGCGCCGAGCTGCACGTGCCAGCGGAGCACGACCTGCGCGGGGGTGCGGTCGTGCGCGGCGGCGACCTCGGTGACGGCCGGGTCGTGGAGCAGCTTGCCGCCGGCGCCGAGCGGGCTCCACGACTCGGTCGCCACGCCGTGCCCGGTGAGCCAGGCGAGCAGGCCGGGCTGCGGGAAGCCGGGGTGCAGCTCGACCTGGTTGACCGCGGGCCACACGCCGGTGGCGTCGACCACCCGCTCGATCTGCTCCGGGGTGAAGTTGGAGACGCCGATCGAGCGGGCCAGCCCCTCCTCGCGCAGCCGGACGAACGCCTTCCAGGTGTCGACGAACAGGCCGTGGCCGGGCAGCGGCCAGTGGATGAGGTAGAGGTCGACGTGGTCGAGGCCGAGTCGGGACCGGCTCTCCTCGAACCCGCGCAGCGCCAGGTCGTAGCCGTGCTGGGCGCCGCGCAGCTTCGTGGTGACGAACAGCTCCTCGCGCGGCACGCCCGACTCGGCGACCGCCGCGCCCACGCCGCGCTCGTTGCCGTAGCTGGCGGCGGTGTCGATCAGCCGGTAGCCGAGCGTGAGCGCGTGGCCGACGGCCTGGCGGGCCTGGCGGTCGTCCATCGGCCAGGTGCCGAGGCCCAGGCGCGGCATGGCGCGGCCGTCGGAGAGCACGAGGGTCGGCGCGGTCGTCATGGCGGTCCTCTTCCGGGTGCGGGCAGGTGACGTACCTACCCGCCGCCGGGATGATCAACCTGCCGGTGGACCCCGCGCCACGTCGCGGCGCGGGCGGCGTACGATCCGAGACGTGATCACCGCTCCCCGCCTGCTCGCCGTCAGCGACCTGCACGTGCACCATCCCGACAACCGCGCGTTCGTCGAGGAGCTGCGCCCCGGGTCGGACGGCGACTGGCTGCTCGTCGCGGGCGACGTCGGCGAGCTGACGACGGACATCGCCTGGGCGTTGCGGCTGCTGGCCGACCGGTTCGCGAGGGTGGTGTGGGCGCCCGGCAACCACGAGCTGTGGACGCCGGCCCGCGACCCGGTGCGGCTGCGCGGCGAGGAACGCTACCGGTACCTGGTGGAGCTCTGCCGCGATCTCGGCGTGCTCACGCCGGAGGACCCGTACCCGGTGTGGGAGGGGGCGCGCGGCCCGGTCACCGTGGCGCCGCTGTTCGTCCTGTACGACTACACCTGGCGTCCGGAGGGCGCGACCACCAAGGAGGAGGCCCTGCGCACGGCCTACGACGCGGGGATCGTCTGCACCGACGAGGTCATGCTCCACCCCGACCCCCACCCCGGCAGGGACGCCTGGTGCGCGGCCCGGGTCGAGTACACCGAGGCGCGGCTGGCCGCCCGGCCGCCGGGGCTGCCGACCGTGCTGGTCAACCACTATCCGCTGGTCCGCGAGCCGACGCGGGTGCTCACCCATCCGGAGTTCGCGCAGTGGTGCGGCACCGAGCGCACCGCCCGCTGGCACCTCGCCTATGACGCCGCCGCCGTCGTGTACGGCCACCTGCACATCCCGCGCCTGACCCACCACGACGGCGTGCCCTTCGTGGAGGTCTCGCTCGGCTATCCGCGCGAGTGGCGGCCGCGGCCGAACCCGCCGGCGCTGCCCCGCGTGATCGACGTGTGAACGCCGGCCCGGGTCAGCCCTCCAGGTAGCGCAGGATCGCCAGCACCCGCCTGCTGTAGCCGGTGTCGCGCGGCAGGTCGAGCTTTTCCATGATGGCGTTGACGTGCTTCTCCACGGTGGACGCCGAGACGTGCAGGCGCTCGGCGATGGCCGCGTTGACCAGCCCCTGGGCCAGGTGCGCCAGCACCTCGGACTCGCGCGGGCTGAGCCGGCTCAGCGGGTCGGCGTGGCTGGTGCGGGCCAGCAGCCGCCGCACCACCTCGGGGTCGAAGGCCGTGCCGCCGGCGCGTACGCGGTCGAGGGAGTCGAGGAAGTCGGCCACCTCCGAGACCCGGTCCTTCAGCAGGTAGCCGAGCCCCTCGGCGGGCCCGGCCAGCAGGGTGGCGGCGTAGTGGGGCTCGACGTACTGGGACAGGACGAGCACGCCCACCTCGGGCCACCGCGCGCGGATCTCCAGGGCTGCCCGAAGCCCCTCGTCCTTGTGGCCGGGCGGCATGCGCACGTCGATCACCGCCACGTCGGGCCGGTCATCGGCGACGGCGGCCAGCAGCGCGGGCGCGTCGCCCACGGCCGCGACGACCTCGTGCCCGGCCTCGGCGAGCAGCCGGGTCAGGCCCTCGCGCAGCAGCACGGAGTCGTCGGCCAGGATCAGCCGCACGGCGGCTCCTTGGGCAGCGTGGCGACGATCTTCGTGGGCCCGCCGGGCGGGCTGTCCACGGTGAACGCGCCGTCGAGCGCCAGGACCCGGCGGGCCAGCCCGGACAGGCCGCCGCCCGCGGGGTCGGCGCCGCCTCCGCCGTCGTCGGAGATCGCCACGCTCACCGTCCGTTCGTCCTCGGCCACCACGACCAGGATGTCATGGGCGCGGGCGTGCTTGACCGCGTTGGTGATCGCCTCCCTGGTCACGAAGTACAGGGCGGTCTCGATCTCCGTGGCGGGCCGGGCCGACAGCCCGTAGTGGACGGTGACCGGCACGACGGAGCGTTCGGCGACCCCGGCCAGCGCGGCCTCGATCCCCAGCTCGTCCAGGGCGGTGGGGTAGATGCGCCAGGCGACGCTGCGCAGCTCGTCCAGGAGGCGGCGGGACTCGGCGTAGGCCTGGTCGACCAGCTCGGCGGTCCGGTCGTGGTCGCGGCCGTGCCGGGCGCGGCCGAGCAGCATGGCCAGGGCCACGCCGCGCTGCTGGACGCCGTCGTGCAGGTCGCGTTCGATCCGGCGGCGCTCGTCGTCCACGGCCCGGACGATGCCCGAGCGGGTCGCGGTCAGCTCGGCGATGCGGCGGCGCATGAGCTCCCGGCCGCCGGGGCCGAGGAAGTGGGCGGCCAGGCGGCGTTCGAGCACGCCGGCGGCCAGGGCGAGCAGCGCGGTCACCGTCAGCAGGGCCACGCCGCCGGTCAGGCCGAGCATGCCGCCGGTGGTGACGAGCCGCACGCCCGGCAGCTCGACGGGGACGGGGTCCGAGCCGCCGGTGATCAGGTCCCACGCCCCGCCGCCCAGCAGCAGGCCGCCGACGAACAGGGCGACGGCGCAGCCGTACCCGCCGAGCACGCCCAGGGCGGCGCGGGCGGCTAGGTAGGCGTAGCCGCCGTCGCGGGTGGGGGCGGGGTGGCCCAACCACCGGGTCAGCCGGGCGCGTTCGAGCGCCATGAGCCGCGCCGCGCCGCGCCGGGCCAGGGGGCGCGCGGCCGGGAGCAGCCAGGCGGGCCAGGCCGCGCAGAGGAAGGCCAGCTCGACCGCGCCGAGCGCCATGCCGGCCAGCACCCCCACCAGCGCCTTGACCGCCCGGCTGCCGGCGTTCTCCCGGTTGTCCATGGGCCCGAACGCCTTGACCGCCCGGCTGCCGGTGTTCTCCCGGTTGTCCGGCATGAGCCCGGAGCCGGGGTTCTCCCGATTGTCCGGCATGGGGCCGAAGTTGTCCGACACGGGCCCGAAGTCTAGGCGTCGCGGCGGCGCAGCACGGCGTAGCCCGCCGCCAGCGCCGCCGCCGCCCAGGCCAGCAGCCAGGCCAGGCCCTCCCCCGCCGAGTACGGGATGGGCCCGCCGGTCAGGTTGTCCACGCTGCCCATGAACGCCAGCCCGGCGAAGGTCGGCATGCGCAGCGAGGCGTCCAGCGCCGCCTGGCTCCCGGTCATCAGCAGCACCAGCGGCAGGCCCAGGAGCAGCATGAACACCACGGTCAGCGTGCCCGCCGCGCTGCGCATCGCGGCCCCGGCGCCCAGCGTCGTCACCGCCACCAGGGCGAAGAACACGCCCGCGCCCGCCACGTCCCGCACGGCCTCCCCGAACGGCAGCGTGACCAGCCCGCCGAACACGTCGGCCTGCAGCACCACGTAGACCGCCGCCGTCGCCACCGCCCCCGACAGCACCCCGGCGGCGAACATCACCGGCGCCACCACCAGCGCCTTGGCGGCCAGCACGAGCCCGCGCACCGGCGTGGCCTGCAGCGTGACCCTGATGCCGCCCGAGGAGTACTCCGACGTGATCGCCAGCATGGCCAGGGCGACCAGCGCGAACTGCACGAACGACGTGGCCGACACCACGGACTCGCTCGCCGTCACCCGCGCGCCGGGCACGCCTTCGCGCACCGCGTCGGTGGCCGCGGCGGCGGCCAGGGCCACGGCGGTCAGCACCATGAGCGCCGCCGCGCCGGCCAGGCACCACCACGTGGACCGGACCGACCACAACTTGTCCCACTCGGCCCGTGCCGCCTGCCACAACGCCGCCGTCACGCGCCCGCCTCCGTCGTCCCGTACTCCACGCTGCTCTCCGTCAGCTCCTGATAGGCCTGCTCCAGGGACGCCTCCCGGGTGCGCAGGCCGTGCAGCCTGATCCCGGCCTCGTAGGCCAGGTCGCCCACCCGCTCGACGGGCGCGCCGGTGGCGACGACCTCGTTCTCGGCGACGCGCTCGGCGGCGATCCCGGCGGCGCGCAGGCGTCCGGCCAGCTCCCCGGCGTGCGGGGTGCGGGCCAGCACGGCCGTCAGCGAGCTGCGCCCGATGACCTCGGCCAGGGGCGCGTCGGCGATCAGCCGGCCCTTGCCGATCACCACCAGGTGGTCGGCCGTGAGCTGCATCTCGCTCATCAGATGGCTGGAGACGAACACCGTGCGGCCCTCCGCGGCCAGCGACCGCATGAGCCGGCGCACCCACCGCACGCCGTCGGGGTCGAGCCCGTTGACGGGCTCGTCGAACAGCAGCACCGCCGGGTCGCCGAGCAGCGCGGCGGCGATGCCGAGCCGCTGGCTCATGCCGAGCGAGAGCGCCCCGGCCCGGCGGTTCGCCGCGCCGGCCATGCCGACGCTCTCCAGCACCTCGGCCACCCGCCGCACGGGGATGCCGTTGCTGCGGGCCAGCGCGGTCAGGTGCGCCCGGCCGCTGCGCCCGGGGTGCAGCGCCCGCGCGTCGAGCAGCGCGCCGACCGTCCGCAGCGGGTTCCTGATCCGCTGGTACGGCACGCCGCCGACCAGCGCCGTGCCCGCCGAGGGCCGGTCGAGCCCGAGGACGAGCCGCATCGTGGTGGACTTCCCCGCGCCGTTGGGACCGAGGAACCCGGTCACCGCGCCGGGTCTGAGCTCCAGCGACAGGTCGTCCACCGCCGTCCGGTCGCCGTACCGCTTGGTCAAACCCTTCAGACTGATCACGAGGGTCCACGCTAGGCAGCCGGGGGGCGGGCCACCATGGGGTCCGGCCGCCGACCTCGATGGCGGAAAACCGGAACAGACCAGGTCGCGACGCCGTCCGGCCGGGGCGAGCGCGCCCAAACAAGACGGTGCCGTTGCCCCGCGTTGACGTGCGGCTCACTACGGTTGCCGAGCATGACCGAAGACAAGAGCCGGAACCGGCGGCGGATCAGCATCGACGAAGTGGGCCTGGAGAAGCGCAGGTCCGCGATCCAGGCGCTCATGGAGCAGCCGCCGTCACCGGCGTCCGAGCAGGTGGGCGTCTTCGCCGAGGCGAACGCGCCGGGCGCGGCGCAGGGCGACCTCGGCTGAGCCCGCCCGGCGCGGCCCCGGGTTCGGCAAAGCGGCGGCGCGGCGCGCCGCCGCTCCCGGGTCCTGGATGTCACGCTCGCCGGGAACGAGGAGTGCCGCCATGAGCAAAGCCGTGCAAGGGCCCGAGCCGCATCCTCTCCTGGTCAAGCTGCTCCAGGAGGGTTTTCCGGACACCATGACGTTCTGGGGCTACGTGGGCCCGCCGTACCAGGACGGATGCGTCACGCTGTATCCCAGCCTGGAGGATCTGAACTCGGCCCTCGACATCCCGCTGAGCGACGTCCTGCACATCCAGGACGTGCCCGAGGACATCCTGCTCTTCGGCGCGAAGGTGTTGTGGGTACGCCGGGACGCCAAGGTCGTCCGCCGGCAGGCCGGCACGGCCGAGGCGTCGCTGACCTCGGAGGCCGCCGAGGACGCCGGGGAGATCCGGACGGGCCGGCTGCACCTGCGGGTCAAGACCGAGCGCGCCGACTGCCACAGCCCCTGCATGACCTGCCGCGACTGCAGCAGCGTGTGCATCTCGTCCTGCCGCAGGAAGTCGTCGCCGGAGTAGGGGAACCGCCATGATCACCGACACCCCGCTCGCCGCGCTCGACCACCAGGCGCCCTACCTGCTCGAACGGCTCGTCAAGGAGCGCGTCGCCGCGACGGAGGAGGAGGCCGGGGAGCTGTTCGCCGAGGCGAAGAAGTACCTGGTGCTCACGCAGGTCGACCGGTCGCGGATCTGGACGATGCACTCGACGCGCGTCGACGACGCCTGGCATCACTTCATCCTCTTCACCGACCTGTACACCGAGTTCTGCCGCACCTACTTCGGCCGGTACGTCCACCACAGCCCGAGCAACGACCCCGGCACGCCGGACGAGCCCGCCGAGCAGACCCCGGCGGGCACGTTCGCCGAGTTCCGCGACCGCTACGAGGAGCTCTTCGGCTGCCCGCTCCCCGACGTCTGGTACGACCATCGCACCGTCACGCTGACCCGCCGCGTGGTGAACGAGCGCGCCGGGCTGCTCACCACGCGCCGCGACGGGAACCAGGTCGAGCTGCTCTCCCCGTCGGGCGAACCGCTGGTGGCCGCCAACATGATCGCCTCGCCCGCGCTGGAGTTCGTGGCCCGCACCGGCGCCTTCTACGTGCGGGAGCTGCCCGGCGGCCTGACCGGGCAGGAGCGGGTCGCCCTGGCCGAGGTGCTGGTCGAGCAGCGGATCCTCAAGGTGAGCGGCTAGCGGGACGTGACCTACGCCTCCCTGCGGGCGGGGCGGGGGCCCAACGCGCTGGTCGTCGAGGCGCTGGGCGTGCTCGGCGGCGTCCGCGGGCGGGCGCTGGACCTCGGCGCGGGCCCGCTCAACGACACCCGCTTCCTGCTGGAGCTGGGCTTCTCGGTCGAGGCCGTGGACACCGACCCCTGCACCCTCGCGCTGGCGGCGGCCTGGCGGCACCCGCGGCTGCGGGTCGTGCACGCCGACGTCCGTGACGTGCCGGTCGCGGCGGGGGCCTACTCGTTCATGGTCGCGATCCACGTCCTGCCCTTCCTGCCCGAAGCCGACGTCCGCCGGGTGGCGGCCGCGATGGCCGGTGGCCTGGCCGCGGGCGGCGTGCTGTGCTGCACGTTCTTCGGTCCGGAGGACGCCTGGGCGGGGCGGCCGGGGCGCACGTTCCTGCGCGCCCCCGAGGCCGGCGCGCTGTTCCCCCGGCTGGAGCCGGTCGTCCTGCGCGAGGACCGCTACGACGGCGTCGACGCCAGGGACGAGCCCAAACGCTGGCACGTGGTGCGCTGCGTCTTCCGCAGGCCCGCTGCCCCTGGCACAGGTGGCGCCGCCGGGTCAGCCTGACGTCGCCAGGGTCAGGAAGCCCTCCTCGACCAGGCGGCGTACCAGGGCGAGGCCGTCCTCCCCCGGCAGGCCGGCCGCGGTGAAGGGCTCGCCGTCCGCCATGCGCAGGAAGGCCGGCTCGTGCCGGGCCGGGAGGCTGAGCCGTTTGCCGTGGAAGGCGAGGACCAGCGTGCCGGCGTCCCGTCTGCTCTCCCAGCGCAGGCCGGGGCGGAGCCGGACGGCGGTGCCGGCGTCGAGGCCGGCCAGGCCCGTGAGGTCGAGCAGATGGCCGCCCAGCCGGTCGCCCTCGGCGAGCAACGCCATGTCCACCGCGTCGTCGGCCAGCCTCTCGGGGGTGAGGACGGTCATCAGGCGGGCGGTCAGCTCGCGGATGCGCTCCCGGGTGGCGGCCCGGCCGCCGCTCGTACGGGCGAAGCCGAAGGGCAGCGGCTCCTGGCAGCCGGGGTCGGCGGAGACGGCCGCCTCGCACCCGGCCAGCAGCACGTCGGCCCAGGTCAGGGGGTGGACGCCGACGCTCAGGTGCAGGGAAGCGCCCTGCGCCGAGGCGGCCTCGTGCGGCAGGCCGCGCGGCAGGTAGAGCAGGTCCCCTTCGCACAGGTCGAACTCGCGGCGGGCGTCCTCGTGGATCCGCCAGCGTTTGGTCCCGGCCACCTGCAGCACGAACACGTCGTGGGAGTCGTGGTGGACGCCGAAGCCGCGCGCCCGCGGCGGGGTGAGGTAGGCGTTGACCCGGCACTCCGCGCTGAACTCGCCCGCCAGCCGCCGGCACAGCTCCCGCAGCGGCGGCCACCGTTCGTGCACCGAAGGCATGATCAGGGTCGAGCCGTCGCGGTAGCGGGCGTAGAGGTCCTCCAGCCCGGCCGCGCCGCCGTCGGCGTGGCCGTCGCGGACCACGCGCACGGCCCCGGCGTGCAGGCCGGAGCCGGACAGCAGCTCGTCGAGGCGGGCCAGCGAGAACAGCTCGCGGTAGTGGCCGGGCGACCGCCTGCGCAGCAGGAGATGCCGCCGCCCCTGGTGGTCCCGCAGGAACTCCTCGCGGGACACCGGGCCGAGCAGCCAGTCGGTGGCGGGCGTGACGTCCGCGCCGTCCCGCTCGTCGATCGTCATCTCCGGTCCGTACCCGTGGCGTCCGCGCGCCACGCCCCGGGCCGCGCGGC